>NZ_JARWLA010000013.1:0-169895 GCF_047445805.1 Rhizobium sp. BR 314 | reverse complement strand
GTTGACAAGAAGTCGGTTCAGGAAGAAATCGGCCAGCTGCAGCAGCAGCTGCAGAGCGTTGCCCAGTCGGCTTCGTTCAACGGCGAAAACTGGGTCATGGCTAAGAACGGTGGCTCGGCCTCGGTCGTCTCCTCCTTTATCCGCGGCACCAACGGCACGGTTTCGGTCAGCTCGACCAACTACAAGTTCGACACCGGCGCGACCGGTAACGTTCTGTTCGGCGCGAACAACGGTGCGATCGACACGGCATCGGGCATTCTCGGCAGCAAGACGTCCATTGGCGGCACCCAGTATTCGGTCTTCAGCCTTGACATCAGCAAGATGACCTCCGGCCAGATCTCCAGCGCCCTGAACATGGTTCAGACCGCTCTGAACTCGATCGTCAGCATGAACTCGCGCCTCGGCTCGATCTCGGCTCGTATCAACCTGCAGACGAGCTTCGCTTCCTCGCTCTCCGACTCGATCCAGTCGGGCGTTGGCAAGCTGGTCGATGCCAACATGGAACAGGAATCCAGCAAGCTGTCCGCTCTGCAGACGCAGCAGCAGCTCGCCGTTCAGTCCCTCTCGATCGCCAACTCCTCGAGCCAGTCGATCCTGTCGCTGTTCAAGGGCTGATGAGGAGCTTCGGCGTCTGCCGCCGAGTGACACGCAGAATAAAGATTTCACCGCGCCCTCCTCGAAGGCGCGGTTTTCTTTTTGGCTCTCATGATGATGGTCCAGGGCAAGTATGCTACAGAGTGAGCGAATACACGCTGGGTGTGCCACGCCATGATTCGGTCTTCGATCTTACTGCCAAGCTTGCCATTCTCAATCGATACCGCCCTCTTGCGATTGTTGATCGCGTGAGACAGTGACACAGTCCCGACATGGCCGCTATTTCCACGACGATGATCTCTACGCGCGCGACGGCATTTCAGGCTGAAGAGATGGTGCGGGCATTCAAGGCTCATCCGGCATCGGCATTGATCGGCAATCTGGATACGATCGTGACGATGGTCCGAGCCGGGTCGCAGCTCTTGCCACTCACGATCAATGATTGGCGACGGTCGCCAACCTGCTATCTTTGCTGTCCAAGCGTCGCCTATATCGACTATGCCCGCGAGGAGCTGCGCAATCTGGCCGAAAGCCCGGCCACGATGCAAATACTGAACGGCTTTCTGAGGCTTGCGATGCCCTTGATGCAAGCGACAGGGTTCGATCATCAGGTTCAGCCCAACAACTGGCTGATGGCAACCAACATCGGCTGCACTCTCGGTTGTCTCGAGATCCAGCAGGTGACACAGGAACTGCTCACGTCCCATCCGGGCAAGGCGATCGTCTGGCGCTCGCTGAACGACGTCAGCGATCGGCCAACAATTACCGACTTCCGTGCCTGCGGTTACGGGCTCTATCCAGCTCGGCAGGTCTACCTCTTTGACTGCCGCAAAGAGCAGGTGCGGGTCCACCGCGATGAAAGGCGCGACATGGCGCTTCTGATCCAGCACGACCTCACCGTCGTCGAGCACCAAGACATTGCGCCCGCGGATTTTCAGCGTATCGAGCTGCTTTACGCGAAGCTCTATCTCCAGAAATATACCAGCTTGAATCCTCAATACTCGGCCTTGTGGCTGCAACAGATGTATGAGGCTGGCATCCTGCAGTTTTGCGGTCTCCGCAATCGCGACGGGCAGCTCGACGGCATCATCGGCTTCTTCGATCGAGGTGACGTCATGTCGGCGCCGGTGGTCGGCTACGACACAACAATCGACGCGAAGGCTGGCCTCTATCGTCGCCTGATGGCGATCGGGTTGCAGCGCGCCAGGGAACATCGGCTGCTATACAACATGAGCGCTGGAGCGGCTTCATTCAAGCGGAACCGTGGCGGCGCTCCCGCGATCGAGTATAGTGCAATTTACAATCGACACTTGTCATGGAAGAGCCGTGGCGCCGCGGCAATTGTGCGGACCATACTGCAAAAAGTAGGCATCCCGATCATGAGGAACTACAGGCTTTGAGCGATCAGAAAATCGAAGGATGGGTCGCGATCGCCCAATCAAGGGCGGTCCGCAATAAGCCCCTGCGGGTATTGGTGGGGGGCAGGGCATTTGTCCTGTTCCGTGCGGATGGCAAGCTCCATTGTCTGGCGGATATCTGCCCGCATCGCTCAGCGCCTCTGTCGCATGGGCGTGTTGTCGATGGTGCAATCGAATGTCCCTATCACGGTTGGCGGTTCGATGGTGCCGGGGCATGCAAGGCCATGCCGGGCCTGGTCGGGGCGATCCCTCGGACACTTGTGCCATCCTATGGCGTTTGCGAGAAAGACGGGCTGGTCTTCTTTTCGGCACACGCCGTCGATGCGATCCCTTATACCACTGTGCTTGCTGCAGCCGATACGGTGTCGATGACGGTCGAAAGCCGGGTCACGTCGTCGCTGGCCGAAGTGGCTGAAAACATTCTGGACGCGACGCACACCCATTTCACGCATAGGGGGATTTTACGGGGGTTGAGCGCCAAACGTTACCGGGTGACCGTAACCGTGACCGGTGGCGACGGTTGGGTCGAGGCGCGCTATGTGGGCGAGCCGAAGCAAGAAGGGCTTGTCAGTCGGCTTCTTGAAGGCGAGCGCTCGATCAGCATCGGTCGTTTCCGCTATCCTGGCATCGCCGAGCTGGAATTCTGGGGTGCGAAGTCGATCAACCTGGCGACGACCTTTCACCTGCGTCAGGAAACCGACGACATGGTGCACGGCTTTGGTATTCTGTCTGGTCCGCGGCAGCGGAACTTCGGTTATCTGAAGGCGCTCTTATTCAAGCCGTTCTTCCGCATCGCCCTACGCCAGGACCAGCATATTCTTCACGCAGCTGAAAAGAACCGCAGGCTGTTTGGTCAACGCCGGCCGATGATTGGACCACTCGACATCATGCGCACGCATATCGATGCCATTCTCGCGGGACAGAGGCCTGACGTTGCTGAAAAGCCGACTGTATTGGTGATGGAACTCTAAGGCGGATCTTCTATCTGCCGAGTGGTTCGCCGTTCCATTCGATATCGGCAGTTGCTGCAGCTTTGAGCCCGGTGCGTCTGAGGGCTGCGACGCAGACTATTTCGGCCAGAGCCTGCAGTTGCGCTCGCAGCATCGATCGATCGCCGGGCCAGGCTGCGATATCGCCCATGCTGCGGAAATCGCCGAACCATCGCCGGAGCGCCCGGTCGCGTATAGCCGCCGGTAGACCGTAGCAAAGCATTGCGAGCGGCAGCGTCATCGCTCCGGTCAGCGACGCATTTGCCGAATGACCGGCAACAAGGGCTTCTGCGAGACCGTCCGCAGCGCCGAAATAGTGCAATCCGCTTGTCGCTCTTGGATTACACTCGATAACCGACAACCGGCCCTGGGCGTCATGACGGAAATCGAAGGAGATCTGGCCAGTCCACCCATTCGCGCCAACGAAGCCGGCCACGAAACGACGGATATGCGGGTTGCTAACAGGTTCGAAGGCAAGGCTTGCACCTTTACCGGCCCTATAGAGCGGCCGGTAAGCCTGCAGGGCCTGAATTTCTCCGTCTCTTGCCAGTGCCCAACAACACAGCTCTTCCCCCGGCAGGAAGGTCTGTGCCACCCAGGGATCGGTCCGCGAGGGCAGAATTCGGTCGAGTTCAGCGGATCTGGGCCTGATCAAGACGCGCTCTGCAAATCGCGACCAGACCGGTTTGAAGACAAGATCCTTACTTGCACTCCGACAGGCGTCAAGGTCGCTCGAATTGCGCAGCAGCGTTGTCTTCGGTGGATCTGCACCGAAGCCTGCCGCTATCATGGCAAAGCTATATTTGTCGTGCACGCGGGCGAGGAGTTGGAGGGGCGGTGCGACAAGCGGTATCACGGCGCCAATTTCGTCACGAGCAGCCGCCAGAAAGAAGATTTCCTCGCAGGTCGGAAGGACGAGATCGCAATCATAGTCTTTGACGACGCGTTCAACGGCCTTGGCATAGGTCTGAAGCGCATTGCGAGGCTCGGGCAGTCGAACGTAGGCGGCCTTGAAACGCGTCGCCCGCGCCATCGCAAAGCGATGGCTATCGGCAAGGATGACGCGATTGCCCGCCATGTGCAGCAGCCGCGCCCAGTGCAGAGCAACCGGTGCACGTGCGCCGGTAATCAGAACGGTCTTCATTCGCTGCTCCTTGGGGCATGCCACCGCCGCTCCACACGGCGCAGCTTAACGGCAGGCGGTAACAGGATCCGTTTCTCAGTCGAGATGTGCGGTTGGGTGCCGAGTTTCTGCAGGAGCCGCGCAAGCGCCATTTCTGCGGCAATGACAGCGCCCGGCGAGACCGTATCCGGCAATATCAACTGCAGCTCGTCAGGTCCGGTCTGGAGAAGGCGGAAATCGGTGATACTTCGATCTGAGTCCAGAATTGCGTTGCGAAGCACATCGGGCGTGACCGGAACAGACCTGGCACCCGGCGTCCGCGGAAGTTCGAAAATGTCATCGCAGCGGCCGATGACTTCGGCCACGGCACGCAGGGGCGAGCCACAGGAACAGGCTCCTGTCCGCATGCGCAACAGGTCGTTCATCCGGTAGCGGGCGACCACTTGTGTCCGGCGGGTAAAGTCGGAAACGACCGGTGACACGAGGTCACTATCCGGCACGGGCTGCAATTCGAAATGCATGACATCCTCGGCAAGATGCAAGGTGCCGTGAGCGCAGCTGGTCGCAAGCAGACCTTCAGTCGCCATGTAGATCTCACCGAGCTTTGTTCGGTAGCGTCTCTCGATGACTTCTCTGTCGACAGGATCCAGGATCTCGGCGGCGCTGAAGAGCCGTTTCGGCGCTAATGTGTGGTCCTGCTCAGCCAGCCAACGCAGAACTTTCGGCGGTGCAATGATGGTGTCCGGCGCAAAGCCGACAATCTCCGGCGCGATTGCTGCCACGCCTCGGCGCAGATCGAAAAATTCGAGATTGAGCCGCCTTGTCCGATTGGCTGAATCATAAAGCGCCGTGTGCAGCGGCAGGATCAGCGCGATCCGTGCCGTCTCGAAGGGAAAGGCGGGGAGCAGCTTGCCAAGCATCACGCCCAACCATTCGTATCGTTCGGCATTGGTGATGACGAACAGTCCGCGATTGCCGCTGGTTCCGGTGCTGGCGCCGATAATATATCCGTCTCGCTGTTGGTTGCTGTTGAATAGCCGCCAGCCTTCGGCACTTGACAATCCGGCGCTGTTGAACTGCTCGAACGCCGCCATCACGATCGATTTGTCGACGATCGGTAAGTCGTCGAGTTCGTCAACGTTTCGGTCGCGATAGTAGCCCGTCGAGCTCACGGTATGGCGCAGCCAGCTGCGGATGCGTCGTCGTTGCCATTCTTCGACGTCGGCCCGCGTCTTCATACGGCGCGTCAGCAGGCGCGTGCGCACAAATGACGCGATCAGCCGCAGAATGGGAACGGGCTGGCGGACAAGCCTCATGACCGCTCTCCGCCAAAGGCGGTGGGATTGGATGGTTCGTGGCAAAGTATGACCCTGCCGCCTTGCGCGGCGAAGCGTCTGACCTTCTCCATCGACACTGCCGCCGCATCGCGGTCGCTGTAGATCAGCCGCGCTGGCCCCGACGGAGCGCGCTCTTCGTTAACCGCACGAAGCAGCCATTGCGTATCGGTTGCGTAGAGCAATGCCGGCGACATGTTTGGCCAAAGCAATCCGAAATGGCCGAGTGCATGACCGGGCAGCGGCACGGCAAGACAAGAGCCATCCGCAAAGAGATCGTAGCCGTCCCCAAGAGCATAGGGGAGGGCGACCGATGGCCGGCTATCGACAGAGATCAACCGATCGCGAAAATCCGCGGGAAGCAACTCCGGAAAAAAGCCGTTATGCAATTGCTGCCGGTAAGTCATGGCGGACAGTCTCGCGTAGGCCGCTCCATCTGCGAGGAACCGAGCTCTGGGAAAATCACAAAGGGCGGCGATGTGGTCCGCATGAAAATGCGTGACGATGATATAGGTGACATCCTCCGGTCCGATCCCTTGGTTTCCCAGAGTGGCGACCGGGGAGGCCTCCTCGATAAGGCGAGGTCTCAGAATAGCGTTATAGAGCTTCATGGCCCGGGAGCGCTCGCGGCCCTCGGTGATGCGTTTGGTGTATCCCGTGTCGATCAGCACTGCTCCAAGCTGGGGATGGCGCCACAGTCCGTAGCGCACCGCGATGTCGATGAAGGTCCATCGTCCGCCACGCAGGACCAGTCGCTCGGGCGCGCGTATGACGGCACCGTTGATAAACAAGGGACCGCTCATCGCCCGGCACCTCCGCGGAAGGTTCGAGCCAGCCCTTCCGCAAAACGGATCTGCGGCCGAAAGCCGATTTCCCGCCGCGCCGCCGAAATATCGAGCGTCTGCGTGAAGGCGAGAATGCCAAGAGCATAGGCGGTAATGACCGGTTCCGGCCTGTTGCGCTGCAGCCGGGCTATCGCCTCCGCCAAGCGCGCCGCACTTAGCGCCAACGGCCAGGGGATGGTTTGCCACCGAACCGCAATTCCAGCCTTTGCCGCGACACTTTCGATGATGAGGCGCAAGGGCAGGGCTTCATCTCCAGCGATATTGTAGATCCGCCCGGCGATTTGTGGCGAGGCTTCTATCGCGCAGAGGATCGCCTGCGCGACATCGTCGACATGGGTGAGGTTGGTGGACGCGCGGCCACCACGCAGCAAAGGCAGCGGACCCTTTGCCGCCGCCCTGATCAGCCTTGGCAGTAGCGCTACGTCGCCAGGTCCGTAGATGGCGCGGGGCCGCAAGATGATCGGGGAGAGATCGGACGCCGCAAGCACATCGCTCTCGGCGATTTGTTTGCTGTGGGCATAGGCGTTGACAGGTTTGGGAAGCGGGGCGTCCTCGTGTAGGTCCGCCTGATCACAAAATCGGAAGGTGACGCTCGGCGACGAGATGAAGACGAAACGGCGTACACCTGCTGCCCGCGCCATCGCCATCGCATGGCGGGTGCCCGCAACATTTGCTTGCTGGAAAGCCTCTCTCAAACCCCAGGCCGACGAGAGCCCGGCCGCATGGACGAAGATATCGGCACTGCCGAGCTCATTCAGTACGGATTCACTTGGCGATTGAGTGACATCGACGCTGACAAACCGCGTTCCACCTGTCTCGAGATCACGACCCTTATCGGTATTTCGGCCAAGGCCGACCACGTCATGGCCAAGCTCCCGCAACAGGGTGCAAAGCCTGCCTCCCAGAAATCCCGTTGCGCCGCTGACGATCACCCGCATGGAAATCAAACGATCATGGCAAGGCCGCCGAGCGAAAGTCCTGCCGACGTGCCCAGCATGAGCATCTTCATGCCGTCGGTCAGCCGGCCCGATGAGCGAGCGATATCGAGGGCCGTCGGTATGGAGGCTGCGATTTGGTTGCCGTGGTCACGCATAATATTGACAATGCGCTGCTCACCGAAGCCACATCGATCGGCCAGATGCGCCAGGGCGATGGGACTTGCCTGGTGCGGAATGACAAGATCGACGTCGTCGCGTCGCCATCCGGCCGCAGCAAGCAGACGTTCGAGAAATTTCTCGAAATAGGAAATCGTATGGCGGAAGAGCGCGCGCCCATCCATCTCAAATACAGCATGGCGCGCGAAGGCCTCGGGATCCTTGTGAAAATCATATCGCGTCCCGCCTGCGCCCAACGCACAGTCTTCATAGCCGGATGGATAGGTTTCCATGCGAGCGGCGAGAATACCAGCAGGCCCGTCTCCCGGAGCGAACAGGGCAGCTGCGGCCCCATCCCCGAAAAGGGCCGCAACAAGCGGATCCGTCTGCCATGGCAGGCCACGGGAGGCTATTTCCGAGGAGACGACCAGGCAGCACTTGTAGCTGTCGCCGGCAAGGAATGAGGCCGCGATGTCGCTTGCCGTTAGAAAGCTAAGACAAGTCGAGTTGACGTCGAAGGCGGCGCAGGCCCCATCCGGGATGCCAAGCCGTCTCTGCAACAACGGCGCGGTTGCAGGGATGGACTGATAGGGAACGGCGGCCGCGAAAATCAAGAGGTCGACATCGCTCGCCGCATAGTTGGCAGCTGCCAGCGCTCGCTTAGCCGCCAATTCACCGAGGTCGATCTGGTCTTCGGTCTGACAGACGTGGCGTGATGCGATCCCGACATGCTGTTCGGTCCAGCCTGGAGCCTGTCCAAGACGGGCGTCGATCTCTGTCGACAGCAATCGCGCTTCCGGTACGGCGCACCCGGAGCCAACAATCTTCATTCCTCGAAATGTGGAGGGCATCCATCTCCTCGGTGTCAGCAATCAGGTTTCGTTGCTGTATCACATCTGTGCGGCCAAAACGCCCAATTTTCACCGCGTCCACAACTGCCGCAGGGATTGAGGACCTGAACTTGCTGAGCGACGATACCCATGCGGCCTGCTTGTCAAAACCAAGAAACATTGGTCAATCAGATGAAATGGGATCGGGCAACCCCGAGGGGCGACGCGGCGTTCGGTGGTCGCTTATGGGACTACGAAGTGCATCCTATTGATTTATCTAGGGCGCGATTGCGGTTTTCACCGCGTCGCTCGCCGGCTCCGAGCGTGGTTTTGAGGCCTGGTTTGGGTGAGACGATTGCTTCTCTTGTTGTGACCAGCTGTGTATCAACACGACTATGGTGACACGGTAGATCGCTGCGAGGACCTCCACATGGTCGGATAGGGCCGCCTATGCGAATATGCTTAAAAAGCGTCGGTCACCTCATGGGAGATCAAACCTCAAGCTCTCGCCGCGCACTCCGAAATCACTCTATCGTTGCTCGGCATCATCGTAGACGCGCCGATTTTCTTCAATTCTGGGCGAATTTTCCATGAGCCAGGAGTTGATACCCTCCAGGGCGCGTAACATTCCCGACCCCATATCGGTCAGTTCGTATTCGACTCGTGGCGGTACCTCAGGGAAGTAGTAACGGGCAACAAGGCCATCTCGCTCCAGATTTCGCAGCGCCAGCGTCAGCATGCGTTGCGTGATCCCGTCAATTTCTTTTTTGAGTGCGGAGAACCGAAGCCTCTCTGCGCCGGCACACGACAGATGCCAAAGAACTTGAACGGTCCATTTGTCCCCGAGCCGTCCGCAAATACTGTTCGATGGCAACGGCTTGAAACCGCGTCCACCCTCAGGCTGTTCGTCCGATGTAGCAATGACCATTTCTTCCAAAGCGTATCATCCTTGTGCCTGAGGCTACGAAATGTGCTGTCTTCCGATGCGAATCAATTCGTATATATGGATAGCCCTTGTTCTGAACGAGGGTATCCCATGACAAATCACAGACGTCCGATCCTGGTTTTGGGGGCGACGGGCCGGCAAGGCGGATCGGTTGCCAAGGCACTCCTAAAAGCGGGCTGGAATGTCCGCGCTCTTGTTCGTGATCCCATGCATCCTGTGTCGGCGTCGCTGCGGAAACAAGGTGTCGAACTGGTGCGCGGGTCGTTAGACGGCACCGACATATTGGCCGCTGCAATGAAGGATGCTTACGGCATCTTCAGCGTCCTGCCGTCCAATCTGTCAGCGGAAGACGAAGTCCGGTACGGAACATCCATCGCTGACTTGGCAGTAGCGAGCAATATCCATCACTTCATCTATTCCTCAGGGGCAAGCGTCGGCGACAAGCCGACCGGGGTTCCGCGTTTCGACGCCAAGCCACGTATTGAAGCGCATATCCGCACACTGCCGCTGATGGCGACCATTGTGCGACCGCCGATATTCATGGAAATGCTCGTTCGCCCCGGCTTCGGTCTGGATCAGGGCCGGCTGACGTCTCTGATCCGACCGGATCATTCGATGCAGCTGATCGCGGTGGATGACATCGGGAAAATTGTTGTCGCACTGTTTTCAGACAAATCGCGCTTCGTGGGGACTACTATAAGGATTGCTGGTGACCAGGTTACAGGAAACCAGCTCGGGGCTGCTTTGACTAAAGCCGCTGGCCGCCCTATCGCCTATGCACGGTTTCCAGATGAAGTATTGGCGGCCAACACTGACCTCGCACACATGGCGTCGAGCCTGGAGAATGGACCGCTCGCAGAGCCTGTCGATCTGAACCTCATGCGCGAACTTAATCCAGAACTACTCTCATTCAGCTCCTGGCTTACTGGCCTCGATCGTAAGACGCTCGATGCGGCGTTCGGAAGATATGGCGAGCTGGATCAGTCTACCCGGCTTTAGAGTCGTGGGCAGCTGAAAGCGCGCTTTGGCATCTCCTAACCTGCAAGCGGTAAGCGATCGGGCTTGCGCTAAATTGCGTTGCCAACCTTGAAATCCTGCAGGGCATAGTGAATTTGCTCGAAATTTGGACCAGCGAGCGCTGAAAATTTCTGGAGCTATGGCTCAATGCGGCGGGGTGTCGATGAGCCGTTCATGTGCGAAACCGGCACTTTTGCGGCTCGTGTAAGTAAATATGCGATTCTGCCGGCCTCAGACGCCACGTTGGAGAAAAACTTCACTCTCCATCAGACCAAGGTCCGTGTTCAACGCAGATTTATCCGGCTAGTGGGTGATCGCCCCGATCGCCGATACCACTGCCACCCGTCGGCGGTCCGCCCTGCCATCAGACTAACCTCTGATGGCAGGGCAAAAGCTTTAACGCTTGATCGCAGGCCTCATTTGTGCCGGCGATTGGCAACATAGTGGCCAGGTCTGGGTCGAGAGCCTTCTGGTATTGCCGGATTGTCCGGAAACCCGCCCCGCCGACTGTGTGCCCCCTCGCTGAGCAGGTCATTGTCTCAGCTAGGCCGAGTCAGAACTGGCGATAGTCCCAAGCACAGTGCGCTCGATCCGCTACACGTGCGAGGCAGTTGTCAGTTATGGTCGATAAAGCCAAGGCTTGCGTCTGAACGCGAGATGCACGCGCCTGCTCGACTTTAGTTGAGCCCGCCCCGTGGCTTTATGAATCAACTGCAGAGTTACTCAAGCGTGCTTCAATCGGCCTGAAATGGGATCACTATTTCGCGCCATTGATCGTATGAAAGCCTGATAGCGGGTTAAAGCATTGGAAGGCGCGGAGTTTGCGCTCTCAGCGTATCGAATCCTCGATCGGCCTCGGCGGCACCGGTCCAATGTTTGACCTGTAGATGCACGAGTTCCAATGGACACTTCTCTCGACCTGTAGATCACAGATTGACTTGGCGATCGGCGGTTCGATTGCTACTATCAGTTTTATGACGGCTCTCTCTCACGCCAGCCCGCTGATCCGGCCCCTGTTTCGGCTGCCATCGCTGACGTTGCAACTGTTATGGCGCTTCTGGCCGCAGCTGATGGCACTCTGGTTGCTTGGGCTGATCGGAAACGCACTTCTCAATGAACTTGCCGTCATGATCGGCCGGCTGAATGCATTGGCGGGTTTGTCTACCCTGGCTCTTGTCGTGCTTCTCAAACTAGTGATCATCGTCGGGCTTTTCGAAACCGTGCGGCCCGGATTACCGGCACTTGATGCTGCCTCGCGCGCCGCGGCCGCCCGACCCGAAGCTGAAACAGGAGAGACGGTCACAAAGCCGGGTTTTACGTCGATCCTTGCGCTGACGCTCGTGCCGTTCTTTGCTTACTACGCAGCCTGGGGATTCCTGGGTGATACGGTCAGAGAGTATTCCCGACTATCGCTCGACCTGATGCTGGCGGGAGAGGAGTACGCGCCGCTGAAATTCGGCAGTAGTGCCTGGTTGCTCATTTCGGTTGCAGTTGCCTGGGCAGTTCGGCGCTTCGCAAAGTTCATGCATACGCGATCAAAGGGTCCAATCTGGGCGATCGTCATTGTGGTTTGCGAGGCGAACTGGGCATTTATCGGTCTCTACGTTGTTTCCACCTGGGAGGGCGATATTCGCTCCTGGGTTGCCAGGCTTCCAGAAACGGTCGGACATTTCCTCGGCTTTCTCAACCCGGTTGGCGATGCCGCAGCGGCCACCGCTTTTCCACCAACTGCGGAAGCCGCTTCGATTTCTCTTTCCAAGCAAATGCGCGGGCTCTTCCTATACGCGCTCTATCCCGTCGTTTGGCTAACTCTTGCTGCCTTGGTCTACGGCTATGACATCAATGGAGAACGACCGCTGACGGAAGGTCGCATGGCGCGCGCCGTTTCGCGCTGGGAGGCGCTGCCGAAAGCAATACGCGACTTCATCTCGCACTTCATCGCGGGAACGGCAAAGCGCTATCGCGCCTTGGCCGAAGGGGTTGGCCTGACCCTGAATTCCGGAGTGGGACTGACGCTCAGCGTCATTTTGCTTTATCGGGTGCTGGATTGGGGGGCGGCATGGGCCTGGTATGGCATATCCCGATTGATCGGTCCTTATGATCTGCCTTTGTGGCAGATGATCGCCCAGGCCATCACGCTATTCTTCGGCACCCCAAGTTCGCCGGGTGATGGCGTTCTCATCATGCCGATCAAGATTTGCCTGCTTGCTGCTGCGCTGGAGATCGGTTTTGCGCAAGGACGACAATGGCGGCGAAGCGGCAACGGAACCACAGAGCCGGATGATTTCAACTCTTCCCGGCCCCAAGCGTCGAACCGTGCCGGAATAAACTAGGTAGAGGCCGATGCCCTTTGAAAGCCGCGCCCGCTTTGTGGCGTCGTGCTAGTGCGGGCGCAGTGGAAATGAGATGGCGTTTGGCCGTGTTGAGGCAAAGCTGAGCCGCACCGACAATAGGGGGATCACATCGGCCGGCACGACGAACTTTTCCTCGATGAGCGTGCCGGCTCCCTTGGCGGGAGGTTTGCGGGATGCCGCATCGCAGCCGTCGGCCAGCGTTGCCTGCGGATCGAGATCTCGGCTGATACTATCGGATAGAAGAAAGTTGAGCGGCAGCCATCGCCGCCCGCTCGGATCTGTGAGGGTCAGCTGGCACTCGCTCCAGGAACTGCCGATCTCTTCTTCGGCTTGTGCGGTCATCTGCAGGATCAAAAGCCGCATTTGCCCCGGGAAGGTGATTTTCGTGTCGCGACCGTCGCCGATCAATCTTGTCTGGCTGATGGACCACAGGGCTCCGGCATAAGCCTGTCCGCTGATGCTGCTGTGCACTTGCAACTCGTTTCGCCGAACATATTCCTTGGCATTGCGCCATGCATCCACGGCGTAATTGCCTGCCAGCAGCAAGGGCAGGCTCGCCACGGATACCAGCCAAAGCCGTCGTTCCCGTCTAGATACCATTGTCGCCAATCTCCGCCCGATCGCGCATCTCAACGGTGTCTTGATCGAGTTTTACGTGAATTTCGGAGGCCAGTTGCGGTGACGGCTGTTTGGAAACGATCAGTGTCATGTCATGCGCATCTTCTTCGGGCAGCTCGAATATCATTATGCCGGCGCTCGACAGCCCCGGCTGAAGCGTCTTGGTCGACGCGAGGCGAGGGGCACCATCGGCACGGTGGCTCTGTCGATAAAGACGCCCGGAAGCACCCTTGATCGCTGCAGCCTGGATCGTCATCGTTTCCCGTTTTGTCTGAAGCTCGACGCCGGCGATCACCCAGACGCCGTCGCTCTGTCGTTCAATCGGCCTTCCGTAGCGCGTGAACGCCAGTATCCTGGCGCGTATGATCTTGTCGACCTTGATGCTGAAGGTCCTGCTTGAGAGGGTATCCTTCTGCTGGCCCACCGTCTCGATCGGGCCTGTCAGAAGAGCATAACTTGGCGTCGTCGATTGCAGGAACGCCAGCAGCAGCGCGCTGAGGCCGATCAGCAACAGGGAAAGGAGCAGCCGCATCAAGGAGGCGCTCCTTTAGCGGCGACAGCAATCGGCAGATCGACACGCGCTTTGTTGGTGGGATTGAACCAACCGGGCGCGGCATAGAGGTTATCCTTGGGCTTATATGTCGTGCCGACGACGGTGACTTTCAGGACCTTGGGCAGTGCCTGTGTTGCCGGCAGCTCCCAAACCGCCTGAACGGTTTCAGGCATCATCGGTTGAAGATCCCAAAGCAGCTCGCGATCCCGAACGAGATAGAATTGTGGTATGGGTGCGTTCGGAATGTTGTCGAGTTTGATTGCATCGCGATAAAGGTTCGAGCTCTCTGCGGTCAGGTTCTCGAGCGTAAGATCGACCGTCAGCGCTTTCTTGCCATCAGATACACGGAGCCCAGCCATTGTCGTGGTGGCAAGGCTTGCGGAATTGAGCGTGACTTTCCACTGACCGCCATCGACGGCGGCGCCAACTGCTGTCTGCGGCACGTCTTCTCCCGTGCGGGTCTCGTAGATCGATAATCCCATGGACAGCGCACCGGCCAGAAGGCCACCGATCCCGGCGGCAACGCGTGCATAAAGCGCCTTGTTGGTCTTCCTGATGATCGATTGCTTCATCGCTGCATTCACTTGGAGCTTAAATATGCCACCAGGAATCGAAGATTTACCAGGCAACAATCTCTATGTGGCACATGCGTGCGATACGGCAAGGGTCAAGTCTGCAATCCGGTCCAATTCAAGAAGCTGGCGGTGCCTGCCGCAATTGCAGCGTTGCCTAATCCGTCGATAAAATCATGTTCGACCGCGTGTCTCTCAATTGCCTGACGACGCGGTCCGCCATCGCAGCGCATCGCGCTCCGTCGAACGGGAATAGCTGCGTGAACGCTCCCACCAACTGCTTTTCGATGGCGCCTCGCATCATCTTGCGCGCCCGGTGTAGTCGGGTCTTGGCAGTCTCCGGCTTGATGCCGAGATACGACGCGGCTTCTTCGGTGCTCATGCCCTCGACGTCCCGCAATACGAAGACCGCGCGGAATTCGTCAGGGAGCCCATCGATTGCCCGCTCAAGCAGACGGCGTGTCTCGCTGCGGGAAAATTCAGCCTCGGGGTCAGCGACGAAAAGCGAGGTCGGAAATTGCAACAGCTCGCCTCGCCGAGGTTCCGCAGTCATGTCGATCTCCTCCAAACCGACGCTTGGCCGGCGGCGTCGGACACGCCCGAGCGCCTCGTTGAGTGCGATCCGGGTGAGCCAAGTCGTAAATTGCGCCTCATCGCGAAACCTATCGAGGTGGGTAAAGGCATGGACATAGGTTGCCTGGACCACGTCCTCCGCTTCTGCATCATCGTGGACGATGGCGCGGGCCGTTCTAAACAGGCGACGATTGTGCCGTTGCACGAGGATGCGTATAGCCAGCTCGTCACCTGTTCTGGCATGGGCGACGACATCGGCATCTGATAGAGCTGCCATGTCCGGTATGTGCTGCGCCGCGGCGGGAATACGAACCATGGCCACTCCAACATAGTTCAGTGAATGCGAGACCAGCCTATGGCTGAACATCGAGCGTGCCCGTCATCATCGGATGAAAGCGGCAATAGAAATCCACTTTCCCCACCTGTTTGACCACCATGCTTTTTTGCGACTTCGGCGGCAGGTCGATATCGAAGCTCTTGTCACGCGCGGTTGCACTGTGGCGGAATATATCATCATTATGCCAGGTGATCACGTCGCCGATATGCAAAGGCGGCACCGTGCCGAATTGCATCTGGGCGATGATGATATCGTGATTGGCGGCTACCGCATTTGCGGGGCCTCCAACCACGAACCCTGCAAATGCCAAAACGGCCAAAGCGCGAAGCGTTGCGGGCATGGCGGGCCTACTTGACCATCGCTGCAAGATGCTCGGCATGCGCCTGATGCTCCTTGAAGAGCTTCAGGCCGGTCTGCAACAACGCTTTCAGCTCGCCATTCCGGGCTGATGGGATCAGCAGGGTCTCGAGCGCGCCATTGACCTCCTTGTGATAGGCGACTTCATTGTCGACATAGGCCTTGTCGAATGCGGCTCCATGGAGCTTGGAGAGGTTTGTCCGCTCAGCCTTGGCGGCAGACGATAGAGACTTGCTGGTATCGTTGTCTTCTGGCTTCACCTTCAATTTTTGCAGCAGGGCAAGCGCTTGTTTGTTCACGGCCGTATGGTCGCGTTCCATTGTCTCGGCGAACTGCCGAACCTCGGCGTTCTTGCTCATCTTGAGCGCCTGTTTGGCGGCGGCGATATCGATCTCACCTGCCGTATAGGCAATATGCGCGATCTGCGGATCCGTCGGCTTGTCAGCGGCGATGGCCGTGGTCGCGAGGGTTGCCGCCATCGCGGTTGCCGCTAGAAGTTTCTTGAACATGTTTGGCCTCCTATCTTCCATGGAATACTCCAGACGTTCCGGCGCCTGAAACAGCCATTAGATGCCGTGGCCAGCAGAAGGTTCCCGAAAATCTCTGCTGATCGCCATCACAGCGGCCTCTCACTCGTTAAATTCTGGCGATTTGTCTGGTCCTATGGACCGAGACATTCTTCCGCTGAGCGGCGCTGACCATCAGGCGCTTGCGCGCTGACTTAGCCAGATGCTTCCGATGACAAGCCCGATGCCAGCAATTTGAGGTGCGGTTAGGGTTTGCCCGAGGAATGCCCATCCGAGCAGGACAGCGGTCAGCGGGCTGAAGAACAGGAGAGAGGATGCGGCCGAAGGCGCTAGTCGTCCGAGCCCGCGGAACCACAAGACATAGGTCAATGCGGCCCCGATCAGCCCCAGCCAGACGAGCCCGAGCAAGTTGGAGGCCGTCGGGATGGGAATGGCGTGATCGAAGACGATAACAGCGGGAAGCAACAAAAGGCCACCGGCCGTCAGCTGCCAGGACGTAAAGGTGAGCGGCGACACCGGCGGTTGCCATTTGCGCGCCAAAGTGCCTCCCAAAGCCATGGAGGTTGCGCCCGCCAAACCGGCAGCGATGCCAATCGGATCCAAAGCAGCGTTGGGGGTCAGCACAAGCAAGGCCACGCCACCCATGCCAATTATGGCGCCGGCAATTGCGAGAGGTCGCAGCGGGCTCGACAGGATAAATGACGCCAGGAAGACGACAATCAACGGCTGAGCCGCGAGAACCGTGCCGGCGACACCGCCTGGAAGTCTGTAGGCTGCGACGAACAGCATGCTCAGGAAGATCGCGATGTTCAAGGCGCCAAGGACAAGGGAGCGCCACCACCAGTCTCCCCTGGGGAGCTCGCGTACGATGGCAAGCAGGATAAGTCCGGCTGGCAACGCTCTCAGCATGGCGACCGACATCGGTGAAAAACCCTGCAGAAATTGGGTGGTCACGAGATAGGTGCTGCCCCAGACAACCGGCGCAAGGGCGGTTGATGCGAGATCTGAAGTGTTGGTTTTCATGATAGCTGCAGAACCTCCGAGAGCGGACGGCGCGGCTTCTGGGGCCAGTTGCCGGAGGCCGCGCGCCCCACGGCAAGCAGCATCACCGGCGTCTCGCCAGGAGCCAGGCCAAATTCTCGGACGACGCCATCCGCATCAAAGCCGACCATCGGGCCCGTTGCGAGACCCAATGCTTCGGCAACATAGATCAAGGTCGCTGCACCGAGCGTGGCAGATCGGATAGCTTCATCTCGGGCCGCCTGCGGATCGGCATATTGCGCCCTTGCGGCGTCCTGCCATTTCAAAGCCATCGCCTCCGGCATGTGACCGGCTTCGACGAATGGCCGCAGCCTGCCGGGAAGCGAGGTGTCATCGGGGCGTTCTCCGCAGATGATGAAGGTGACGGCCGCATCCGAGACTTTTGCCTGGTCGAATGCCAATTTGCGAAGCCTGGCTTTCGCTCCGGGCTTTCGGACGGCGATAAAGCGCCAATTTTGAAGATTGTAAGCGGTTGGTGCGCGTGTCGCCAGGCGGACCAGATTCTCGATTTCCGCGTTCGTCAATGTGTGATGCGGATCGAAACGGTTGGCCGAGACACGACGCTCGATAAGATTGATGGTTGGGTTTGGCATTGCTTCGAACTCCGGGGAAAATTGCCTCCGCCCTTAGATATTGAGTTCGCTCTTGGATGATAATGCGGTAATTTTGAAAGAGATTGTTTGCCGGAGGAAAAGAATAAATGGATCGCTTTACCGCTCTTCAGGTCTTCAAGACTGTGGCGGACCTCGGAAGCTTCGCCGGAGCTGGGCGCAAGCTTGGTCTGACGCCACCGGCGATAAGTAAGAATGTCGCAGAATTGGAGGCCCATTTAGGGGTGCGCCTGATTAATCGGACGACGCGCCGTATGGCACTGACCGAAGAGGGAAAGATCTACCTTGAATATGTCACCCGAGGGCTTGAATCCTTGGCGGAGGGTGAGGCCACGCTTTCATCGGTCAAGTCATCCCCGTCCGGAACGTTACGCGTCAGTGCGCCCATGACGGTGGCACTTGTTCGCTTCTCCGAAGCCATTCCGGCCTTTCTCGCTCGTCATCCGCAATTGAAACTCGATCTTCATCTCGACGACCGCCGTGTCGACCTCGTCCGCGAGGGGTTCGACGTTGCAATCCGCGGCAGCAGTGCGCTTGATGATTCCAGCTTGATTGCCAGAAAGCTGGCAACGATGCCGCATGTCCTTTGCGCCGCGCCGGCCTATTTCGAGCGATACGGCAGGCCCAAGACGCCGTCAGACTTAAAAGCGCTGGATCAGATTCGCTTTCCATTCGGTGGGAATGCCGACGTCTGGGAGTTCAGCAAGGATGGGCGGACCGAACGGATTGCCGTCGATGCGCGCTACTCCGTCACATCGAGCCTTGCCGTCCGCGACGCGCTACGCGGCGGTTTCGGGGTAAGCCTGATCCCGCTCCCATATGTCGTGAATGACTTGAAGGCCGGAAGACTGCAATCGGCTTTGGATGATTGGACCACCGCCGAGACGACGCATTATGCGGTCTATCCCTCTCGTCAGCACCTTGCGCCGAAGATCCGTGTTTTCCTTGATTTTCTGACCGAACAGTTTGGTCGTGATCCCCAATCGGATCTCGAAGCCAACTCGCTTATGGGTATCGCCAATCTTTGACCGACCCTCCAAGCGATATCGGATGGAGCTTTAGTCCGAATTTTCGTGGGACCAACGCCCCAAGACATCCGACTGAAGCCCAAGCAAAGGAACAGATCGCGACGTAGTCCTGTTTCACTGACAGTTCCGTCGATGACGGACGAATAGAAGGTGAAAGGAAATTGTTATGAAAACGAAAGTACTTAGTATCGCTGCACTCTCGCTTGGCCTGGCCGCCGGCTGCGCCTTTGCCCAATCGTCGACCGTTACCGGCGCTGCTGGCGGCGCTGTCACTGGAGCCGTGGTTGGCGGACCTGTCGGAGCCGCTGTTGGCGGCGTAGCAGGGGCCATCGTCGGTACTGCCATCGATCCGCCGCCGCAGAAGGTCGTCACCTATGTCCGCGAGCAGCCGCTGCCTGAAGAAGGAACGGTTGTCCGCGAGCGGGTCGTTGTTGGCCAGCCTCTGCCGGGCGCGGTCATCGTGCGAACCGTTCCTGAGAATCCGCGATACGCCTATGCGGTTGTCAACCACCAGCGTGTGATCGTTGAGCCGTCATCGCGCAAGATTATCCAGATTCTCAACTAACAGCCACTTTTGGAGAGCGGAAAACCGCTCTCCAACCCCCTTTTAGGCATTCTGAACCTCGCTCTTAAATATGTCCGGTATGACCCAAAGTGGCTTTCACAGGATTGATCGGGACATGCCTGAGATTGCTGGCAAGTTGACCGTCTCCATCTAACAATCAGATCGCGTCGTGAGCACAAGTCCGTGTCGCCTCGTATCAGTTAATGATTTCGCCTCGTTGGTCTGAACGCAGTGCGCTCAGTCGTTCTCTCCATACCTGCAGTGCTTCAGGCGTCAATCTGGTCCAATAGGTAATTTCGCCAATGATCTTGAGCGCTGCGCTGCTCCGATACGATCGAGTAGGGTTGCCGGGAAATTTCTTGTCGGTCACGTTCGGGTCGTTCTCAAATGCCCCGGTTGGCTCTACGACGTAAACACGCGGGACTGCGCAGCCTTCGGTGAGTTCAGCAGCGATTTCAGCGGCAAGCCCGGCACCATCCACAATGCTAGTGAAGTAGATGTGGTTCATCACCACTTCAGGACGATAGTTCGACCGGTATCCTGCAGTGAGGAAATCACCCACACGCAAATCAGCGATTGTGCCATGAAAGAAAGGTCCCTCGTCCAGCACTTCGGCCATCGTGATCGTCCTTCTCTTGTGCGTCTGCTTCAAGTCAGAGAGCTAAGCGGTGCCGAAGTCCCCGTTGGTGTCGAGAGCGGCTTTCCACAAAGCAGATGAGGGATGTTCGCTTTCGGTGCACCCAGACCAAAGGCGCCTTGATGCCACGCCGAGTTTTCTCATAGAATTCACCGGAAATCGGTATGTGGCTCAGTTTGAGGCGGCTCAGCGCTCGTTGGACAACGCGCTCTTAAGATCGGTTTCAACAAAATCATGACCCTTGAACAGGATCGGCATGTTGAGAGTATCGGCACAGGCATAAGACAAGCAATCGGCAAAATTAAGCTGAGCGGGATGGCCTTTTCCCTTGCCGTAGAGGGCGAAAGCTTCGACTGCGCGCCTGGCGACCGCATCGGTAATCGGAGCCACAGTAATTTTGGCTGCTTGCAGAAAGGAGTCGAACATCTCTTGGGCATCCAGGACCTCCAGGCCGAGAATGCG
This sequence comes from Rhizobium sp. BR 314, assembly GCF_047445805.1. Lineage (NCBI taxonomy): Bacteria > Pseudomonadati > Pseudomonadota > Alphaproteobacteria > Hyphomicrobiales > Rhizobiaceae > Rhizobium > Rhizobium sp. BR 314. The sequence goes on along the minus strand of NZ_JARWLA010000013.1, from coordinate 149,470 downwards.
CGCTAGGTTGATGGTGGCTTCGAGCCGAACATGCGCGCCGGTTTGTCGGCGTGTGGCGCCATCGATCGCGGTAAGGTAACTGTCGGCCTCCGGCTCGTCGGCGAGGATGGCGACGAACGCTGAGGTTTCGATGAACATCATTGACCCCAAAGTGCGTCGCGTTCTTCTTTCGTCAAGGGCGGGGCGGGCGGAAGCTTCGCCTTCGTCAGCGCGCGGGCACGGATTTCTGCGACGTGCTGCTTTAAGGGGACAGCTTCGTCAGCCCGCTCAATTTCGTGCTGCAATGCAAGCTTGATAGCCGCAGTGAGGTTGAGAGCGCCCCGTTTGCGCATGACGGTCTCCGCTAGGGTGCGAACTTCCTGATCCCTGATACTGAGCATGCTGTCCTCACTGTCATGACAGTCAGTGTATATACGCAGGTACACCATTTGTCCATACGCGGCGGGAGCCAGGTTCACGGTCGCTTCCCGCTGTCTGGTCCACTTGTGGGCTCCATCTTATCGTGCGATCAATCACAGCGGTCTCCGGAGGTCTGCATTGCCGTTGGACGGGTGTGCCGACCCCTTCCATAAGCCTGTCTTGTCGAGGATGAGCAGCGTGTCGGATGTCTCCTCATGGATCGTTCGGGCTGTTTGAGTTGCAAACCTGCCCTCGTCGCCCTCATGCGAATCTCAGCGCATCGACGGGATCGAGCCTAGCTGCGCGCCTGGCCGGAAAGAGGGTCGCGAGGAAAGAGAGGGTAAGCGACATCAGGACGATGGAGACAGTTTCGATTATGTCCATGCGCGCCGGCAATTGGTTCAGGAAATAGAGTTCCGGATTGAACAGTGTCGTCCTCGACAGCCACGAGAAGAACTGGTGGATACGTTCGACATTCATGCATACGATGACGCCAAGCATGACGCCCGCGATCGTGCCGGCGACGCCGATCGACGCTCCGGTTCCCCCACCGACCCGGCCGATTGCGAGCACCTGCCCCTCTGTCAGCGGAACTGCACGGCGCACGCCGGCAATGCCGTTGATGCGCACGGCAATCCCCGCTTAGTCATCGAGGCCGCTTTCGATCGGCTGTACGATCAGATGGCCGTTGATGCCGAGGAGGCGGTCGAGCAGCTCGGCGCGAAAGCCGTTCATGACAGCCATAACGATGATCAGCGTCATCACACCCAGCATGATGCCGATGAACGAGATGATCGAGATAATTGAGATTACGCGTTCCTTGCGCTTGGAGCGCAGAAAGCGCCACGCGACCATCCGATCGAAGGCCGAAAACGGCCTTGCGCCCTTGTTCCAGGCGGCTCTGCTCTGCGGAGGCTCGCTGAATGCTGACCGCATTTTCAAATGGTAAGGCGCGGCCGTCACCGTTTTTGCGGCTCTTGACCTCGACATAATTTGCGCCAAGGCCGCGCGGGCCGACAATCACTTGCCGTGGCAGGCCGATCAGGTCCACTCCGGTGAATTTGCCGCCGGCGCCGCCGTCCGTGTCGTCGCAGAGAATATCGCCACCGCTAGTCTGACGCTCGGTATAGATGCTGTTGCTGGCCCAATTTCAGTCAGAGGCGCCCAGTTTCGTGTTGACGAACGGTGCGGTCGACGCGGGCCAGATGATGCTGTTATCGTTGCGGCTCTTTCCGGATACCAAGGCATGGGCGGACGGGAGATCGCCAGAAGTCGCTGCTCCATTTCGATCGACTATCTTCAAAGTAGGTTGCACCTTCTTGTCACTCTGTCGTGCAACCATCCGCGGCATAGTGGATACTGACGTCGGTGGCAGCAATCCACGCGTGGAGATCGGCAAATGTACGCCAGCCCACGTTCCTGTGGTGTGGCGAATTGCCCGTTGGTGCTCTGGAGCGGCGGCAGAATGGATTTTCACCGGAGGAGGCTCTCAAGGATCTATTGCGTAAACAAGCAGGCTCGCGAGAGCCGTAAGTGGATGTCGTTAATTTACCCATGGTTCGCTCTCAACTGATTACCGAGACGCAACACAAGCGATATTCGACACAGGCCCGCATAGAAGCCATTCAGATGTGAAGCTACTGGACACGATATCGGGCTGCAATTGCGCTCGAGGGACCGGAGGCACGATTTCGAATTTTTCCAACTTGGTTCCGCGGTCTCAATGTCCCGCCGCAATGGTCTACGTGTGACAGAACCGCACAGGACAGGCTCGAGCCTAAAACATATATTGTGGATATATGTTTTAGGACATACATGAGTGCCGCCACCATCAAATCATGGAGATCGGAAATGGCTAGAGAATTGAGCGCAGCGACCAAGGCAATCGTGAAGGCCACGGTGCCGGCGCTAGCGGCGCATGGCACGGACATCACCGCTGCAATGTACCTGCTGCTTTTCAAGAATGAGGAGGTTCGCAAGCTATTCAATCAATCGAACCAGGGCGAGGGCGGCGGTCAGACGAAGGCGTTGGCGCAGGCGATCCTCGCCTATGCGCAGAATATTGATAACCTTGCCGTCCTCGGGCCCGCTGTCGAGCGGATCGCACAGAAGCATGTCGGTCTGCAGATTCAGCCACACCATTATCCCTATGTCGCCAATGCGCTGCTTGCCGCCATCAAACAGGTCCTGGGTGAGGCTGCGACCGACGAAGTACTCACGGCTTGGGGCGAGGCCTACTGGTTCTTGGCGGATATCTTGATCGGCAGAGAAAAGCAGGTCTATGAAGCGCTGAGCTCAGCGGAAGGTGGATGGAATGGCTGGCGCCGCTTCCGTATCATCGGCAAGCAACGCGAGAGCGATATCATCACCTCTTTCGTTCTGGAACCGGAAGACCATGAAGCGGTCGTCCGCCATCTCCCGGGCCAGTATTTGACCTTCCGAATCGCAGTGCCGAGAAAGGGAGAGTATCGCCGCAATTACAGCATCTCTTCTGCACCAAATGGCAAGACCTACAGAATTTCCGTCAAACGCGAGCCGTCAGGGGTCATTTCGAACTATCTGCATGACAGCGTGGTGGAGGGCGATGTGCTCGACGTTGCGCCACCGGCCGGTGATTTCTTCCTCAAGGAAGATACGACGCGGCCGATCGTTCTGCTGAGCGGCGGCGTCGGCCTGACGCCCATGATCAGTATGCTGGAGGCCATGGCGGCAAAAGACGGAAATGCGAGTGTTTACTACGTTCACGGTGCCGAGGATGGCAGGGTCCACGCGATGGGCGAGCATGTGCGCAAGCTCATCTTCGGTCGCGAAGGAATGAGATCGGCAATCTTCTATCGGACACCGCATTCCGAAGACCGGAAGGGCGTTCATTACGATCAGGAGGGCTTTGTCACTCTTGAGTGGCTCGCCGAAAACACGCCGCTGAAGGAGGCCGACATCTATCTCTGTGGGCCGAAGCCGTTCCTTGCCGTTTTCGTCAACGGATTGGCAAAGGCTGGTATCCCCAACGACAGGATCCACTACGAATTCTTCGGTCCTGCCGACAATCTGGCAGCGTAAGGCGAACATCAGGCGGTTGGAACTCGCCCCGCCGCCTGGTTGCCACTATGCTGCAATGGAATCGGGAGAGAATCCATGCGGCTGACAGTTTATTCGGACTATGCGTTGCGGTTGATGATGTATCTCGGCCTGCGCAAGGGCGGAAGCCTGTCGACAATCGACGAAGTGGCCGCAGCTTACCATATCTCGAAGGCCCATCTGATGAAGATCACCCATGAACTCGGCCAGAAGGGCTTGATCGAGACCATACGGGGACGCCAGGGAGGAATGCGTCTCGCCCGTGAGGCAACTGCGATCCGGGTCGGGGATATTGTCCGCGCCTGCGAGCCGGATTTCGCATTGGTTCCTTGCATGGAGCCTGAAGGCGGCAAGGGCTGCGTTGTCCTGCCCGCCTGTATTCTCAAGCGCGCGCTTGCAACGGCAGCCGCAGCCTTTCTCGAGGTCCTCGACGGCTACACGCTGGCAGACCTTGTCGGGCCTGCTATCGCGCTCCGGCAACTTCTGGGCATTGAGAATTCCGGCGCTCTGGGGAGTGCGCTGAAACCGTGAATAGTCCCGGTTTGCAGTCCTGCCTCTATTGATCGGCAATTGTCATTGGTTCGAAGGCTGCTGTGACAAGCGCTCACCGCGGCCTTTGTGGCCCTAATGGCCAAATATGGCGCCGTCCTTGGTTACAGCTTTCAGCGAGCGATTGACTTGCCAAACTCCGGCATCCGACCGGCTATACCTTCTTGCCTGTCTTTTTTGTTTTTGGCGCTGGCGAAGGCTCTGCCTCTTGCGCCAACCGGAGCGCACGAAGCCTGTCTGTCTTCTTTTGCCGAGCAGACGCCTCGTCGGCCAGGATATCCTTGGCAATCGACGTCGTCTGCTCGGACTTCGCCTGTGCTGACAGCTTTTCAGGCTTGAACAGATTGTCTTGCGTCTTTGTCATGTTTCCTCTTTGTTAGCGGAAGCACTTGCAAGCGACGGCGGGCGTCCACGACCCAGCCCCATGACTTTCTTCTTAGGCGCGGGTAACAGGCCTTCGCGCTGAGCCTGCTTGCGGGCAAGCTTTCGGGCGCGGCGGATTGCTTCGCTCTTTTCACGGGCGCGCTTTTCGGATGGCTTTTCATAGGCGCTGCGTGCCTTCATTTCCCGGAACACGCCTTCGCGTTGTAACTTCTTTTTCAGGACGCGGAGCGCCTGTTCAACGTTGTTGTCTCTGACCAGAACCTGCAAAGTTTCTCCTTACTCAGCTCGCGCTGCGCCAATTTCTTTGTACGGATTGAAGTTGAGTTGATCCAACTCGATTTGAATACTGGTGGTGCTTCGGCTTGCTCTCGCTAAAGCGATTATGGCGACGCATGCAAGTCGATATGGTCCTGACGGATATTCCGCTCGTAACTCTCATTTTGGAAGCGGACACGGTAGTGAACAACGTCTTATGTGGGCGGCAGGACAGACACAATAGTTCCGGCGTCAGTCGGTTGGGCGTTTCCAGAAAATCCAGGCTTCAAAACGACGCCGCCGCCCGGCTGGTAACGACCGTGTCTCAAGTCGTTCTCCGTTCGGAATGAAACATAAAAGGCCGGGACGTATCCCGACCTTCCTCGGTCACGATTTCAGCGCGCACGTATATCAACGGTTGCGCGAAGCCGTCAAAAACTTATACGGCCCGAAGATTGTCAGCCGAGCTCTTGCCAGATCTGCGATCCTGCACGATGTCGTAAGAGATCTTCTGGCCGTCGTTGAGCGAGCGCATGCCGGCACGCTCTACCGCGGAAATATGGACAAAAACGTCCGTGCTGCCATCATCAGGCTGAATGAAGCCGAAGCCTTTTGTGGAGTTAAACCACTTTACAGTACCAGTGTTCATAACGATTTCCTTTCGTAGTAACCGTTGTTGCTCCCGCGATACCTTGCGGGGATTGATCGATTATTTGAGAGGAATCCGTCGAAGGCGCCAAGGCTCCTCGACGACGTCACAAGCAATGGTCGATGCCTCTGATATAGGTTTAATTTAAATTTTGGCAACAGCAATTTCGCAGAAGGTTCTTGCCGGCGGCAAGGTTTGTCGGGCCGCAGCACGTCCGGCGGCTGATGCTAGGTTGGGTGGCGTGGCTATGGCTCTCTGTCGATCAACGTCCGACAGGCGACTACGTCTTCACCCTCGCTGACTTCGGCCGCCATGTGTTGAACGAAAGCGTGTCGCCGAGTTCGATGAAAAGAGCAGTCTCTCCACTGGAGCTCTTGCAGCGAAGAAGGGCAGGGGAAGCGGGTGAATTATCTGGCCAGCATCGCCTTGGTTGTCCGTCTTGCCAGTGGCCCGAACGCTCGCGACGGGACGACGCTGCGCCGACGCCGCGCCGCATGATTAACGCCAGAGGTAAAGCCCGATCCTTCTGGCGAGTGGCAGCTATCTGCCCGTTGCGACGCGATGCCTTCGTCCGTCCTTGCCGATTCCAATGGCATTCGCTTTTGCAACGGATTGCTGAAGAAATCCGGACAGCTTTTGCAGGCTTGACGTTGCTACATAGTAACGCTATATACTGGTACTCAGTCACGCTGAATAGTCATCTAAGGAGATGCCATGAGCAAGCAAATGACAGAGATGCTCAAGGGTACGCTGGAGGGCATGGTGCTCGCCATTCTGTCTGGCCGTCAGGCGTACGGCTACGAGATTACGACATGGCTGCGGGAGCAAGGTTTCTCCGATATCGCCGAAGGAACCGTCTACGCGCTGCTTGTCAGGATAGAGCAGCGTGGTCTCGTCGAGGTGGAGAAGGTTCCATCCGAGAAGGGGCCGCCGCGCAAGGTGTACTCCCTCAATGTCGAGGGGCGGAAATATCTCGAAGAGTTCTGGAGGAACTGGCGGTTCCTCGCAGATCGACTGGAACAGCTCCATGAAGGAGGAAGATAGACATGGCTGCAGGATGGATAGAGCTCATCACCGGAACGCTCGAACAAAAGAAGCAATACCAGCGGTCCAAAGCGAGGATCAGCGCGCTACCCGCGAACTATCGGGCGGCCGCCGAGGCGCTGGAGCGGTATCTGATGTACGTTGGAGGGATCGCCAAAGGCGAGGTCGCGGCGCGGATGTATCACGATCTTGCCGACCTGTTCGAGCAGAGCGTAGCGAACGGCACGCCGGTCCGAGATATCGTTGGAGCAGACCCGGTTGAATTCGCGGAGACGTTCATCGCGAACTACTCGGATGGCCAATGGGTCAAGAAGGAGCGTGATCGGCTGACTATGGCTATCGATCATGCGGCCGCAGGAACGACGTTCCATACGGATGACGAATGATGATCCAACCATCCTTCGCTGAGGGCCGCACTTGGCGACCAAATGTGACAGCGGAATGGACAGGTTTGCTTCCAGTTGAAGATACAGCCTTGGCCGTCTCCGACCTCGGCGGCCATAGCGTACCTGTAGTTTATCTCAATGGCTCATTTGCCGACCAGTCGCGATGGCGCAAGGTCGTGGCCGACCTCGGACCCAACTGGCGGCATATCCTGTATGATGAGCGCGCACGTGGCCGTTCCAAGCGTTCTGCAGATTATTCCTTCGAGGCGTGCATTCGCGACCTCGATGCCGTCCTGGGTGCCAGAGGTGTGAATCGCGCGCTGCTGGTGGGGTGGTCCTATGGGGCATATATCGGCGTGCAATGGGCAGCTCGGAACCCGGATCGCGCTTTGGGCGTCGTGGCAGTGGAGGGTGCGTTTCCTTGGGGCTGGATCGAGGCAGCCGGGCACGAGAGGATCCGCACTTTGTTTCGGTGGATGCGGTTATTGTTGCCAATAGCCAGTCGACTGGGCGTTGCGGCGCACATGAGCGCCGAACAGCATGCCGAGATCACCATTGAGAATCATAAGGTTGCTGCCGCCTTCGATCCGGTGCTCGACGATATAAGAGTGCCCGTCCGATACGTGCTTGCCACCGGTGCCAGTCTCTGCGGTTGTGAAGAGGAATTCAGGGCGATGCGCGAAAGCATCATCCCTGCGCTCGCCCGCAATCGGTACCTTAAGGTTAGTGCGAAGGTCGCCAGCAATCACCGGACGATCCTGCACAAAGACTTTCGCGCAATCGCCGAGGCCGTGCGTGAGATTGCTTCAATGCCACCCATTGGGGCCTTTGGCGCCAGCCGCTAAACAGTTGACGATGAGATCGGATCCAGCATCATGGGCCTTGATGGCAAACTTGATGCTGAAGGCGTTAAGCATTGCGGAAGGAAGGCAAGCGATGCGATGGTACTTCCAATCGGCGCGGTGCTTCCACGCGGCCAATTGAAACTTGCCGCCCTTTATGGCCTTGACCACCATGCTCAGCTTTTCATGGCGGGTTGCCCATCGGTGGGCAGAGCATGCTGTGCGAGCTGTTCCAGCAATAGGAATTGCTGATGGAGCGCGGCGATGGGTTCCGATTCAATTGGCGGGTCGCCACGACGCTTCTGACGGCGGAAAATAGCCAAATCCAACGGTGGCGCATCGACGAACTATCGTGGATACTTTAGCATCCCAACGTGACTTTCGTTTCGGATGGGGAGTTGTCTGTGGCCGCTACCGCGATGATCCGACGCCTGAACATCTCCGTCTATTAGTATCACCCCATTGTGGTGGCGCAGCCGTGATCGCCGAGATCAAATCACTCGCATGGACTTCAAGCGGAAAGCACTGCTGCTTGCAGTAGCGACAGTAGAGCGGCGGAGGCGATATGGTCACGCCTCCTTCCGCCGCTCACACCACATATGCTGTGCCGATACCCGGTCTTACTTGTCCTTCAGTACGAGCGCGCTGGTCAAGTCGCCGAGCGGCTTTTGTTTATGGGCAGCGACGGAAGCGTCTCGAACGGTGATGCCGCGGAGGGTCGGCAACTCGTAGCGGCGTGTGATGAAGCGCAGGATGGAGGTCGTGTCCATCGGCGTGTGATCGACATAGCCGTGGCGTGCATAGGGCGAGACGATAATGGCCGGAATACGCGAACCGGGACCCCAACGGTCACCCTTGGGCGGCGCGACATGATCCCAGAGTCCACCATTCTCGTCATAGGTGACGACGACAAGCATATGCGGCCATTGCGGGCTCTTCTCAAGATGCCCGATCAAGTCGGCAATATGGGCGTCACCAGCATCGATATTGGTGTAGCCTGAGTGTTCGTTAAGATTGCCCTGAGGCTTGTAGAACGACACTTGCGGTAGCGTTCCGGCGTCGATTGCCTTGATGAACTCAGCCCCGGCGAGACCGCCATCCCTCAGATGCTCGGCTCGGGCAGGCGTGCCGGGGGCGAAGTTGGCATAATAGTTGAATGGTTGATGGTGATATTGAAAGCTCGGCACCGGGTCCTTGTTGCCATGGTCAAGCACATCCTGCCAGGCACCTCCGTACCAGGCCCACGTCACATGCTTGAGACTAAGCATGTCGCCGATGGTGGGCTCGGTCTGCGCCGGTAAGGTCGTTGGCTTGCCCGGATCGGCAAGCGCCTTGTCTCCATCCGCAGCAGGACCATTTCCGCTAGGTTGATAAGGAGGCTGCATGGTGTTGACGGCATAGAAATCGGGTGTGAGATTGCCATCGCTGACAAATTTCGGGATGCCATCGATTGCCGATTTCGGTGAGTTGGGGGCGGCCTTCAACGTTACCCCATCTGCCTCAACCGCCGCAATGGAAGGTTTGGCAGCACTTGTGTCGGCATTCGCGTAATATGGCGCGCAGGCGCAGATCAGCCATTGATGGTTGAAGAAGGAGCCGCCGAAAGCGCCCATGAAGAAGTTGTCGGCCAGTACGTATTTCTGCGCGACCTTCCACATAGGCATCTTCGAGCCATCCCAGAGGCTCATCGTCAATGCGCCTGAATCGGCATAGGCGACGAACTTGTCGTTTCGGCCGCCGTTGATCTGCATCTGGTTCTGGTAGTAGCGGTGCCATAGATCGCGCGTGATCGTATTCATGGCGATGTTAAAGCCCTTGGGATCATCCGCGCGGAATGGGCGATTGGGCAGGTGCTCGGTCGCAGCCTGTGTTATTGGTGGCGTCACGCCTTTGGCAGTGAGGCCCTCCCAGATCGGTGGTAGTTCCTTAAACGGCTTGCCGTCCCGGTCGCGCTGGATCCGTGCGCTTGCCGGCGCCTTCGAGACACCGTTAGCGCCTGGGAAGTTGCCATAGAGATTGTCGAAACTGCGGTTTTCCGCATAGATCACGACGACGGTGTCGATCAGCTTCAGGTCACTGGCGGCTTTCCCGTTTGGTCCGGTCTTTGTGTCAGAACTTCCGGCAAAAGCAGGGCCAAAAACGGCCACGGAAAGACCTAACGCACTGATGGCTGCAGCAGTGATCGACTTCATTTGGATTTTCCTCTCCAGGATTTCGGTGGATGCGCCTCCACCTCAATGAGGCAGCATATTCTGGCGGGTAGCCAAGGCAAGTGCTAATTGAAACAGGTCCAAAACCCGGCTAACGATGACGGCCGGATGATATGTGACATTGTGGTAAGGGATAGCGACCATAGCGATGCAATTGACGCCGCATAGGGGACAATGGCTCAGGATTGGCGGTGTCGCCGCAATGTTGCTGTTGACGACCTCGGTCCAATTGGGTCAGGCCCTGTCGCGCGACGAGGTGCGACGACAGACATCAGCGCTGGCAGCACTCGGCAAGGCTCTCTTCTTCGATCCATCGCTATCGGCATCAGGCAGAACAGCCTGTTCCTCCTGCCACGACCCTTCCCATGCATTCGGGCCGGCTAACGATCGCTCGGTTCAGCTCGGCGGCGGCGATCTGAATCAGGTGGGGTTGCGGGCGGCGCCCTCGCTCAAATATCTGCAGGTCGTCCCGCCCTTTAGCGAGCACTTCTTCGAATCCGAGGATGAGGCGGACGAAAGCATCGACAACGGACCGACCGGCGGTCTGACCTGGGACGGTCGGGTCGATCGCGGCAGTGAGCAAGCCAAAATTCCACTGCTTTCCGATTTCGAGATGGGCAATAAAAGCGGAGTTGAGGTCGGTCGCCACGTGCTAAAGGCGGGCTACGGCAAGGCGATCGCTGATATCGCGGGGCCGAAGGCTGGCGGCGACCCAGCGATTGCGTTTCGCACCGCGCTCAAGGCGCTTGAGGTGTTTCAGCAAGACTATAAGACCTTCTATCCCTACTCGAGCAAATATGACGCAGTGTTGGCCGGCAAGGTCGCGCTCACCCCTCAGGAGGCAAGAGGGCTTGAATTGTTCAATGCCCCTGACAAGGGCAATTGCGCGTCCTGTCATGTCAGTCAGCGCGGACACGACGGCACGCCGCCACAGTTTACCGACTATGGGCTGATTGCCATCGGAGTGCCCCGTAACCGCGATATTCCTGCCAACAAGGATCCGGCATTCCGCGACCTTGGTTTGTGCGGACCTTTGCGCACTGACTTTATCGGACGTCAGGAATATTGCGGGCTGTTTCGTACGCCAACGCTGCGCAATGTCGCCCTGCGTAAGGTTTTCTTCCACAATGGCGGTGTTCATTCGTTGCAAGACGCAGTGCGCTTTTATGTCGAGCGGGAGACCCATCCGGAGCGTTGGTACCCACGAAAACCCGATGGCAGCCTCGATAAATATGACGATCTGTCGGAGGAGGCGAAAGCCAACGTCAACATAGATCCCCCCTTTGATCGCAAAGCGGGCGAAGAGCCAGCGCTTTCTTCAACTGAGATTGATGATGTGGTTGCCTTTCTTGCCACGCTTAGCGATGGTTACGAGCCGCCAAAGTGAGACGGACGCCCCGTGCGTGGCCGCTGCGCCTTTGATTTCGTGGCGCCGTTTGACCTCAGGTCGAGAAGGCCAAGGACGGAATCGGCACCTTTGCCCGAAGCGTTGATCTTGCCGTCGTCACCGATCTGAAGCTCGGCGCCATTGGCGAAACTAAGAGACCAGCCATCATCTGAAATGGTTCGGCGCCTGTCCGTCAGCTCGATCCCTGCTGCCGAAACCACTGCAATCACTTTGTCAACGTCCATGCTCGTGCTCTCCCTGTTGCTCCACTTTACTCATCCGAAACCTGAGCTGGCTCACTTCATTCCCATCACCGACCCAAACAGCCTCTCGCGAGATCGTCCTGAGGGAACGCGGACTACCTTCAGACCCACCTTACCAAAACTAATTGAAATGAGCTCGACATCGTTACACACTTCGCTGGTCGGTAACGATGCACTTCCTTTCGCACTTCGAGGGCGCCGTCCCAAATTTGCCCTGCCGTAAACTCGGCGGGGAGCTTGGGATTCCGACTCTTTGCCTGCGCCCTGTCGTCTCTAGCCTGATATCGGCGACCAATGCTGGGGTCTCAGCCCCAGCGCGTGGTCCACAATAGACGTGCGTCATTGAGTTCGGCTCACGAATCTCTGCGGAACTGGATCGCAAACCAACGGTGCGGTAGCGGATCTGGGTGCTTGCTTATCGTGCCTCTATGCGCATTGAGCTTAGCAGCGCATCGATCAAGCCCGGGAACCGCGCATTCAAGTCCTCGCGGCGGAGAGATAACAGAAGCTCTCGGCCCGAAGGTTTTTGCCAGACGACGCCACTTTCACGCAGCGCGCGCCAATGATACGTCAATGTCGACTTCGAAACACCCTCAAGGATAGAGCCGCAAGGATGCTCTCCCCCGTCGGCGAGTTTTTTCAGGACACGTAGACGCGTCGGATTGCCGAGCGCCGCCAGCACGTTTGCAAGCTCGATCTGGTCGCGAGATGGGTGAAAAGGCAACATGAGATATAATTGTCCAAATGTACGCGTATTGTCAAACTATTTTTTAATGGTACGTATATACGCGTACAATCGTACGTGCCGCGCTGAAGCCGGCTTGCTAGACCTGTCTGGGGATTTTCATGGATGCTTATAATCAAACGCGATCTCATCACGGCCAAACTGGCCTTGGCTGGAGCTTGGTGCTTCTTGCCTTCGCCCAGCTCATTACCTCTCTCGATTTCAATATCGTCTATGTTGCGCTGCCGGAGTTGGGCGCCAGGCTCGGATTCACCAATCAGTCCCTGCAATGGGTCGTCAGTGCCTACGCATTGACCTTTGGCGGTTTTCTGCTCCTTGGCGGTCGGGCAGCCGATCTTCTTGGTCGACGCACCATGTTCATCGGCGCATTGCTGATTTATGCCCTGTCGTCGCTGCTCGGCGGACTAGCAACAAACTCAACTCTCATTATCGCTGCTCGCGCGCTCCAGGGTATGGGCGGAGCGCTTCTATTTCCGGCCACGCTCTCTCTGATCAACACGATCTTCAAGGAGGGGACGGCGCGCAACAGAGCGCTTGCCGTGTGGGGTGGAGCCGGCGCCAGCGGGCTTACGCTCGGGTCGCTTCTCGGCGGTTTTCTCACTCAGTCGTTTGGTTGGTCCTCGGTATTTTTCGTCAATGTACCGCTGGCGCTGATCGTTGTCCTCGGTGCGATCGTCGCAATTCCAAAAGATGCTGCCGGAAGCCTAAGCGGGCGATTTGATATTGCCGGAGCCGTCACCGTGACAGGTGGTGTCACCCTTCTCGTTTTCTCCCTCATTCAGGGACCCTCATATGGTTGGAGCGCGCCTCTGGTTCTGGCCTCCGATGCCTGTGCCGCCCTCCTGCTTTTGGCGTTCATTGCCGTTGAGGGCCGTAGTCGAGAACCGCTCATGCCGCTTCGATTGTTCGCCAATCGCAGCCTCGTCACGGCCATGCTGATCACCTTCATCTTCATGGGCACTTTCAGCGCACTGCCTTATTTTCTAACTGTACTCTTTCAGAGGGTCATGGGTTACGACGCGCTTCAGACCGGGCTTGCCTTTCTCGTTCCGTCTTTGTCGATTGCACTTGGTACCCAGATCGGTGAGCGGTTGGCGACAAAACGCGGGACGCAATACACTCTCATGATCGGTCTCATCATCGGTGCTGCCGGTACCGCCATCCTTGGTCGTTGCATCTATCCGGGTGGTGGTTACCTTGTACTCGTCCCCGGGCTGATCGTTGCCGGTATAGGCCAGGGTATGACGTGGACGGGCATGTGGATTGCCGCTGCGGCCGGTGTCGACGCGAAGGAACAGGGTGTTGCATCCGGTATGGCATCGACCAGCCTTCAGGTTGGTGGCGCCGTCGGTCTGGCGGTGTTGGTTGCGATCGCAGGCTCTTCTTTTGATGGCTCCGCTGTGGGCATGTCACACCTTAGTATCGTTGAAGGAACGCGAAATGCCATCTATGGGGCAGCTATCGGAATATGCGTTGCGCTTGTCGTCGCGCTATCGGCTCGACGGTCCGCTGAGTAGCAAAAATCATTGTCGACTTCCGGGTAGAAGGGCAACTGCTGCCCTCTCGAACTGAAAGCCCTGGTCGTCCCCCCTTGTCCTCCGCTCCTCTGACAAGAGGGGGCCATCTGGATAGTCGTCTGCGCCAAGATCCAGGTCCTCAGCTCGCCCCAGCGGCGCGTTTCTCGCCGTCAGCACAATGACAGATGTCACGCTGCTTGCGCGATGCAGCTGATAGCCTGACAGCGAGAAACGCGCCCATCTTCGACCAGCGAGGGTCGTATCGCCCTATCACCTCCCCCGTCATTTTCTGGTCAGACATAAGTCTCGTCCATCGAATTTTCGACTGCTCGATAAACTCACTTGATCGAGCCGCATTTCAAACCTCCTCAGCATGGTATTGCAAATTTGCAAAAATAAATTGCAAGAAAATTGAAATGTGCTATCGAATATCGGCAGCGCCGGACATTGCAACGGCGCTTGCGGTCGGGAGGAGGACCATGGCCATGAGTTTGCAGGGGAAAGTTACACGCCGAACCTTCGGCAAGGCAGCGATTGCACTGGCAGCGACAATGACCTGGACCAGCATTGGCTGGGCGCAAGATCTATCCGGGGAAATATCAGTCTGGACCTGGAAAACGCCGGGCGAGGGCCTCAAGGCCGCAGTGCCAGCGTTCAACAAGAAATATCCGAATGTGAAAGTCACCATCGAAGACGTCGGCAATCCGGCGATATGGGACAAAATCACAACCGGTATGGCGGCTGGCGGCATTGGTTTGCCCGATATCATGAACATTGGCATCGACTACATGGGAAACTATGTTGAGACGTTTCCCGATGGCCTTGTCGATTTAAATGCGCTCGGCGCCAAGGATCTGGCCGGCAAGTTTCCAACTGGCGTCTGGGCGAGCGGCTCCGGTGCGGATGGCAAAGTGTACGGCATTCCCTACGAAGCGAACACGGCTGGATTTTTCTATCGAAAGGACCTGTTCGACAAGGCCGGCATCGACATTTCCAAGATCGAGACCTGGGATGACATGCTCAAGGCCGGCGTGACGCTCAAGCAGAAGACCGGCGTGCCGATGTTCGGCACGGACAAGGCGGCGACCAGGCAGGAGGCGTCGAATCTGTGGCAATTGCTGGCGGCCCAGCAGGGTAGCTTCTTCTTCGATGCCAAGGGCGATATCGCCATGAATGATGCTGCAGGTGTGCGTGCGCTGACGATCATGAAGCAGGCCAATGACGCCGGGATCATGGCCGACATCCCCGGTGGCTGGGATTCGACGATCAAGCAGGTAAAGGGTGAGATCGGGGTGGCGGTGTTGCCCGTCGCCTCATGGATGGCGGGCGTCATTCGAGCTCAGGCACCCGACATGAAGGGTAAGTGGGCCGTCCGCCGCCCACCGGCGGTTGAGTCCGGCGGGTTGACCGCGGCCGTCACCGGCGCCACTTATCTTTCCATCAACGCACAGAGCGCCAACAAGGACGCTGCATGGGCCTTCATCAACTTCGCCCTCGGCACGCTTGAAGGTCAGAAGCTCGTCTACGGTGGTGGCGGTCTGTTCCCGGGTTATAAGCCGTTGATCGAAAGCGCCGATTTTGTCGCTCCCGATCCATATTATGATGGCGAGAAGGTCAACCAGCTGTTCGTGGACGAACTGGCGCAAAAGACGCCTGCCATCAATTTCACGGGAGATTATGCGCAGGCGCTGAAGGCCTACATGGATGCGCAGACCCAGGTATTGCTGAAGGGCGTCGATCCGAAACAGGCGCTCGATGCGGCAGCAACGCTAGTTGCCGGCCAGACCGGCCGTAAAATCAAGCAATAATGTCTTCCGGCGCCCGCACCCACCCGGCGGGCGCCCGTTCCACCGCACCTCTCAGGCACCGGTACCCTCGTCATGACCATCGACAGAACATTCGCAATGGATAAGAGATTTGTGGTCAGCCGCGCGGTGGTTAAACCAAAAGGTCAATTTTTCCGGCGATTGACCCCATATCTCTTTCTAAGTCCGGTCTTCATTCTCTTTATTGCGTTCAAACTCTACCCATACGGCTATGCATTCTGGCTGAGCTTCACGAGCAGACGTGGGGGAAAAGTCACTTTTGTAGGGGTGGACAATTATCTCCGGCTACTTGGCGATCCTCTGTTTCGCAAGGCTCTCTCCAATACCGCGACGATTCTTGCCATTCAGGTGCCGATCATGCTCGTGCTCGCCATTGCGTTGGCCGTTGCATTCAATTCTATCCTGCTGAAGCTTCGCAGCTTGTGGCGCATGACATATTTTGTGCCGATCGTCATGGGATTGGTTGCCTACGGTATCCTACTTTCGATGCTGCTGAACAATCAGTACGGCCTCGTCAACTATGCGCTCAATGCCGCGGGATTGCCGCGTATTCCATGGTTGGCGGATCCGTTCTGGGCGCAAATATCGATCATGCTGGCGCTGACATGGCATTATACCGGCCAGAAGGCCATCATCTATCTCGCACAGCTGCAGACTATCCCGTCGGATCTCTACGAAGCTGCAGCAATTGATGGCGCCAGCGGTTTTCAGCAGTTCCGGCATGTAACCCTTCCCGGACTTAAGCCGGCCATTATCCTAACGACCGTGCTGTCCAGTATCGGTACCTTGCAGCTTTTTGACGAACCCTATGTCCTTACCAATGGTGGACCTGACAATGCGACACTTACCATCGGCATGTATCTCTATCTGAACGGGTTCAAGTATTTCGATTTTGGCTATGCATCCACGATCGGCTATGCGCTGACCATTATCATTGGTGTTGTCTCATTCATCCAGTTTCGCTTGCTCGGAGATGCTCGCTCATGATGGTCGGTTCTCAATCCAACTTTGGCCCTACGCGCTCGATCGCCCTCAATTTGGTCATAGCATTGGGCGGTCTTTTTATGGTCGCGCCATTTTATTGGTTGCTGATCGCCAGTACCCAACCAGGCACGTCATTCTTCAGCAGTCGGCCCATATTGCTGCCCGGAACGAGCCTTTGGGCGAACTTGTCACGGCTCTTCAGCGAGACTGAATTTGCCATGGCGATCGTCAATTCAACGGTTGTCGCTGCGCTCTACACATTCTTCGGCATGATCGTCTGTTCCATGGCAGGCTACGCTTTCGCCAAATTTCGTTTCGTCGGACAGAGCTTTTTGTTTGGTGTCGTTCTGCTGGCATTGGCATTGCCGTCGCAGGTGACCCTCGTGCCGCTGTTTCAGATCATGGTAGCGCTCAAATGGCTGAACACCTATCAGGCCCTGATCCTGCCGAACCTGGCCCTGCCATTCGGAATTTTCCTCATGCGGCAGTCGATGACATCGATTCCGGACGAACTCATAGAGGCAGCTCGCATGGACGGTGCCGGTGAAGTTCGAATCTTTGCGCAGATCGTAATTCCTGTCGTGCGGCCGGCACTGGCGGCGCTCGCGATCTTTCTGTTTCTGGCTCAGTGGAACGAGTTCGTCTACGCGCTGATCGTGTTGCGCGAAAAGCATGCGTATACGATTCCGGTCGCACTGGCGTCCATGCTGGATTCCCGCGGAACCGATTACGGCGCGCTGCTGACAGGAACCATGCTTTCGGTTCTCCCGGTCCTCGGGGTTTTCCTCCTTCTCCAAAGACACTTCGTGGCCGGCATGCTTGCCGGCGCCGTCAAACAGTAAAACTCAGGAGCTTGTCCTTGATACTCGAAGAATTCGCATCGGATTTGGTGCGCCTTAACGGAACCTGGGCCGGCGCATTGGTCGACATCTCCAAGGATGCGCACCTGGCTGAAGAAGGCAGGTCGAACGATCTCAACGTCTTGAAGATTATTCCCGGTGAAAGTGATGTGTTTCGTGTCGCCATCCGGATTCCTCTCGAATGTGCGGAAGGATACTGGTATCCGGCCGGGCTGCACGAGCGGCCGTTGATGCCGGACTGGAAGGGGACAGATACGATCGGCATCGTGTCATCCTCACCACTCGGTTGTCTCTACGACGGCGACGGTCGAGCAATGCTTGGTTACGCGACAGATTGGCTGGTGAAGGACTGCCAGCTGCAGTTTGGCGTCTCGGAAGAGGAGATGGCCTTTGTCATCCTCATCCAGCGCAAGCGCGCGGTCGCTGGGGAGCCTCTACAACTCGCTTTGGCCGATCGAGGCGATACGCTTTCCAGGACCATCGCCGGTTTGCGCCAATGGCAGACAAAGCGTGTTGGCAAAGTGGGTCGCAATCTGCCGGAAGCCGCCAAGGCACCGGTTTACTCCACCTGGTACGCCTATTCCCAGGCAATCGATGCAAGTCTTATCGAGGCTGACGCTCTGGTTGCGCGCGACATCGGATGTCGTGCCGTTTTCATCGATGATGGCTGGCAGAAGATGGCCAATGGTCGCTGGTATGCGGGATGCGGCGATTGGCTGCCCGATGCCGGCAAGTTTCCCGATTTCAGGGCGCATGTGGCTCGGCTGAAAGCTCTTGGCATGTCGGTCGTCGTCTGGGTAGCTCCGCTGTTGCTGGGCAATAAAAGCGATGCATTTTCTCATATGGCTGTCTATGCTCCGCATCACGCGCCTCGTCTGCGCGCAAACATACTCGATGTGCGTTTTCGCGAGGTGCGCGACTTCTTCGTGTCGAGCTGTCTGCGGGTGATCGAGGATTATGATCTCGACGGACTGAAAATAGACTTTCTGAACGATGCGACCGTCTATGTCGGCACTCGAGGTCGCGGCGACATCAATGACGTTGGCGAAGCGATGCAACAGACGCTCGAGCAGCTTTGCTGCTCGCTTGAAGAGCGAGGGCGCGCCGACGCGATCATTGAATTCCGTCAACCCTATGTGAATACAGCTGTGGCGGCTTATGCGAATGTGGTTCGCGCTTTCGATTGCCCTACCGATGTGGTGGTGGGGCGTCGTGCGATTATCGATACGCGCATGACGTCAAGCGCCGTGGTTCATTCCGACCCGTTGGTCTGGGATCGTTCAGGAGGTGCCCAAGCGGCGGCACGCCAGATTCTGGCGGGATATTTTTCGGTGCCGCAAATATCCATGCGGCTGACCGAGCTTCCCTCGGACCAGCGCGTGGTGATCAATCATGTTCTTGCTCATTGGGAGCGAACACGGGATATCGTCATTCATGGGGAACTGGATGGCGGACTTCCTTCTGCTGGCTACCCCGTCGTCCAATGTGTCGACGGCGCGGGAAATGGCGTCATCGGTGTCTATAGCGACACAATCGTGGATCTGGATTGCTCGGTATTCAGGCAACTGACCTTGCTCAACGCGACCACCAAAAGCAAGCTTGTCCTCCGTTTGAGCGGAGCACCGGCGGAGGTGATCGTCGACGTGAGCGATATGGTCGGGGCTCGCGTTCGGATAGCGAGCCACCGGCTCGATCAGGGGTTCTGGCTCGTTGATGTTCCGCCTTGCGGGATTGCCGTGCTCGATATACGGAGGGTGGACGAATAGATGAGCTCAGAGGAAGTCTGACTGCTGGAATGAAGGAAAAGCCGACCCCAAAACCACGGAAAGGGCGCCCCAGCGCCAGCAATGTAGCATTGGCGACGGTTGCCGAAATGGCTGGCGTCAGCGAAGCAACCGTTAGTCGTGTGCTCAACAGGCGCTATGGGATAGCGAGTGCTACGCGGCAAGCAGTTGAGGACGCTTTGCGCAAGTCCGGCTACGAACGGAGCACGCGCGGCAACATCGTTCTCATCCTGGTGCCGGGCTTGGCGAGTTTCTTTTTTTCCGATTTGTGCGACGCGTTCGCCGTCGAGCTGGGTCGCGCCGGATTAAACACCATCGTCGGGCCGGTCTATCCCGGAACCGTTCAGGAGCGTGATTATGTCGAGTCCCTGGTTCACCGCGGTATCGCTGCGGTGGTGTTCCTTTCGGCAAGCAATACGCTCGTGAATTCCGATCCTGTCGCGCATCAGTTGCTGCACGAACGTGGTGTACCTTTCGTCACCTTCAATGGGGCGTTTGCCGGAGTTGAAGCGCCAGTCTTCTCTACAGACGACCGGCGTGCGGCGGAACTGGCAGTCGGACATCTCTATGATCTCGGCCACCGCAGAATCGGCATCTGCACCGGCCCCGAAGGCAATATGCCCGCCGACCGAAGGCTTGAGGGCTTCCTGACGGCAATGAGGCGCCGGAATATCGCCGGCGTCGAGAAGCTTTGGGTAAGGCAGCCCTACGGGACTGAAGGAGGTCGGCGCGGAGCGGAGATGCTGCTCGCCGAGGGTGTCACAGGGATCGTTGCGGCCAGTGACGAGATGGCACTTGGCGCCATCAGGCATATCACGCGGGAAGGCTTGCATGTCCCGAGCGATATTTCGGTGGTCGGCTACAACGATTCACGCTGGCTGGATTTTACGGATCCTCCGCTTACCAGTGTGCGGCAGCCGGTGGATGATATTGTTAGAAGCATCACATCCACCCTCAATGACATTATCGCCAACAGATCCTATGGTGTTGGTGAAATTCTGCTTGAGCCGGAACTGCGGGTCCGTGGTTCTACTGCCCCGGTGCCACCGGATAGGTGAGTGTTGTCGCTCTGGTCGCGGAGCTGGAGGCGGCCGTTCAGAAAACCAAAGACTCTCCGAAATCCTGAAGGAAACTCGAGGCTCAGGTCAAAGGTGATCGCCTCGACTACGCAATCGTCGGTCAGATCAACGCGAGACCCGACCTGCTTGGCGTCGGGAGTGCAGATATCGCGATGACTGGCTGCGGTGTTGGGCCGAATGCGACACTTTTCGAGTTTCATCCGGAGAATATCAGCCAGCAGGCGCTGTCGTCGCTGAGAAATCACCGCGAACCCGGGATGCCACGCCAGAAAATGGCGGTAATCCCGGCTCCGTCTTCATGAACGACTGGATCGTTGCTATCATGAGAATGACAAAAGCATCGAAGCGTCCAGGGCCTCAACCAGGTCCGGCGACAGGCAAGTCGGGAAGTGATGACGTGGGAAACGCTCTTTCTCCCGCAGGCACAATAGGTTCTGATCAGTCTCTACTTGCCGCAAATCCGGCATCAACTCGTTTGCGGAGATTAACAAAGGCCGAGAAGATTGCGCCCTTCTGTCCTGTCGAACACCGTGCGGAGCCAGTCCGCCGCGAAGTCCTTGACTGGCCGGAAAAGGGTGAGGCTCACGGCGGCGGGCCGCAACATCGGTGTGTAAGCTCGAACTTATATCGGCAAATCCACACTATATGCCAAGGCGCTGCTGCCCATATTGCGACTGTTGTGCTCGCAGATACTCCAGCATCCGCGCGATCCCCTCGTGTAGATGGACCAACGGCGCCAGCCCGTAGGAGCGTTGCAGGGCCGTATCACCGCAGCGGTAGAAGACACCTTCGGGATGGTTCGACCGCCCCGTGACCGTCGGCTGCCAGCCGATCCGCTGACTGATGGCCTCGGCCAATTCGATGAAGGATATTGCAATTCCGGTGGACAGATTGAGGCTGGCACCGTCGGGAAGCAATTCCTTCGTTTGCCAGATGAATTCGATGCAGTCGGAAATATGGATGAAATCACGGCACTGACGGCCTGAACCCCAAACAAAGACCTCCGCCGCGCCTTGCTCTGCAAGCAGACGGCGACATATCGCCGGGAAAGGGTAAGCCAAATCCTGATCCTCGCCGTAGCCGCTGAACGGCCTGTATGCGATGGCGCGCTGGCCATAGCGCTCGACATAGAGGTTCATCAGATATTCGCCGGTCAGTTTCGCCCAGCCGTAGCTGAGGTCCGGCATACCGATGGCCGCGTCGAAATTGATCATCTCCTCCGACAGCAGTCGATGATTGTCGACGGTCTGCAGTGATACAGGATAGGCAGCACTAGAGCTGAAGAATATCACCGAACCCGGTTTGGCGCGTGCGGCCCACTGCCATAGCTTCGCATCGACAGCCAGATCTTCGGCGACGTCGAGCGCCTGCGTCTCGAGCGTCACGCGACCGCCGACCAGCGCGGCCAGATGGAAGACATAATCAAAATACTCCGGCGGGCGAGCGAAGAATGCGCGGCAGTCTTCCTGGAGAAAGACCAAATGGGAACGCGCAAATGACCGCCACAGATCAGGATGAAGCGCGCCCGTCCCCATGACCAGGGGATCGACGCAGACGACATCCAGTCCTTCCGCGACAAGCCGCCGGATAAGATGTCGACCAACGAAGCCGCAACCGCCCGTCACCAAAGCACGTGCCATTGTCCATCCCCCAACTAATGCGCAAGAAAACCGCTGCGCCCCGTATAAATGTCCACTATTCGGCGCCTCCATTCCGCCCTGCTCGGCGCGATGCGTTGGCCAAGGGCAAACGCACCCTCGCTCAGTCTTCGCATCAGGTGGTCGTCATCCGTCGCAGCCAATTTCTCGGCCAGCGAATCCGCATCGCCGCTTTCGAAGACCAGACCGGCGCCGTTGTTTTCGACCTCCGTCGCAATCAGCGCATTGCTGCTGACAATCACCGGGATGCCGGACATCAACGCCTCGGCTGCGACCAGACCGTAAGGCTCAGGCATACGCGACGGCATGACGAAGACGCGCGCTTCGCCGGCAAGCCTCGTTACCTCCTCATCACTTAGCCAGCCGGGCACGAAGCAATGCGGCAGAGCGCGCTGCATCTCCCCAAGCAACGGTCCGCGACCGATGAGTGTCGCCGTCCTTCCGGTCTTGTTGAGCGCATCCGCCAGTGTTCGCACTCCTTTCTCCCAGCACATGCGGCCGAGAAAGATGGTGCGGTGGTTGCGCCATGCTTCTACCGGTCCCCGCGTCAACGGCTCAGTCGGTGTGCGCAGCGTCGTAAAATGCTGGAGAGGGCCGGAGCGCAGATGCGCCTCCATGTTTTCATGCGCCAGCACGATGCCGATGCGGCCCCAAAAATCCTCGCCGACATTCCGCTGCGTCAAAGTACGGCGGAAACGCCAGAGCTTGTGGAAGTAGTTGCGCTTGTCGCAATTGCTCGTCAGACATGCGGCGGACAGCGGCTTGACATGGCAGACATCGCCGCTGCGAAAATCGATAAGTCCTCCGTTCGGACAATTCAAGAAGAAGTCATGCGCGGTGACAATGACCCTGGCCTCATGTTTGGCAAGCGCATAAAAGATCGATGGCGACAGGATCTGCGACCAGCCATGGACATGCACGACGGTCTCCTCCGCCGATTCCTGAAGCAATCCTTCCATCGCCTCGTAGGCGCGCCGGTTGTAATTCTTTGTGAAAACATCGGTGAAGGTCGGACCTTCCCGAAGAGGACGCTCGCCAAGCGCAACTGTCCGGATGCCGGAAAACTGCGGCTTGAGGCCTTCACCGTCATCGCCGACCAGCACGGCGCAAGTCAGACCAGCATCCCTGCTTGCCTCAAGACATTGCAACGCCACCTTGGTCGCACCACCGCGAACGGTTGAAACATCATTGACGAGTATGAGACGCATGAGATTCGAAACTTGCCCCCCTTATGTCTCTGGCCCGGATGAAAGATATTGGTGTCTCCCATCACAGGCCCGACAGATATAAAGCGACCTAACCCCGTGACATTTCAATTCATCCATTCGCAGGAGGGCATCCTGCTTTCAGGTTGAATCACGCCGTTGCAGGCTGTTCCTCGCCGACCGACCGCCGCGCGCCAGGTGGTACCTTGCGCGGCGGTGCCCGTTCTCGCATCTACTGTGGCTGGAACGGCCGAATTCAATGAGCCACAATCGGCATCTGCAACAGTGATGCGGCCATGAATACCTGCTGTCTCAACAGGCTTCCCGCGAAAGGATGCCAATCTGCGATCATTCGGTATCATGTCAGAAGCGGTGAAGCCGCACCGAGAGTTGAAATCCCATCCAGAGCGGCGAAACGGTTAAACAGCCTACTTCAAATAGGATTCTGCGATGGCTCTGTAGATCGCAATAGCCTGATTGAATTTCTCGATCTCGACAAACTCGTCCGTCTGACCGCTCATGCCGAGCTCTCCCGGTCCGATGATCACAAATGGCGTTTCGAAGGCCGAGGTGTAGATCGTCGCATCGGAATAGTAGGCCACACCCGATATCCGAGGAGCCTGCGATCGGTTTGCAGCGCAGGCCTGCAGGCAGGTTTGCGTGAATGGATGGTCGATGGCGGTCTCGACGGACGGCTTGAAGTCGAGGATCTCCAAATCCAGCCCTAACGGTTCCAGCAGATCGATTATTTCCGAGGGAGTGGTTCCGGGGTGGATCCTCACGTCGATGTCGACGAAGCAGCGATCAGGCGTCACGTTCACCGCCGCGCCTCCATGGATCGTCCCGATCCGGATTGTCGGCTCCGGTAGAAGCGGATGATCCGTGCAAGGCAGTCGGACGGACTGAATCTTCGGAAGAACGTATGCCATCTTCATGATCGCATTGTCGCCGCCATCACCCGAAACATGCCCGACACGGCCGAAAACCGTTGCGCGTAACCACAGGACACCCATTTCGGCAATGATGAGCTCAAGGGATGAGGGCTCGCTGACCAAAATGGCTCCCGCCTCGGCGAATGTCCGCCGTTCCACAAAGCGCTTCGCACCGAGACAGTTGGAGCTCTCACCAGCGGAGAAAGCGAGCAGCAGGTCACCGGTCAGCGGCGTTCCCGTGGTCGCGATCTCAAGAAGCGCGGCCGTCATGGCGACAACGCCGCTTTTCATATCCGATGCGCCGCGACCATATAGACGGCCGTCCCTGATATGACCACCGAACGGCTCCTGCGTCCATCCGGTGGTTCCGACTGGGACCGTATCGAGATGAGCGGAGAAGACGAGCGGAGGCTTTGTGCCGGCGCCGGGCAGGCGCGCCAGGAGATTGGCCCGTCCCGGCGCAAACTCATCCAGTTCCACTTGGACTCCGGCGCGGATCAATTCCGCCTCGAGGCTGCGCGCCACCTCGATTTCCCGGCCTGGTGGATCGCAGCTTTCAATCCTCACAAGTTTGGACAGGAGATCGAGTGGCGTGTCGCATGTTCCGGACGTTAGCTTGTCTTCGATATACATCGCAATTCACCTCTGAACTTGTTCGATCGATTAAAAAAACGGAGGTGGGCGACTTCACCGCTCCTGCACGGTAAGTTGAAGTGACGGCCGGAGATATGCGGAACGGTTGCGCTCCTGTCGCCTCGCGGCGATCGCGATATAAGCAAAAACCGCGGTCATGATGATCACGCCGCTTACCATCGTTGTTGGCGTTGGCTGTTCGCCGAAAGCCAGCCATACCCACAAAGGAGAAAGCGGACCCTCCAGCGCATTGATCAATGCCGTTTCCTTTGCCGGCAGCATGCGGGCGCCGATGGTGAATAACGTGAAGCTCAGAGCCACCTGCAGGAAGGCGAATAGTGCGAGAAGCGCCGCATCGTGCCAGGAAATGGCCAGTGAAGGAGCCAATGGCAGCGCGATGGCCGCTACGAAGACATTGGCCAGACAAATATAGGGGAGAAGCGAATATCCCGGCCTGGCTCGTATGGCCAGAGCCACAAAAACCAGCGCCGCCGTCGAGGCAAACGCGAGGAGATCTCCGCCAATTCCATGGCCTTGGCTTGAGGACGACAGCAAGAGAGCGGCTCCGAGAACGACTGCTAGCGCGCAAAGGACCGTGACGCTGTCGAGCCGCTCGCGGAGCCAGAAATAGGCGAGCAATGCAGTAAGAATGGGCGCAGTGGCGTAGATCAAGGCGACATTTGCAACTGATGTGAGCGCGAGAGCCGGCAGAAATGTCGCCATGCTGGCCGCAATGCCGAGCGATACAACGAGCCCGTGACGGACATCTCCTCGCGGCGCTGCAAATCCTTGGCGCTGATGCGCAATGAGCGCGTAACATGCCAAGAACACCGCGGCAAAAATGCTTCGCCAGAACGAAGTCGTCCATGGATCGAGGGCGATCGCGCGGAAAAACAGTCCGCCCAGACTCCATGCGACGGCTGCGGCGCCAACGAAAAGAACGCCTTTCAGATGGTTTGAGAGGTGTGAAGGCATGATGACGCATTTCTCCTTTCGAGCCTTCCGGTCAGAAGGCCGATCGTGTGGAATGGTGGATGGATTTGCGGCGAGGGCTAATGGCCGCCCGCAAGCATCATGCGACCTTTTCGATCACGGAGCCCGTGTCACTGCCGCGACGGCCGACCATGCTGGCGACAGCACCCCATTCGATGGCGCGCTCGGGATAGTCGCGCGGGCAGGAGGCACCAAGCCGAATGGCAACTTCCTGGCTGCTCACGCCCGCCGCAGCCGCGAGTTCGTCAATCCCGAAATCATCATAGAGGAAATCAACTGCGCCACCGCGCTCGCGGGCGAATTCGGGCACATCCGTCAAGTCTACCGTGGTGTATTCCATCGAAATGCGACCGACGACAGGAGCGATGTATTGTCCGATCTTGACGTTGAGCTTGTTTGCGCAGGCCCACGGAAGTCCGTGCTTGTACCCGATGCCGACAATTCCCAGACATGTGTCCCGCCTGGTCCGGAAGGTCGCTCCATATCCGACAGCCTGGCGGTGGGGCACGTTTCGGATGTCGACAAGAGGTGCCCGGAGCCGAGCAACCGATCGCAACGGGTTCGGATAGATGCGGGCATTGTTCAGGCCGTAGAGGGCCGAGCCGATCCGCGCGATATCGAAATGATAGGCTCGGCCGAGCCATAAGCCAGCCGACGCGCTGAGGCTCCTGCTTGCTTCGGGAAACATCTTCGCCGCAGCGATGAAGCGATCCCGTTGCTGCTTGTTCGTGAGATCGTGGGCATTGTCGCTGCACGCGAGATGGCTGAAGATACAGGATGGTGGATTGTTCTGGAAAACGCCCGATGCCTTGAGATCCTGCAAACCATCAATGTTGAGGCCAAAGCGGGAAAAGCCCGTCTCGACATTGAGGAAATAGGGAGCCGGAGCGGTCGCGTCCGCGATCCCCACCAGATCTTCCCTGCTGTTGACGACGGCAACAAGATTTGCCTCACGGTAAACATCTCGAGACTTCACCACGTCGCCTGAGAAAACGACAATCCGGGCGTTCAGCACCGCTGATCTCAGCGATAGCGCTTCATCCAGATTGGCAACGAAAAACAGATTGCAGCCGGCATGGCTAAGTGCTTTGGCGACGCTGGTCAGACCGAGACCATATGCGTCGCTTTTCACGACGGCGGCAATCTCGGTGGCCTTGCCGGCTATGGTGTGCGCATGCCTGTAGTTGAATTCTATGGCGGCCAGATCGACTTGAAAGACTGCACTGGGGATGATCGACATGTTTTCCATCCTGTGAAATCGCAGCGGGTTTGGTTCGACCCTCCCAAGTCGTGGCCACGCCGGTGAACGACCGGCGCTGTTTCCAAGCGTTATAGTGCCCTTGAATCCCCTTTTGAGATTGTTTTTCAGGCGCTTTGCAAACCCCATGCTCGACAACGGAGCTAAGCATTTGCACGTAATTTATGCATCTCTACATTGAACATTTTATGTCAGGCGCGCGGCGAAATTTTGAATATCAATGATTTACAAATTGATGAATGGTAATATCAATATGTCGTTTATTCTATATTTTCGATGATATTTCCTAAAGTTGCGTGAGTCATAGCAATATATACATGAATAGTTCTACGTATGCGCCTGATGTTGTTTATTGTATATTTGAATTTAGTCGTTTACATCGGAAATATGACTATAAACGTGTTTTTTGTTGCGGGATTTCGATGCGATCGCCTTTGATGGCCTCGGAAACTGACAAATCCTGGTTGTGTTTCCTACAAATAAGGGTCGAGGCAATTTCTTTAGTTGCCTATTGTTTGGTCACATACATTCGGAATGTAGAGACAAGACAGGGGCTTATAAACCTCGGTCGTTATGCCTTCGGCTATCGACAGGCTGTGGAAGATCTAACCCGATTAAACGAATTCGCGCATCAATCGATAATGAATTTTCGTTAAATATTTCCCGCCACTTGTGGTCCGATCAGAGGTGTATCCAGCGACATCCTGTCGGATCAGGCACGCCAGCAAGAATAAGGGGGATCAAAATATGCTGTCGAAAGTCATTACAAGTGCAATAATTGCGGCCTCATTCCTTGTGACAACCGCATCCGCTTCAGAAAACAAGCCGCTGACCGTCGGCATGACGACGTGGGTCGGCTACGGCCTCCTGCATCTTGCCGACCAGAAAGGCTTCTTCAAAAAGAATGATGTCGAGGTTTCGCTCGTGACGGTTCAGGATAAACCATCCACCTCCGCCGCGATCGCCACCGGTCGCCTCGACGGCTGGTCGACGACGGTCGACACCTTCATTTTCTACAATGCGCAGAAACTCGGCATCAAGCAGGTGCTGGCCGTCGACTTCTCCAAGGGTGGTGAAGGTATCGTTGCCACGAATGAGGTGAAGTCCGTTCAGGATCTCAAGGGAAAGACGCTTGGCGCCGAGGAAGGTTCGAGCACCTACTTCTTTCTCTTGAATCTGCTTGCCGACAACCAGATGACGACGAAGGACGTGAAACTGCAGTCGATGCGGGCCGGAGATGCGGGGGCGGCTTTTGCGGCCGGTCGCCTGGATGCTGCGGCGACATGGGATCCATGGCTCTCGAAAGCCAAGGAGCGTGGCGGACATATCCTGGCAAGCTCCGCCGATAAACCAGGCCTGATCGTGGACACTGTCGCGTTTCGCACAGATGTGATCGAAAAGCGCCCTGACGACATCAAGAATTTCATCAAGGCCTATTTCCTGGCTTATGACTACTGGAAGTCGTCACCCGACGAAGCCAACGCCATCATGGCCAAGGCGCTGGGCGTCAAGGACGAGGAATTCAAATCGTCACTTGCCGGGCTCGAATTCGTCTCGCGGGAGGAGAACGAAAAGTATATCGGCTCCGGCACTTCTCTGGGCGAGATCAAGAATGTCACCCAGCGTGGTGTCGGCTTCTATACGAAGGCTGGGCTCCTGAAGGAAGCCCTCGATGCCGGCAAGGTCGTCGATGCCAAACCGCTGGCCGCAGCACTCGGAAAGTGAGGCGTCGAATGACCGTCGATTCAATAAAGGAACAGATTGGGGTCATGAGCGGCCCCCATGATGGCCGCTCGGTCAGGAATTCGAGGGCTCGTGGCCTGTTTGCAATCCGCAAGCCGCTTTCCAGGCCCGTATCCCTGGCGCTTTCGGTCGCATTTTTCCTCGTCCTTCTGGCCGTGTGGGCATTCGTCTCGGCCACTGGCCTGGTCAGCGACTTTTTCCTTCCCGGCCCTGTCCAGGTTATAGGCGCGGCCTGGAGCCTCTATGTCGACAAGGGCTTCCTTGGCGATATCGCTGTCAGCATATATCGCGTGCTCGTCGGTTTCGGCCTTGCCGCCATCGTCGCCGTACCTCTCGGCCTGATGATGGGATCGGTCCAGTTCTTCCGATCGCTTCTCGAACCCTGTCTTGCGTTTACGCGCTACATGCCCGCCACCGCTTTCATCCCATTGCTGGTGCTGTGGCTCGGGATCGACGACGGGCAGAAGTTCTCCGTCATCTTCGTCGGCACCTTCTTTACGCTGACGCTGATGGTGATGGTCAGCACGCTGGCGGTTTCCGTTGCGCTGATCGAGGCGGCGATCATGCTGGGGGCCACCCCCATGCAGATCATCTTCAAGGTGATCCTGCCGGCGGCGAAGCCGGCAATCTTCAACGATCTTCGGATCGTCCTCGGCTGGGCCTGGACTTACATCGTCATAGCCGAGATTGTCGCAGCGTCGAGTGGCGTCGGCTACATCATCCTGAGCGCTTCGCGTTTCATGGACACGGCTACGATCTTCGTCGGCATCATCTCGATCGGCCTCATCGGTCTCATCAGCGACATGATCTTCAATGTCGCGGGGCGTTATTTCTTTCCCTATCTCCAGCGCGGGCGGTCCTGAGGAAAAATCATGTCTGACATTATCGGAATCCATCGCGTCACCAAGACTTTTGGAGACGGTAAAAGCAGGGTCACGGCCCTTGAAGACGTGTCCCTGACTATCCGAGACGGCGAGTTCGTCATCTTCCTCGGGCCTTCGGGCTGCGGAAAGTCCACGCTACTACGGATGATCGCTGGTTTGAGCACCCTGTCGGCCGGCAACATCTTCATTGATGGCCGGCCCGTCGACGGACGCGATCCGTCCGTCGGCATGGTCTTCCAATCCTATACCTCCTTTCCCTGGCTGACTGTCGAAGAAAATATTGCTTTCGGCCTCAACCTGGCGCGAACGGACCGTCATACATGCCGTGAAAAGGTGAGCCGCATCCTTGAGCGAGTATCGCTGACGAAATTCGCCGCGTCCTACCCATCGCAATTGTCCGGCGGTATGCAGCAGCGTGTCGCCATTGCAAGAGCATTGGCGATGGAGCCTAAGATCCTGTTGATGGATGAGCCGTTTGGGGCGCTCGATGCGCTGACACGCGTCGAGATGCAGACCTTCCTGCTGGATCTCCGATCCCAGGATCGAAAGACGGTCGTATTCGTTACGCACGACATCGATGAAGCAATGCTCTTGGCCGACCGGATCGTGGTGTTCTCTCCGCATCCCGGTCGTGTCGCCGAGATCATTGAGGTGGATATTCCGCATCCACGCACCATTGAGCAAACCGAGCGTCCCGATTTCACGCAGCTGCGGCATAGGCTCAGGCACCTGCTGTTCTCCATGGCGAAAAGCGCGGCCTAAATCAGGACGATTTGAGCGCTATTCGACCTTCACCCTGAGCAGTGCCTATCCAAGAATTCAAAGCGGGATGGCGGAAGCTATGAGAGATTTCCGTCAACCCGCTCTGATCACACTACGCATTCATCAGCGCATCCGCCATGACACGCGCAAGAGCCTTGGCGGCAAGGCTTGGCTGCTTTCGGGAATATTTGATGCTGAGCGTGGTATGCGGCAGGAGCGGCAGCATTGCCGTGTCGTCCAGTATCCGTACACCGTTGGTCGCATCGCCCTCCGTCACGACCGAGATTGCAAGACCGGCTCGCACCACTGAGAGAACCCCTTCGAGGCTCGTGCAGGAAAACTTGCATTTCCACGGAATGTTCTGGGCATCCAGTACGGCAGTCGCGGTTCTGCGATAGGCGCAACCACCATTCACCGCGGCGAGCGACACCACCCCATCGACCGGCGGCGACCAGGTCGGCCCGGCAATCCAGACGATCCGCTCGGTCCTCAAGATCTCGCCTGTGCTGCCGCCGACTTCCCGCACCAGCGCGAGATCGAGATTGCGGTCTTGCAGGTCACGCAGATGGTTGGCGCCGAGGCCGGCGCGCATTTCCACCGCGACGCCGGGCTTGTCGGCCATAAAGCCGCCGAGGGCCTCGGTAATCAACCCGAAGAGATAATAGTCGTCCGGAACGCCGATAACGACGGTTCCGCTCAAGAGCTGCGGCTTGAAGCTCTGCTCCAACTCGTCGACGGACTGCAGTACCCGCGCGGCATGGGGAACAAGATCGCGGCCATCCGCGGTCAGCCGGCAATTACGCGTCGTTCGCTCGAAGAGCTGTTTTCCCAGATGTTCTTCGAGCCGCGCGATCTGATGGCTGACCGTGGATTGGGTGATGTTGAGCCGCGCGGCCGCCGCCGAGAAGCTCTTGGTGTCGGAAACGGTCAGGAAGCAACGAAGTAGGGATGTGTCCATGGCGCTCGACTGTATTTATTGCCGTTGTCGATTATTCCATGACAGATTATCGCTTCTTTGAATGAAACGGAACGGCCATTCTTCAATGATCACCGGAGGATGGCTCATGCACGCAACAAATTTACGACAGGACGCCGGCGCGGCCGGACAATTCGATCCGATTACATTTCTGCAGGCGATCGTCGCGATTGACAGCTGCGATCCGCCGGGAGGCGAGCTGGATGTCGCCAGAGAGGTTCACCAACAACTTCTGGTTCTGGGCATCGAATCGGAACTTGAGGAATTCTTGCCGGGTCGGGCGAACGTACTCGGAAGGGTCCGTGGATCGGGCGAGAAGCAAGGCCTCGTGCTGTCCGCCCATATGGATACCGTGCCGGCCGGCACCATGCCATGGCGGAACGATCCGTTCTCTGCCACAATTTCGAACGGACGTCTCTACGGTCGTGGCTCATCTGACATGAAGAGTGCTCTGGTCGCAATGATCTCCGCGGCGGCGAGTCTTGCAGAGCGCAAGAGCCTGTTGAAAGGCGATGTGATCCTGGCGTTCACGGCGGGGGAAAGCGCGAACCTTCTCGGCGCCCGACGCTTCATCGAGCGCGGACTGAAGAACGAGATAGGAGCCTTCCTGTGTGGCGAGCCAAGTGGTCTCGACATTGTTATTGTCGAAAAGGCGGCGCTCTGGCTTCGGGCAACCGCTACGGGGCGTCTCGGCCATGTGTCCGGCGACGCGGGTATCAACGCCATCACCACCATTAATGGATTTTTGGCGCGCCTTACTGAGCTTGAATTGAACTGCGTGGCTCACCCGCTTCTCGACGGACCGACCATTCGTGTCGGTCGCATCGAAGGGGGCTCGGCCGTTAACCTGACGCCTGATCGCTGCTATGCAGATTTCGACATCCGACTGCCTCCGGGTGCCGATCATCTCGCGGTCATTCGACAAGTCGAAGAGATTGCGCCGGAGACGGTCTCGATCAGTGTTCTGGACTTCAAGCCGGCTGTGGAAAGCGGGTCTAACGAGCCATTCGTGCGACTCTGCAGTGAGGTCTGCACTCGGCACATCGGCCGCGAGCCAGCGCTCAAGGGCGTGTCCTACTACAGCGACGCGACCGTTCTTCTTGAGGGGCTCCATGTGCCCTTTGCGATTGTCGGGCCTGGGGATCTCGGTCTCAGCGGCCAGCCGGACGAGTCGGTATCCGTCGATAACGTGCTGAAGGCCGCGCAGATCTATGCTGATATCGCGGAGGCATGGCTCTCATGCTGATGAAGACGCCGTCACGCCCTAGGATCGGCATCACGCCCGATCTCAACGATCTCGACGCGCCGGAGACCGAATATGTGGTTCGTCGCAATTACGCCGACGCCCTTTTGCGCCACGGCGGACTTCCTCTCATCCTGCCCTATGTGGATGACGTCACGCCCTATCTTGAGACAATCGATGGTCTTCTGGTCACGGGCGGAATGTTCGATATCGACCCCGCTCTCTACGGCCAGGGCGCCTCGCTAAGCTGTGTCACGAAGCCGCTCCGGACCGCATTCGAAAAGGCGCTGATCGAAGGAGCACTCGGGTTGGGAATTCCTCTTCTTGGAATCTGCAATGGGATGCAGCTCTTGGCAGTGTGCCTCGGCGGCCAACTCGTCCAGGACATCCCGAGCCAGGTGCCAGGCGCGCTGGAACATAAGCCGGATCAGCCGGCATTTCGTGCGCAGCACGAAATCACAATTGCCTGCCAGCCCCGCTGCCTTCGGGCGGTTGCGCCGGGAAGATATTGGGTCAACAGTGTTCATCACCAGGCCGTTCAGCCCTCCACGGCATATCGGCCGATCGCCGTCGCGTGCGATGGTGTGATCGAAGCGATCGAGGCCGTCGACCATGGCTTTGCCGTTGGCGTCCAATGGCATCCCGAATATGCGGCAGGCGAAGCGGATGCACCGATCTGGCGGAGTTTCATCGACGCGGCGACGGAATTTTGTCTCACCCGATCGCCGGTGCTCCATGGTTGAGACACCGGAACATCGTCTGCAGGCCATGGGATTGCGACTTCCTTCGATATTGAAGCCCGCCGGCAACCTGCTCGGCTTCAAGATCGACCAGGGTCTGGTCTTCGTGTCCGGGCAACTGCCTCTCGAAAACGGCCAGTCGCGCCATGTCGGGAAAGTGGGCGCATCAGTTGCCACAGAGGAAGGTAACAAGGCGGCAGCGTTGGCGGCATTGAACGTCGTCGCCCAGCTTAAGCTGGCGACCGGCGGCCATTTGTCGAGAGTGCGCGAGATCGTCAAACTCTCGGGCTTCGTGAACTGCGCGCCGGATTTCGTCGACATTGGCGCCGTCGTTGACGGCGCATCCGACCTGCTTGTGTCAGTATTCGGCGAGCAAGGGCGGCATGCACGCTTCGCGATCGGGGTTCAGTCACTGCCGCGTGGGGTGCCAGTCGAAGTCGAGGTGATCGCCCGCCTCTCCAACGAGGAATAGCCTGATGTCCGAGATCGTCATATTGGGTGCCGGTGTCGTCGGCATGACGTCTGCCTACGCGCTTGCACGGAAAGGGCACGCCGTCACGGTCATCGACGCGGCCAACGCTCCGGCTGAAGCAGGAGCGAGCTTGGGGAACGGGGCGCAGCTCAGCTATTCCTACACGGATGCGCTCGCCTCACCATCTCTGGTCCGAAACTTGCCGAAATACATGCTCGGCCTCGATCCGGCATTCCAGTTCCGGCCGACGCTCTCGCCCGGTTTCTGGTCGTGGGCCGCCGCCTTTCTAGCAAATGCGACCAGGGCCAAATTCGAGGCCAACACGATCGAAGTGCTGAAACTGGCCATGGAGAGTCGGCGGGCCTTCGCCAAAATCCGTGATTTGCTGGACTTCGACCATCGTGCGACAGGCAAGCTCACGCTCTATTCCAGCCCGCAGGCCGTGCACAGTGCAGGGGCTCTCAGTCGGTTAAAGAACGCCCACGGAGCCGGACAGGTCATGCTGTCGCCGAAAGAGGCGCTCGAACGCGAACCTGCCCTTGCGTGTTACGGGCATTCCTTTGCCGGTGCTCTGTGGTCGCCATTTGACGAGTCGGGGGATTCGCAACGCTTCTGCCTCGGCCTGCGACATCTGCTCGAGAACCAATATGGCGTGACCTTCAGCTTCGGCACAAAGGTTCGGGCCTTGACGAAACGGGCAGGCAGGCTCGTCGCCATAAGAACCGAAAAGGGTGAGCGGGCCTGTGATCGGGCGGTCCTGTCACTCGGCGTCTGGAGCCGGGACGTCGCGGCAACGGCCGGCATCATGCTTCCGGTCTGGCCGATGCAGGGCTATTCGATGACGATCCCCGCGACGGCGCATGCGCCCATCGCCAGCATCACCGACAGCGCCCGCAAGATCGTCTTCTGCCGGGTTGGCGATCGGCTGCGCATCGCTGGCCTGGCCGACATCGGCCCCAGCAACGGACAATTTGATCCGTCCCGCTTCAATAGGTTGGTGGAGACGGCAAGAGAGATCTTTCCCGACGCCGGCGAGTATGCTGCCGACAAGACTGCCTGGACCGGCTTCCGACCAATGTCCCCCGATAGCCGGCCGATTGTCGGCCCGAGCAAGGTCAAGGGTCTGTTCCTGAACTGCGGCCACGGCTCGTTGGGATGGACGCTTTCGATGGGAACCGCGGCGCGCCTGGCTGAGCTTTTCGACTGACCGGCGAGGGCTGCTCATCTCTCATCGCCCGCCCTTCCAGGATAGGGACGGGCGTCGCGAACTTAATGGAATTTGCGCCAGACTGCAGGATGAGGAACCCTGGCGGGCCGAGATTCGCACTACCTTTGCTACAGCGTTGGCTTCATCCTTTTGATGTCTTCGCCAGCATCTCGCTGAGTGTTGCCGCAGAGAGCATGGCCTCGGCCAAGAGCTTCTTGAGCTTCTGGTTCTCATCCTCCAATGCTCTTACCCTCTTTGTATCGAGACCGGCATTTCCGAACTGCAGGGATTGCCACCGATAGAAGGTCGGCTCGCTGATGCCGTGCCTGTGGCAAACATCGGCAACCGTCACCCCGGCTTGGTGCTCTTTCAGAATGCCCGTAATCTGGTCGTTGTCGAATCTTCTCTTGCCCATCACCGCTTTAGTCCTCACGAAATGCTCTGTTGAAGCTGTCGAGGAGTGGCCTGACAGCATAGAATGCCACGCTGCTTTCGCCCGTTTCGATCATTGTCTGTGCAGGCATGCCTGCGACCAGTTCGACATCGCTCATTTTTGCCAACCGCTCGTCCGTTACCCGGACTGTTGCGGCAAAATAGGGCTGACCGGTCTGTGCATCCGTGAGACGGTCTGCTGACACGTACTCGACACGACCTTTCAGGAGCGGAACACGCCGCTGATTGTAGGGGAGGAGGTGGACCCGTGCCTCAAGCCCAGGGCGGACGAGATTGATGTCTTCGGGTCGGACGTGCACAGACACGATCAGGCGATCGGAGCTCGGCAGAAGATCGACGAGCGGTTCGCCCGCGCCGATCACCCCGCCGGCTGTGTGGATGTGCAGGTTCATGATCGTTCCGTCTTCGGGAGCGCGGATATCGGTCCTTGAAAGTTGGTCGTCGATTGCCCACAGGCGCTCGCGCAATTGCATGATCTGGCTTTCCGTGTCGCGCATGCCTTGCGCGACCTCGCTCAACCGGCTGCTCTCAAGCTTTGCAAGGTCGGCCTGCGATTCGCTGATCACCTGATAGGCGCGAGAGATCTGCGCTTCTACCTGTCCCTGCTGGCCGGCAAGGTCTGCCTTTTCCCGCTGCAGGTTGAGAACTGTGTTCTTTCTTTCCAATCCTTTGGCGTTAAGGGCCGTAACCTGATCCAGCTCTTGCTGCGAGATTGCGGCTCTTTCGGCGAGAGCTGTCTTCTGCGCGCCAAGTCCGACAATTTCCTGTTGCACCTGCGCGACTTTCTCATTGGTAATCCCAATTTCGGCCTGCATGACGCGGCGACGCGCTTCGAAGATCTTCCGTTGTCCTGCTAGAATCGCTCCGACAGATGGATCTCTGTCCATTGCTGTCCTGAGGTCCGGTGGATAGGCGACATGGTCGGAGCCTGTCTGCTCGGCAAGCATGCGGGCGCGGCTTCCTTCGGCGTCCCAAAGCTGCCCTTGAATACTGTCGCGTTCCGAGCGGGATTTTGTATCGTCGAGTTCTATCAGAACCTGTCCGGCCGTGACCGTGTCGCCGTTTTTGACGAGTATCCGTCGCACAATGCCGCCTTCCAGGTGCTGAATGGTCTTACGGCTGGACTCCGGCTCAATGACGCCGGGTGCAACGGCAGCGCTTTTCAGCGGTGCCAGAACAGACCAGGCTCCCAATCCGACTATGAAGACACCAACCAACAGGTTACCCGTCCAGATAACGCCTCTAAGTCCCGGCATGGGCGAAGGGGGGGCAGGGCCGCGCTTTTTGGATTCGATCACCGGCGCATAGGCGGCCTGCTGTCTCGCCGCCGCTGTCGATGGTTCAGCAAGCTGCTGGGCCGGCTTTGGTGTGTTCGGAAATCTCGTCGATGTCGCGTCCAGTCGAACAAGGGTCATGGCAGCATCCTCCCTTATGTTCCTGTTCGCGATGGCGGTTGAAGATAGGTCTCATAAATCCGCTCGCTGTCGCCAAAGGCAGCCACGGTCCCGTTGCGCATAATGGCAATCTTGTTGGTGACTGGCAGGATGCCCATACGATGAGTGATGATGACGACGATCATTCCTCTGGATTTCATGCGCTCAATCGCTCTGTAGAGCATGCGTTCACCGTCATAATCCTGGCTCGAATTCGGGTCGTCGAGAACGATAAGAGATGGATTTCCGTAGGCTGCCCGCGCCAGCCCCAGCTGTTGGCGCTGAGCTCGAAGGAGCAGATTTCCGCCTTCGCCGATATCAGTCTCGTAGCCCCCTGGCAGCCGCATGATTGCTTCGTGCAATCCAACCAGTTTCGCGGCATCAATCGCCTTGCCAGGATCTCCTCCGTCCAGCCGACCTATCACATCCTTGATTGCGCCGCCGAAGAGCTCGATGTCCTGTGGCAGATAGCCGACGTGCCGACCGCCACCACACAGGCGCAGAGCCGAGATATCCACGCCACCAAGAAGAGCGCATCCGCCCGTCGCTTGCACAACGCCTGCCATGATGCGACCGAGTGTCGATTTTCCCGATCCCGAGGGGCCGATGATCGCTATGCAATCTCCTGGCGCGAGGCGCAATGTGATGCCCGCCAATATCTGCCTGTTGGCAAATGGCTGAACATAGCTGACGTTTTCGAGAATGAGGCCGTTGGGTTCCGGTTGTGGCACCGTTCGGGCATCGCGATCCGATGCAACGGCGATCAGCATCCTGTTCAGCCGATTGAAGGCGCTCCGCGCAAAGGTAAAGGAGCGCCATGCACCTATTGCGCCCTCGATCGGTGCGAGCCCGCGCCCTAGCAGTAAGCTGGCAACGAAGATGATTCCAGGATTGCTGTTGCTTGCGAGTATCAGCCATGTCGCAGATCCCATCATGAGGATCTGCGCGAGCGTGCGGATCGATTTGGAGAACCCGAGAATGATCTCTGTACGATGCATCGCGACGTCCTGCGCCCTTCTTGCCATTTCCGCATCGCGGTAGACGAGCAGCGCTGCACCATACTGCATGCCCATTGCTCGGATGACCTCAATGTTCTTGAGGGCGCTCGCAAATCGCATATAGCTCCTCGAAAGGGCAAGATTGGCTTGGGTAAGCGGCTCTTGTGTCGCCTGTTCCGTCAGGAACGCAAACAGAAGGAGTGCAACTGCGCTCAAAAGCCCGATTGCCCCAAGCAGCGGATGAACGAGAAAGAGCAGAAGCAGGAAGACCGGTGCCCAGGGAACGTCGAAAAAAAGCGCGCTGGCCGGTGAATCGAGAAATTGGCGCAGGGTGGCCAGATCCCTGTAGCACTCCGTGGCGGTTCCAATATCGGCGCGGGCGGCATATTCGAACGATGCGGTCAGCACCATCGGCCGCAATCTGTGATCAAGCCAGCTGCCGATGCGGCAAAGAGCTGCTCTGCGAACGATATCCAACACGGAGCCAACCACCACGGCGATGGCGATGATTATTGTCAACATTAAGAGCGTGTCGGTGCTTCGGCTCGACAGGACCCTGTCGTAGATCTGCAGGAGATAGACCGAAGGCGCCAGAAGAAAGAGATTGTAGCCGCAGCTATAGAGGAAGACCAAACTGAAGGCTCCGGCACAAGCACGGAGTGCAACAACGAGTTGTGTCTGCGGAGGCGATGGCCTTAAGGAAAGCGTTGTCATTACCAGATCTCGCTGCACTTGATACTGACAAGAAGGGGCAGCCGACCGGCTCCGCAGCCTATGAGGGCCGCCAGCTGAAACCGGCGACCCTCAGGGCCTGAGTTCATGAGCCAAGATGGCTGAGATCGATATGGCCGAAGTCGTTGGTGAAATGATCGAGAGCATTGTTCACCGTCGTCGTTGCGGGATCCGTGTGAACCAATGCCGACGATATATCGCCGCCTCGAGCTATATTGCCGTTGCCACCGTTGCCACCGACGCCGGCAAGTATCGTGGCATGCTGATCAGCCAAGAGCTGCGTATATTGTGTTGCCGTCGTATCCGCACTCACAGCAGCTGTATCGCCGCCGCTTGAGCTTCCCTGGCTGCCGTTGGAGTGAGCATCTCCTCCTGCGCCGCCGGCCCCGCTGTTTGAGAGCGACGCAAGGAATCCGTTTTGGGCCTGAGTAAACCCACCGGCTCCGCCATCGGCGCTCCAGCCTGCCGTCAACCCGACATGATCGCCGTTGTGCAGATCGGTAGATGCTCCTTCGACCGATTGCACATTCGCGACATAAGCAACCGGATTGTAGTCAATGTTCCCATTATTATACCCGCCAGCGCCATTGCCGGCACTCGCGTCGCCTGCATGTGGGTCGTTGAGTTGGATCGTGTCAGATAATTGTGGAATAGGCATCGATATCCCTCCTACTAACTCGTTTGGTACGTGTTCATTCTACCGCGTGGGTGTCCAGCATCTCACCGCCGTAAATACAACCGCAGGTAAATATTACCCGTGATTTAGTCTGCGAGCTATCTAGATATTCGGCGACGTTCTTTCGGGCGTATGCTGGGAGGCAACGAAGCGCCATTTCGACTTGGTACCTGGTGATTTGGCACGAGATGGCTTGGTGATGATCGTGTCACCCCTCTGTCCGAAGCGACGCGCTTTTCCAAGCGGCGATCGTCCGCGCCAATGGGCTGAATTGAGGGGTTCCGATCAGGCTTTGCTTGGCGGAGGGGATCCCCCTCGAGGCTGAAAAGCGAATATGTCCGATCATGCGAAAGAGGCTGCGCGCTCCAGAAGCTCTAATTCTAACGGCCTCAAACTCTTGCAGCGAATACCGCGTCCATGACAGCCAAATGGTTAGAGTATTAGGCAAATGGATGTAGACGAATTGCAGGCTCTGCTTTTCCCCCATTCAGATGCACAATGACGCGACAACTCACGCTGCATACGCTGCGCGCTCGGTGGGGTACGCAGTTGACCGTGGAATGGAGACGGTAATGACGGAAATTCGTCCCTTATCGGAAGACTTGCCCAAAACTGGCACCGATCAGAACCTTACCTCCAGTTTGGCGGCGGGGCACCTGGCTCTGGTACCGACTTGGCTTCCATTGGATGTTACTTCTGGTCCGAGCTACAATTCAGCCGGCAGCGGTGGCGACGGGATAAGCGACGGTGTCATCAACAGCAACGCATTGGCTGCCTTCGTGCCGTCGAATACGGCCATAGCAGGTCCCCATTCGGGTGCTGACGCCTTCCAGGGCAACGACGCGCTCGTTAATCAGCACCCCACCGAAATGGCCGGGATCGGCGGGAATGGTGGAAACGGCAATATCGCGATCGGCGACGGCGGTGAGGGCAATCATGCCGGCACCGGAGGCAATGGCATCTTCTACGGTGGCCTTGTAAGCTCCGACGTTGCGGTGTTTGCTCCCGTCAACACTGCCGTGGCCGTCGGGCCTGGTTCGGTGGCTCACGCAGACCAATCGAACAACGCGGTGTTCGTGCAGGGAGCAACCCAGATTGGCGGTGTTGGTGGCTCGGGCGGAGACCATAATATCGCGAGCCACGACTCGCCGTTAAGTCCCGGAACTTCCCTGACATTTACCGGAGATAATCATGCGGGCCACGGTGGCGATGGCTACTTTGTTGGCAGCATGGTCGACGTGAACATCGCAATCTTCTCACCGATCAACATCGCCGTGGGCGCTGCAGGCGGCTCGGCGGAGGCCCATCAGACCAACAATGCAATATTCGATCAGGGCGCAACGCAGATTGCAGGCATTGGCGGTAACGGCGGTGGCTTCAACCTATCGTCAGGGACGATTTTTACCGGCAGCCATGAGGGTGGAGGTGGCGGAATTGGATCGTCAACCGGCAGCATGGTTGACGTCAATCTTGCCTATTTTCACCCCATCAACATTGCCGTTCCCGCCGGTGGGACGGCGGACGCTCAACAAATCGATCATGTTCTCTACGATCAGCATGCGCTTCAATTGGTTGGCATCGGTGGTCACGGGGGAGGCGGCAACCTTACGGATGCCCATTCTGCCCTCGTCGATGATATTCTGGGCTTAATTCATACTTAACTGATAGCCGCCTCACTCGCATTGGTGAGGCTAAATGGCACGAATCTACTTTTTCATGCAATTCTTCAATGCATGTGTTACACCATTCTCTCTACCATGCCTTCGTCTTTTCGGCGGAATTCGTGCCGTAGGACAGATCCCCTGAGATATCGAAAATTCAACCTTTACCCTATCCATATTGCCAAAGATCTCGACTTCGGGAGGCCGTTATGTCCTGTCGATATCCAACGTGCTCATTTGTCACTGTATCTTCTTTAAGTTGAGATATACTATCAAAACAAAGTCGATATGAAGGTCATTTAAGATAGAGTTGAGATAGTTCTTATGACTTTCAATGCGTTTCAAAATGTTTCTGCTTCACTTGATAAACGTGAGTTATCCGAATAATTCGATCATGTGTGGTAATTTGCATATATAAATATATACATGAATAATATACCGCATTTCGTACGCAGTCTTTGGTTGTATTTCTATCACATATTGTATGTTTTGATAATTATCGTGATAGATAAGACTATTGATATCGATAGTACCTCTTTTTTATGCCATGACATGAAACGATAACGGGAATAATGTGTCCTGCTGTTGGGCTGAGATAGCCCCCGGGGGAGCACGCAGGTGTCCAACAGTGCCAAATCCAGGCGCCATATGCGGCGCAATACACCGACCATTGTTGTTATTCAGCACTCCACACTGGCACGGACGACTGTGGTGAGGCTTCTTGAACGTGAACTCACCGGTTGGAGCTTTATCGATATGATCTCGACTGAGAGTCTCGATAAAGCCCTGGGATGCGAGGTGCGCTTGATTGCACTAGATCTGGCCGGCAGAGGTGTTGAGAGCGCAAGTCTGCGCGATGATCTCGCAGCTATTGTTGCGCATTTTCCCGAGGCTCCCATCACATTGCTCCTGGGCACGGATGATGCCGACATCGTCCGTCAGGCGCTCAAGATGGGCATTCGCGGCTTTTTCTCGACGTCGCTTCCGATTGACATTGCCCTTGCCGGCCTTCGTCTCGTTCTGGCGGGAGGAACATTCTGCCCTCAGCTCTTGGGCGCTGTCACAAGCGATCATAGTCTGTCCAGAAATGAGGTTGAAAAAAGCCTGGACGTCAGGGCGCAGCATTTGGCGATTGCCGATTTCACTCCCCGAGAGGCAGATGTTCTCGCGGAGTTACAATGCGGTTGCTCAAATAAGGTAAT
The DNA here is from genome assembly GCF_047445805.1 of Rhizobium sp. BR 314. NCBI lineage: Bacteria > Pseudomonadati > Pseudomonadota > Alphaproteobacteria > Hyphomicrobiales > Rhizobiaceae > Rhizobium > Rhizobium sp. BR 314. The sequence goes on along the minus strand of NZ_JARWLA010000013.1, from coordinate 107,368 downwards.
TGCAGGAAAACTCAATCTCTCTGGGCATACGGTGAAGATGCATTTGCAGCACATCATGCGCAAATTGCAGGCGCAAAACCGCACTGAGGTGGTTGCACGTCTGGTTCGCAGAGCTGCTGATGGGGAAGACGCGTCACCGAGCTAGATGGTGTCGCCGTGACCGAGGCGATGCCGGTGGGGATAGCGAGACGCTTCATAATGAAAACAGCTCCAATGGATATTGACTGCTCGCGCTTCTGACGCTGGCCGTCACTGGCATCTGCAAAAGCTCATTGCATTATATCTTACCAGTAAGATAAATGTAAGAATAATTGAACCTTGTTGCGGACGCAGAACCTCATGCGCAGATCCGCCAAATGATAGTGCCATTGGAACGCTGGTGAGAGCTGATATGAGCGAGATGACCCGACCGGAGATGGTGGCTGGAGCCTTCCAAGCCGCTTGGAACGCCCATGACATGACCGCGCTTGGAAGGCTGTTTCATGAGGATGCGACGTTTGTAAATCGGTTCGGACACCTCGTTCGTGGCGCCGATGAAATTGTTGCTCTCCACGCTCCGATCCACCAAACGATTTACAGAGATTCCACACTCGAGAACGAAGCGATCGATGTGATTGCGATTGGCAGCGACGCAGCCGTCGTTCATTTCTGGAGTAGGCTCGCGATCGGCGATGCGCATCCGGCGCGACCACATTTGGTGGATACTCTGATCCAAGCAGTGTTGACCTGCAACGAAGGCCTGTGGCTGATTAAGGCTTTCGAAAATGTCGCGCTGACGGATCCTCGCACCGGCGAACTCGTCCTCCGAAAATAGCCGAGCTTGCAGCGGCAGGCTTGCGGCGCGAGGCGACGCCTTGAGGGTAACGCTAGATTCAAAGGCGCTGGGTGTCGCCAAGAGACTGTAGGAGTGTCCGCAGGAGATCGGCAAGTTGATCGAGCTTATCGCGATCGAGACCCTTTAGTAGTTGCACCTCATTCTCAATGTGTGGCGCGAAAAGCTGATCGACCATTGCAAGACCATGCTCGGTCAATTGGACCTGGACGATACGCCGGTCAAAACCGGCGGGGATTCGTTGGACAAGCCCTTTGGTTTCGAGACGGTTGATGCGCTTTGTAACGGCGCCAGAGGTAATCATCAACGATTTCACGAGCTGTGTCGGCGTCAATCCATATGGCGCACCGGATCGTCGCAACGTGAACAGCATATCCACTTCGCCCGTATCCAAACCGGATTGCCGGAAAAAAGTCTGAAGCTCATCTTCGAAAACGCGGGCGAGGCGCTGGGTGCGCCCGATTACCCCGACCGGCCAATTGTCGACGTCGGGCCGCTCTCGGCTCCACGCTCGCTGCGCAACATCTATCGCGTCACTCACTTAAAACCTCACTCGAGCAATCGAGACACTCTTCATGCTATCTTGCCAGAAAGATACCAGAGTATGAACTGCTGGTTTCAGGATTGCTTTCGTCCAGCCGTGCCGTCATCAGGTGAAACGAAGGGCGAAATCGAGGCGGAATTCAACAGGCCAAGCTGTAGATCTCGCTCGGCGTCGCTGATTGGCTTCGGCCCACTCCTGTGCACCCAATGCGCGGGCTCCCTATGCCTCAGATGATAGGGAGCACGACATTGATCATTGCCGGTGTTACAGCAATGGCCATGGCCACGAACAAAATCGTCATCTGGACCCGCGGCGATGTTCGCAGGCCTCTGCCGGGGATAAACGCACCACCATTTCGATCTTTTCCGGCGGCGCCACAAGCAGGAAAGGTGCCGACACATTGTGAATGGCCGTGAACCACAGACATTCACTCCAAGCGAGCGGGCAATGTCCGACTGCGTCGTTGCGAATATTGCATTCGCACCGGCAATGGAACCTGTCACGATCCTGCCGACGGCTCCAACGAAAGGGGCAGCAGCCAGATAGGCCATTCCTGCGCCAGCCAATGCCTTCGCCAGAAATGCGGCCATATCCGATGCAGCCATCATGTTACCAAGCACGACGAACAATCTCGTCACGGCAGCGACGCCCAGCCACGATACCCATGCCGCAACGGCTCCGTTGCCGAGTGCCCGGCGCAAACCAGAACGCCGCGGCGAACAGCCACAGAGCGGGCGAAGCAAGGTAACGCCAGTTCTCGGGAAGACCGGCGATCTGTATCGCCGAACCCGCGGCCAATACCTCGCCCAAAAGGATGCGCGCCCGCATTTTCCACTGTGGCTTTGGTTCACCGGCGGCGCTATTCGGACAATTATGTCAGAGTTGATCTCGCACGCTATCTGGGTGAACTGTCCAACGAGCTTTTTCTGTCCGTGGGTGCGAAATGGCGCAGTCGGCGAAATTTGGCCGCGGAGCGAGTTCGTAGACCGACACTCCACGAAAGCATGACGATGGACCAGGCTCACAGGACAAAGGGGGCAGCAGCTCGCCTCACTGTCCACCGGATGGGAATCCGACTAGCCTCCGGTTTCCACTCGACGTAAGATCAAATAGCGTCTGGCTTCATGGTAGATAGTCAAAGAGAGCATTAGGGATGTCTATGCCGCAGGTCCAATACAGTCTCACAAAGGCAATTGCCCTTGGCATTGTGATTGTTTTTCCCGCTCTTTTCGCTGCGTCTTGCTCGACAGTCGGCGGAACCAGTCGCCAAACTGCTACAGTAGCCGCCAGCAGATCGACGGATCCCGCTAATGCCAAAGACAAGGCGGCAAACCGTCGGCGGTGGGAAGAGAGAGTCCAACGAGATAATGACCTGGCTCCAAGCGGATCGACACCCGGCTATTATGGCTCTTTCGGTCCTCGCATCAGTTTTTGAGCGGCAGGTTTGCAGGTTTCCTAATATCAGGCTTTACGGAACGGCCTCGGCATAAATTCCCGATCACCAGTTGATACCCTCAAGGCGAAGAACCTGGGCTTTCAATGAAGGCGGTTTCCATGTTTCGTACTGAACGTTCATCGTGTTCGCAATGCGCGGGCGAATAGGACGCAGGTAATATGAAACGGGATGGTGAGGTGCTGCGTCTTGGCAGCAGCCTCTTTCGGTGCAGACAGCGATCTGTCATCGCGCAAAGCGCCCAAGCGGAAGCATTTTTTGCCTAACATCATCAGAGGTCGCTTCCATGTGCGATCTACAAGCGATGGCAGACGCCCAAGGACTCCAAAAATAGAGTTGCATTTAAATAGGAGTCCTATATTAATGAAAGTATGGAGCCATCAAAGAACCCACTCTCGCTTAATCTGCGCATCCGCGATGGCCTCTCCCGCATCGCCATGGTGATGCGGGTCGACGATTGGAATGCCGCCAAGACGACCGCCCTCAACCCGACCCAGTTTGCGATCCTCTCATTGCTTGCCGCGCGAGCGCGGACCGGCCTCGCCGTTAAAGAGATCGCCGCGCATCTCGGCGTCTCGCAGCCCACTGCAACGGACTCGATCAACGCCCTCGAGCGCAAAGGCTATCTGAGAAAGACGCCAGATCCGAGAGACGGGCGAGCGGTGAGTATCGGATTGACGCCAGAGGGGAGCGAAGCGCTCTTGGCAGGTAAAGCAGAAGACGGTCTTACTGCGCAGGCAGTCGAGGCGCTTGATGGCGGCGAACAGGAGGATTTGCTCCTTTGCCTGATCAAAATGATCCGACATCTGCAGGAGCGCGACGCCATTCCGGTCCAGCGCATGTGCGTGACCTGTCGGTTTTTTTCACCATACGCACATTCTGATAGTGAGCGCCCGCATCACTGTCATTTCGTGGACGCGCCTTTCGGACAGTCAGAACTCCGTGTTGATTGTCAGGATCATCATGAAGCCGATCCTGCTGCCCGGGCTGCCGCCTGGACTGCCTTTGAAGCGGGATTAACCGACCCGCATTCCCAAAGCGGTAAGGAATAGTATCGTGCTCCGACTATCGCCGACCGATCTCTTTATCGCTGCCGGGCCAACTGCGGCCCGCTCATCTGCCATCAACCGATTTCAACCTCTTCAAGGTCGCTGCCATCAGGCTCAAACCCATAGGTAGGTCTGAGCCTTGCCATGCGATCCTTGTCGCGCCGGTCCGCCGACTGCAATCGACGAACCGGCTTATTCTCCCCTCCAGACCAATAGAGAGAAAGAACATGAGCAGAATTACTCTTATTGATCCCGCAAGCGCAACAGGTATGGTTGGCGATCAGCTCCAACAAATCAATGGCGCCTTTGGCGTCGTTCCCAACATGTTCAAGGCTGTCGCGAACTCGCCAGCGGCTCTTGCCAGCATGTGGGGTTCCTTCGGAGCGCTTGGCGGCGGCAAGATCAGCGCCAAGCTTGGCGAGCAGATCGCCGTTGCGATTGCCGACCGCAACAATTGTAACTATTGCCTCGCTGCTCACACGGCTTTGGGCCGCAAGGCAGGTGCGACCGCCGAGGATATGGCTGAGGCACAGGCGGGACGTTCGGGTGATCCCGGGACCGCCGCCGTGCTTCAGTTCGTTCTCAAAGTCGTCGAGGACCGCGCCAACCTCGCCACAACGGATGTCGACGCGCTGCGCAGTGCCGGTTTCGACGACGAGGAAATCGTCGAGATCATCGCCCACATCGCGCTCAATCTGTTCACCAACTACATCAACGTCGCACTCGATGTACCGGTCGATTTTCCGGGCGTGAAGCTGATGCGCGCTACGCGCTAAGCGTTCACCGCTGGGCGGGCCTCTTCTGGTCCGCCTGGCTTTCGGTAAAAGGATCAAAACAATGGCAACTGCTGCACATCGACTTGCGCCCGAACTCGCCATCAGCGAATGGTTCAACGTCTCAGAACCGCTCTCTCCTGCGAGGTTGCGCGGCCGACCGATCTTCTTGCATACCTTCCAGCTTCTGTGTCCTGGTTGCGTGACCGAGGCGATCCCGCAGGTCAAACGCATCGAGCGCCTGTTCGGTCAAACCGACCTGGAGGTGATCGGCATCCATACCGTCTTCGAACATCATGCGGCCATGTCGCCGACGACCCTCAAAGCCTTCCTGCACGAGTATCGTTTGACATCGCCGGTCGGTGTCGATCTTGCGGAGGAAGGTTCCGACATTCCGGTGACCATGCGTCGGTATGGGCTGCGCGGCACGCCGTCGTCTGTGTTGATCGGGAGAGACGGTGCAATCCTCCATCATGCTTTCGGCGTCGAGGATGATTTGGCGGTTGGCGCGCGGATCGCTTTGGCACTCGCAGCAGCGCCTCCTGAAGATCTCACGGTCGCGGAAGACCAGGACCAGCAGAACTGCAGCGGTGGCCGCTGCTCGGCGACAGCGCCGAGCTTCGAAGGTTCACGAGGTTAACATGCCCAATACCACCCTTGTTTTGCGCCATGTGTATTTTGAAGATCTTGGCTGTTTCGCCGATGTCCTGGAAAGAGCAGACTATACGGCACGCTACAGCGACGCCGGCGATCCCGATTTCGGGCGTGGCGACCCGCTTGAGCCCGATCTTCTTGTGGTTCTCGGAGGGCCGATCGGCGCCTATGAGGATCATCTCTATCCATTTCTGGCACAGGAGCGCGAAATCATTCGCGCTCGGCTGGCTGCGGACTTGCCGACGCTCGGCATATGCCTCGGCGCGCAGCTGATCGCGGCGGCCCTCGGCGAAAAGGTGTTCCCGATCGGTTTGAAAGAGATCGGGTTTTCAAGGCTTTCTTTGACCGATACGGGGACGGCGAGCCCGATCAGGCATCTAGCTGACACTCCCGTGCTGCACTGGCACGGCGATACCTATGGGCTGCCGATCGGGGCAGTGAACCTTGCATCATCGGCGCTGGTCGAGCAGCAGGCGTTTTCACTCGGCTCGAACGTACTTGGCTTGCAGTTCCACCCAGAGGCGTCACTCGATGAGAGATTTGAGCGCTGGCTTGTCGGACATGCAATTGAACTCGCTGTGGCCGGAATAGATCTTTCTGCGTTGCGGCGCGAGGCTCAGGAATTCGGCCCACGCCTCCGCGTGGCTGCGATGCAGATGTTTGAAGACTGGTTGACAAATCTGGAGCCTCGCACATGAACGGGATCCCGATCCGAAGCCTTCGTGTCGGAGCGCTGGCGCCGCTTGGCCCGCACGAGGTGCCAAGCGGCATCGCCAAATCCGAGGTGACGTCGGCGCTCTCGCTGGCGGCGACAGGATTGAGCGGGGACCGGCAGGGTGATCGTGAAAAGCACGGTGGCCCGGAGAAGGCGGTCCATCACTATCCATTCGAGCACTATGCCGCATGGTCGAGCGATCTCGGCTCACATTGCCTCCTTGCGGAGCCGGGGGCCTTTGGTGAGAACATCTCAACACTCGGACTGACGGAGGAGAGTGTTGCGATCGGCGATGTCTTTGAGGTCGGAAGGGCCGTCGTCGAGGTCAGCCAGGGCAGGCAACCCTGCTGGCGCCTCAACGCGCGGTTCGGGCGCAAGACCATGGCGCGTGAGGTGCAAACGACCGGCCGTACCGGCTGGTACTATCGCGTCCTAAAGCCCGGCATTGTCGCTCCCTCCGATCGCCTGATCCTTGTCGATCGCGCTTCGCCGGAATGGACGATCGGCCGGATTTGGCGGGCCTTTTACGTCGACACGCTCAATCGCGATGAACTCGCCGGCATTTCCGCTCTCGATCATCTCTCGAAGAGTTGGCGAGGTCTTGCGACGCGCCGGCTGGAGAACAATGCAATCGAAGATTGGAGCAGGAGATTGGGAGATCGCTAGTGACCTCCCGGCCGCCCGTGGTCCGGACAGATGGTCGTATCTCTGAAGCTTGATCGTTGTTCATCTTATTGGCATCCGCCTAGCTCGGCGACTTTGCAAATGGGGATTGCGGTAAAGCGATTAGGGTGTTCGACATGATCGCAGCTGGCAGTCGTTCCGCTGATTTTAGCAAAGAAGCCGGTTTCTCAGACTAAGGTCCCGTTCCGGACCAGACCTAGGTCCCAAGAGACAATCTTTGGTCCTAATGCCATGGATCGTCCCGACCTTTGCGCCAGTTGTTTCCGGCGATGGAAGCGGCGGGATATCCAGCCGCTCGTGCATGCGGAGAAGATCGATGACGATGAACGGCGTCCTTGAAAGCGGCATCCCGGCCATGGCACGTGTCAATGCTCCCCGCAGCGAGGGCATCATCGGCCTCATCGCCAGGGATGGCAATGATTGTGGACGATAAGCGAAGTACCACAGTTGCGGTTGTCGTGCCGATGTTCAACGCCGAACGAACGATCGGTGCGACCCTTGCCAGCATCTGTCGCCAGACGCATCGGACGCTTGACATTATCATCGTCGACGATGGTTCGTCGGATCGATCCCTATCAATCGTGGCCGAATATGCAAAACAGGATCCGCGAATCCGGATCCTGCGGCAGGCCAATAGCGGCGTTGCCGCAGCGCGCAACAATGGTGCTGCGGCGACCAACGCCGAGTTTCTCGCATTTATCGATGCCGACGATCTTTGGGCTCCGTCAAAGATCGCCCTTCAATGGCGTGCGCTTGAAGAGGGCGGGCCATCGGTTGGCTTGGCCTATTGCTGGTATGCATTGATCGACGAACATAGCCGCGTATTTTCCCTGCATAACCGGCCGAGCCATGAAGGGCATGTGCTTCAGCGCATGTGCAGAAACAATTTTGTCGGCAATGGCAGCTCGATGCTCATGCGCCGTTCCGCATTCGAAGAAGCCGGGCAGTTCGATGCGTCCCTAAGGGCACGCAATGCCCAGGGCTGTGAGGATCTTCTGATCTGCCTCAGAATTGCGGAGAGCTACGAATTCCGCGTCATACAGCAGCACCTGATCGGCTATCGCATGACGAATACGAATATGTCGAGCGACGTCAAGCGGATGCTCGCTTCGTGCGAAATCGTCCTTGCCGAGTATCGTGGAAAATATCCGCAATATGGCAGCGACCTCGACGCTCATTTGGTCGACATGATCCACTGGCTGGTCGTTAGAGCTTTTGTCAGCGGGCGATTTTTCGACGGCTGTGATCTGTTGAGGCGATTTCTGGTATTGGAGCCACGCCTGGCGATTTCAAGCCTGCCGAATATGCTGGATGTCTATTGCCGCGCCCGGCTGGTTCCCGATTGGCTCAAGGCCCGCTTGAGGGGGCTGCAACGGAACGCCGAGTTGCGGCCACTCTACACGGAGACGATCCAGTGAGGCCGGGCAATTCCCTCCTTACGCGGCTGCAACGGCTCTTCCACCTGGCAGAGGCGCCCGCCTGGGCAGGGCCAACCATCGTCGGGCTCGGCCTTGCCGCTGCGGTCCTGGAGGGGGCGGGGCTTTTTCTCTTCATTCCCCTCATCCAAAGCCTCGGCGCTGCGGCGGCACAAGGGGGAGCATGGCAGCGGATCTTCGACCGCCTTCTCGCACCTGTTCCGCAGAGCCATTTGACGGCATTCCTCGTGGCGGTTCTGTGCGCGAGTATCCTCCTCAAGAATGCCGTCCACCTCGTCAATACCTGGGTGACCCGATATATCGATGGTCTCGTCGCGCATCGGCTAAGAGCAAAGGTCTTCGACCAAACGATCAGCTCATGCATCGACTACCGGGTCGACAACAAGCGCTCCGATATCATCACGACGATTGCCAACAACACTTGGAAGGTCAGTCAAGCCCTAAGCCTAGCCTATCGTTTGATGATCTGCTTCTGCACCTTCGTCGTCTTCATGCTGCTGATGCTGCTGATTTCCGTCAGACTGACGTTTTTCTCGATGACGTTCCTGTTCTTCGGGGCCATGGCCATTCGCGTGGCGACGCGTCGCGCAGACCAGACCGGCAAGGCTGTCGTCGAGGAAAACAAGCAGTTCGGCTTGAGAATGTGGGAAAGCATTAACGCGCTGCAATTGATCCGCGCCTTTGCGCAGGAAGACTATGAGCGCAACCGCTTCCGCAAGACCTCAGACAATGTGCGCCGGCGCCTTCTAAAGCTCGACATGCTTTGGGCGACACCGGGGCCCGTCTCGGAAATTTCGATTACGATCCTGATCGGCGCGCTTGTTTTGGTCGCTCAATCGGTAGGCCTCGGCATCGCAGCGCTGGCAGCCTTTCTGTCGCTTCTATACCGTCTCCAGGGTCCGACCCGTGAACTTCTGCAATCGAAGATCGCGCTCGACGGGCTCGCCGGTAGCATCGACGATGTCGATGATTTCCTCCGTGCGACGGAGAGGCCCTTTCTTTCGCAAGGGCATGTGCAGGCCCCAGCCTTCAGACAGACCGTCGAATTGCGCAATGTCTCCTTCCGCTATGCACCTGGCCAGCCGCTCGCGCTGGAGGATGTCTCCTTCAGCATTCCCGCCGGCAAAACCACAGCGATCGTCGGTGAGTCAGGGGCCGGTAAATCCACGCTGATGGCACTGCTCTTTCGCTTCTTGGATCCGACATCCGGTGAGGTCGTGGCAGACGGAATATCGCTTACCGAGTTCGATCTGGCTAGCTGGCGCAAGCGCCTGTCGCTGATGTCGCAGGAGGTTCATCTCTTCAATGACGCGGTATCGGCCAACATCGCCTATGGCGATCTGGATGCCAGGCCGGCCGAAATCCGCAAGGCGGCCGAAATCGCCAAGGCTGACGATTTCATCCGGCTGCTTCCGGATGGCTACGAGACGCGGATCGGCGATCAGGGAATGCGCCTGTCGGGCGGACAAAGGCAGCGCGTGGCGCTCGCCCGAACGATCCTTCGAAACCCCGATATTCTGCTCCTGGACGAGGCGACGAATGCGCTCGATGCCGAAACTGAACAGGCGTTTCAGCTGGCACTCGACGAGTATTCACATAACCGCACCGTCGTCGTGATTGCTCACCGACTATCGACCGTTCTGGCCGCCGATCAGATCATCGTGATGACGAAGGGCCGCGTGGTCGAGGCCGGTTCGCCGGACGAGCTCTTCAAGCGACAGGGACATTTTTCGAGGCTCCTCGAATTTCAGCACGGCCGTCGTGACGGCCGGGAGTTGGGTCATGAGTTACAAGCTAATTGATATCGAATTGTCGAAGCCTCTGGAGCCGATCGCACTTGCGGCCGGACAGACCGGTGTTGGTCTGATCGCGCGGTGGCAAGGCCGGTTGATCGCATTCGAAATGATCGAGCGGCCGGCCGGATCGACACTGACGGTCGAAAATTTGAGAGTTCTTGCGGATGAGCGCTTTGCCCAGCGCATCCTCGTTGCCAAGATGGAGGAGGAGCTGACGGCGCGGTCGCCAATCAGGGACGCGCCGCTGCCAAGCCTCAGCATCGCCATCTGTACCAAGGATCGGGCACAGCGCCTTTCCCGACTGCTGGGCTCGCTCGACCGGGCAAGGACAGAAGCGGCCTTCCGGTTCGTCGAGATCATCGTGGTTGACAATGCCTCGGTGGATTCGACCACGCGCGAAGCCGTCGAGAGTTTTCAGGATATCCGCTACGTTTTCGAACCGAAGGCCGGGTTGGATTTTGCTCGGAACGCGGCCCTTCATGCGGCCTGGGGCGATATCATTGCCTATCTCGACGACGACGTCGTGGTCGACTGCAACTGGCTTGCCGGTCTTGCCAAGGCCTGTCGCGATAACCCCGGTGTTGGTGGTTTCACCGGCCTCGTGCTGCCGTTTCGTCTGGACACCGAGGCGCAGATCTTCTTCGAGAGGCGTGGAGGATTTGGCCGCGGTTTTGCACGCAGGGAGTTCCACAAGGCGCGCTTCGACAATCCGCTTCATCCCGTCGGTGCCGGCATTCTCGGCGCCGGCTGCAACATGGCCTTCGACCGGTCTTTGCTGCTGGAGCTCGGCGGTTTCGACGAGGCGCTCGATACGGGAGCGCCGCTGCCGGGAGGCGGCGATCTCGATATATTCTACCGTGTCCTGCGCTCCGGACGTCCGATGATCTATGAGCCGGAATATGCCGTTTATCACGAGCATCGCGAAACCATTCCGCAACTGAGGCGTCAATACTGGACTTGGGGTCTCGGCATGATGGCTTTTCTCGTGAAGAGCTATCGCACCGACGACGAGATGCGAGCCCGTCATCGCGCCATGGTCCGCTGGTGGTTCTTTGACCAGTTGAAGGCGCTCGCCCGTGCTGTGACGCGGCTGCGCGGTCACGAGCTGCGTTTCGGCATAGCGGAACTGTGGGGTGGGATCTATGGTCTTGCCGGCGAATATGATCGCTCGCGCGCCCGTATCAGGTCGATCCGGGAGCGCAATTCATGAGGACAGAACGATTTGAGGTCCGACATATTGATCTGGCCGATGCCGACAACGATATTGAGACCGACCGCGAGCCCGCATTGACGATCTTCTGGTGGAGGGATCTGCCGCTCGGAGCACGGGCGTCGCTGGGGGACGAGCTACCCTACGGGACCTCGCAACTGCGCCAGCTCGCCGCCGAATATGCCGCTGCGCAACTGCAGGCGCGCAGCATCGGGCTCGGCGCACCGTTGCGCGCCACCTACGAAGGACAGCCAAAGCCGGTGCTCTTGCTGGAGACGGCGCTCGAGGCGCAAAACCTGGTCGAAGTGCTCGACGCGATCGCGGCTCCATCCTCCACGTCGGCGCAGAACATTTCCGTCGTCGTCTGCACCCGCGATCGAGGTCCGGCTCTGAGCAAATGCTTGGGCAGCCTTGCGACACAAAGCTGCACTCCCGGTGAAGTCGTCGTCGTCGACAATTCTCCAGCGGGAAACGCCCGGGAAATCTGTCGGCAGTTCCCGGAATTTCGCTATGTCCACGAGCCGCACACCGGCTTAAGCCGCGCACGAAACACCGGTGTTCAAACAAGCCGCTTTGATATCATCGCGTTCACCGATGACGATGTCGAGGTGCATCCGGGCTGGACTTCAGAAATCGCACGGGCCTTTGTCGAACGCGATGTCGAGGCCTTTTCGGGTCTTGTGTTGCCGGCGCGCCTCGATACGGCGGCGCAATGCTCCTTTCAATTCACGATGGGCGGCTTCGGTTCGACCTTCGTGCCGCTCACCTTCGACGGGCGCTTCTTTGAGGAAACGCGGCCGAGCGGAGCGCATGTCTGGAAGATCGGCGCCGGTGCCAACATGGCTTTTCGCCGCTCGGTATTCGAGAGAATTGGCCTGTTCGATGAACGGCTCGGCGCGGGAGCGGCCGGATGTTCGGAGGATTCGGAGCTTTGGTACCGACTGCTGGCGGCCGGCGGCACATGCCTCTACGAGCCCCGAGCGGTTGTTTTTCATCACCATCGCAGCGACTGGTCCGGGCTTAGGCGGCAGATCAAGGCCTATATGAAGGGCCACGTTGCAGCCCTTGTGACGCAATACGACAAATTCGGTGATCGCGGAAACATCGTGCGCATCGGAAAGCAGCTACCGGTCTATTTTGCGAAGGCCTTCGTCAAGGCGCTCTTCGAAGGGCCGCCGGGCCGCCTTGGAATTTTGGCAGCTGAAATACAGGGCTGGCTTGCCGGCCTGCAGTTTCTCTTGCGCTTCGGCTGGAGAAGGCGGCGACCCCCGATGGGGACTGCCGTAACCGCTGAGAAAGGAATAGTGCGATGATCAGGAAAGCAGCGCTTGGCCAGTTTCTGTCCGGAAACCCCTATCCGAACGGCTTAACGGATGGTCTGTTCTATCGCGAAAAGATGCGTGCCATCCATCGGGTCGCCCCCCTTGAAACAGGGGGCACCGGACGGGTGCTGGAAATCGGCGGCGGTCGCAGTGGCCTTGCCAGCATCCTTTATCCGCAGGCCGAGATCGTCACGCTCGATATCGATCCCGAACTGGCCGACCATCAGCCCTCCTGGGCCAAATCGACTTTCATCTGCGGTGATGCCTGCTCGCTGCCAATGGATGACGACAGTTTCGATATCGTCACCATGTTCGACGTTCTGGAGCACATTGAAGACGATCGCCGCGCTGCGCAGGAGGCGCTGCGGGTGGTTCGACCGGGCGGATATGTCCTGATCTCCACCCCTGAGGTCAATTGGCATTACCCTTATTTCAGCGTCATGAAGCGCCATTGTCCGCATGAAAGCGAGCTGATGCGCGAATGGGGTCATGTCAGGCGGGGATACCGGGATCCGGAACTTGCATCGTTGTTTGATAGGCGGCCGGAACGGCGCGCCACCTTCATCAACGCTGCCACGGCTTTCTTCCACGACGTCTCCTTTTCCCGCATCGGACGCCGTCGACGCAAGCTACTCTATGCACTGGCGGCTCCTATGACCGTTCTCGGTTACTTGATGCATCGACCCTCCACGCGCGGCACAGAGACAGCCTTTGCCTGGCGCAAATGACAGGTGACCAGACGTCCAAAGTGATCGCCCTATTTCCATGGGGCGATGTGATCGAGGAATTCCTCGAACCGATCGGGCTCGAGCTTCAGGATTTCGTCGGGCGGATGACGGGAGGTTGGCTGTTCGGCTATGCGGCAGCGCTGAGTTTCGCGGGTCACAAGCCGATCATCGTCTGTGCATCCGAGCGCGTGAACAAGATCGAATGCTATGAGCATTCTGGCACAGGCACGCCAATCTGGATCGCACCGGCAAAGCGACCAAGACAAGGGCATTCTCCTGCCGCCTATAGCCTCAGGCGCTGGTCTCAAACGCCGCTTTCCGCCTTCCGTGAGATCCTTTGCCGCTCCAGATGCGATCTGCTGCTTGCCCAGGAATATGAATACACGCGTTTCGATGCGCTGGCATGGCTGGCGCGGGGCTTAACGCTTCCTCTTTACGCCACCTTTCAGGGAGGGGATCGTACCCTGTCCTGGATCGAGGCCGCTGCCAGACAGCTTTCGCTTCGCACATGCCGGGGTCTGATCGTTGCATCCGCCGCAGAGCGTCGACGCCTTGCCAAGGCCTATCCGCACATTGCTCCCAATATCGCGAATATTCCTAATCCGCTGAATACGCGGGAATGGCAAGCGATGGATCGTAGCGAGGCGCGAGCAAATCTTGGCTTGCCGCAGGATTGCTTCATCGTCCTCAATCACGGGCGCATCGATATCCGCCGCAAGGGGCTCGATGTTCTTTTGGACGCTTGGGCGCGCTTCTCCAACGATCCCTCCACCCAGCTAGTGATCATTGGTTCGGGTCAGGACAGCGAGGCGTTTGCAAGACTGCTTTCTGAAAGTGGCTTGTCGAATGTGCAGTGGCTTTCCAGCTATACAACGGACCGGACTTTGATCCGGCGCTGGCTATCGGCCGCGGATGTCTATGCCACGGCTTCCCGTGTCGAGGGCATGCCGGTTGCGCCATTGGAAGCCATGGCCTGCGGCCTTCCGGTCATCGCTTCGGATGCCCAGGGGTTGCCGGATATTTTGGCCGATAGCGAGGTTTCTGGCGGCCTAATGGTTAGACAAGAGCAGCCGGAGGAAATTGCTCAGGCGCTAGCGAGATTGAGAGGCGATGGAGCTCTTCGGGCACAGCTCGGTGCGGCGGCCAGAAGGCGGGTGACAGAGAAATTCTCGATCGAAGCGGTTGGCGCCGCGCTCGATGATTTCCTGGCAACGACAAGCAGCTAAGCATCACATGCGGCTGCGATACCAAGCAAGCGCCGTCTCGATAATCCTGTCGATGCTGGAATGGCGGGGTACCCATCCAAGCTCTGCCTCAGCCTTGCCGGCTGCGGCGACGAGGGCCGGTGGATCGCCGGCCCTGCGGGGGCCATAGGCAACGGCAAGCTCTTGCCCGGAAATGCGGCCGACGGCATCGACCAATTCCCTAACGGTTGTCCCGTTGCCAGTTCCGAGATTGTAAACGTAGACGCCTTCATCCCGCAGCAGCTTATTTCCGCCAAGGACATGAGCCTGTGCGAGATCGCTGACATGGATGTAGTCGCGAACGGCGGTGCCGTCGCGCGTGTCGAAGTCGGTGCCGTTGATGGTAAAGCTTCGCCCCGATCGGATCACCGCTTCTATGGCGAGCGGAACGACATGGGTCTCGGGCTCGTGGCGCTCACCGATCTCGCCAGCGGGGTCGCAGCCCGCTGCGTTGAAGTATCGAAGCATCACGGCGTTGAGGCCGCGGGCACGCGAGAAATCCTCCACCATCCGCTCGATCATGAATTTCGACCATCCATACGGATTGATTGGCCATTGTGGATGTGTCTCGTCGATCGGAGTTTGGGTCGGAATGCCATAGGATGCGCAGGTGCTTGAAAAGATCAGCCGATTCACACCTGCTTTCAGCATTTCCTCAATGAGAACCAGCGTCCCGAATGTGTTGTTCCGATAGTAGAGCTCGGGAACTTCGACGGATTCGCCGACATAGGCATAGGCGGCAAAATGGGCGACCACATCCGGTTTGTAGCGGTGAAGCGCAGTCGCGACCGCACGGGCGTCGGCAATGTCGCCTTCAACCAGCGGCCCCCATTTTACGGCGTCACGCCAGCCGCGGGACAGATTGTCGTAGGTGACAACTGACCACCCGGCTTCGGCGAACGCCTTGCAGCAATGAGAGCCGATATAACCGGCGCCCCCCGTGACGAGAACGGTCTTCATTCGGCGGCGATCGCGTGCGAGCGGTCGGAGGACAGTAGATCCTCGAAATAGGCGATCGTTTTGCCAAGCCCGGCTCTCAGCTGAACCTTCGGCCTCCAGTCGAGTTCGCGCGCCGCAGCAGCAATGTCCGGCTGGCGTTGTCGCGGATCATCGGCGGGCAGGGGCAGATATTTTATCGTCGACCGGCTTCCTGTCAGCTCCACGACGAGATTGGCAAGCTCCAGCATGGTAAACTCCGCCGGATTGCCGAGGTTGATCGGGCCGGTGACTTCGTCTTGTGTCCCCATCAGCCGCATCAGTCCGTCAATGAGGTCATCGACATAGCAGAAGGAGCGGGTCTGCTGGCCGCTGCCATAAACCGTTATCGGCTTGTTCTGCAGCGCCTGCACGATGAAGTTGGAGATGACGCGGCCATCGTCTGGACGCATCCTTGGGCCATAGGTGTTGAAGATGCGCGCCACCTTGATCTGCAGTTTGTGTTGCCGCCAGTAATCGAAGAACAGGGTCTCGGCGCAGCGCTTGCCCTCGTCATAGCAGGAGCGTGGTCCTATAGGGTTGACCCTCCCCCAATAGCTTTCCTGCTGCGGGTGAATCTCGGGATCCCCATAGACCTCGGAGGTGGAGGCCTGCAGAATCTTGGCGCCAACCCGCTTGGCGAGCCCCAGCATATTGATCGCACCGTGGACGCTGGTTTTGGTCGTTTGTACCGGATCGAACTGGTAGTGAACGGGGCTTGCCGGACAGGCCAGATTGTAGATCTCATCGACCTCGACATAGAGGGGAAAGGTGATGTCGTGGCGAATAGTTTCGAAGGACCTGTTGTCGAGCAGATGGGAAATGTTGCTCCTACGTCCTGTGAAGAAATTGTCGACACAGATAACCTCGTGTTTCTCCCGCAAAAGCCTTTCGCATAGGAAGGAACCGAGAAAACCCGCGCCACCGGTGACCAGAATTCGCTTTGTTTGCTGCATGCCCGTTATCTCGCAGCCAAAGGCGTGATGTTACGGCCCCGGGTATCGGTATCTGCCAGGGCTTGGATGCCGCTTTCAAGGACGTCGTTCATGTTCATCGACCTTCTCCGCATGCACTAGCGGCCGGCTATCCCGCCGCTTCCATCGCCGGAAACAACTGGCGCAAAGGTCGGGGCAATCCATGGCAATAGGACCAAAGATTATCTCTTAGGACCTAGGTCCTATCCGTGGCCAGACTTTAGTCTGATGAAGCCCGAACGCTTTCCAGATGGTACCATGGCGAGCTTGCAGCGGACACGAAATTGCCAGCGTCGACGATATTTCCTCCACGCAATTCGGCGCGATAACCGCTTGAGATCCGCATATCGTCCTTTTGATCTTTAACGTCAGCATCCCGACGGAGCTCACTAAATAGGCGGCGGATCATGCTGGCAAAATGTGGGATCCGCCGAGTGGCATTCCGGGGAACGAGGGTTTGCTAATCACTTGGTCTATCGATGAATGATTGCGTCAAAATGGACCGGATCAGCGGCGGACTCCCATCAGGAGCAAAATCACTTTCTCGGAATCGGACCGCAGCCGGCAACTGCTAAGGACTTCGCGCTCGGAACATTCCCGCGTGCTCGAGGTTGTCCCCCATGAGACACAAATAGGCCCTCCAGATATGGGAGAAGGCGATGACTGAAATCAACGACAAGATGACGACGGAAAGTCCTCCAGGCACCAGCCCTACACGCACACAACAGGCACTCGACCAGGCAGCCGGCGGCTCCGGCGACATTGCGCTTGAACGGACGGAGCAGGATGATACCGCTGGTTTCCGACCGCAGCACGGAACTGACGATGCACGGTGTGAAGATTCCGGCGAATCCGACCGCCAACGCAAGCGTACCGTCGAGGACGTCATGAGCAAGATTGCTAATGCCGGGACAACGTCGAGCGCGGAAAAGGCGGGGGAGGACCCGCTCGACGATAGCGATACATCTGATCAGGGAATAACGGACGCGGCAATTCGCGCGGAGATCGCACGGAGGTTGGAAGAGGACGATCTATTGGATGCAGCCAACATCTTCGCAATCGTGAGCCATGGGCGCGTCATCATCGAAGGGACCGTCGAAAATCATGAAGCAAAGCAACGGGCGGAGGCAATCTCCCGTCAGGCAAATGGCATCACCGCACATGACGCCAATCTTGTCGTCCGCAGGTCGCAATAGGTGAGAAAGTCAATATGCGCACGCTGCTGATCGTCATCCTCTGCCTGATGATCGGATCGGTTCTGGCCATTCTTGTCATAAAGCCGTTCACCGCTGGCGACACCCGGGACTCGACGGTTACCAAGGGGCCGATCGAGCAGCCTGAACCGAAGCCGTGATGGCCTCTATTTGCTGGGCTGTTGGCTATACTTTGAACCATTTTTCCCATTTTGCCTATCGTCAGGCTTGATGATGAGTGTGTTGCCGACATCCGGCGCGGGCTTTTCCATTTGACTGTCACCAATGGCTGGTGGCTTAAGCACGCCATCACAGTCCGACAGCTTCTTGCTGGGATTGCTGTCCGGTGCGGGACTTGCCTGACCATTTCCTGTCTGCTTGCCTTCCGATTGCTGAGTCGTGTCGGTGGCCTTGCAGCGATCATTGTTTGGTGTTTGTTGAGCATTTGCGAAGCTCGATGTAAGGGCTGCCGCAATTGCTGTTGCCAGCAGCATGCAACGACATCTGGGAAGGGTCCCGCTGGTCAGATGCCGCGGCCAGTCAAATCTGCGTCGAAATGATCGTGTCGACACTGATTGTACCATCGATAACGCCGCGTTGGTGACATTCCTTGCCATTGTTCACCTCGATAACAGTGTAGAGTTTCTCGTTGCGAAAGACGCTTGCCATCTTGGTTGTCTTGTCTTCAGCGGGAGCGGCGTCGATGTCCATGAAGTCCAGCTCCCTCTCGGTCGCCACGATGCGAGCATCGCCAGCAGTGCGAGCCGCAACGAGGACTTCTCCATGCGATTTGGCACCAAGCCAATTGGGATCGTCGTCAGCCGCGATCGGAACCAGACGGTAGAGCTTCAGGCGCTCGTCCATTTTACATCTCCTTGAATATTGAAAGGGCCACAGATCGGATGGATAGGAAGCTCGGCTGCCGTTTCGTTGGCTATGGAGAGAAAGCGGAAAAATCTCCATATTCTTCAGCACCATCATGTCCACTTGGCACGATCCGCGACCTCATAGGGCTAACGTCCGCCCGTCTGCATTGTTCCGATTGGTCGGAAGGCGAATGGAGATATGATCAGGAGCATAGGGCACTTGCTGCAGACCGCGGCAGATCAATCGCTTGCTTTTGCCACCGCGAACGCATCACTATTATGTTCTTGCTGACTATTCGCGCCGTTCGCCGTCCTCAAGTATGCGCGCAAGGGTATCGACGTGTGTCTCACGCCTGTCCGGTAATACAAGAGCTGGCCGTGCCGGCATTGGCCTCTAGCCCCATGTCCGAGCATTGCCCGCCGACACAGGGTAGTGGTCGTGAGATAGGATACTCTCCGGCTAATCAGGATCGAGCAGGCCCTTATATTCCCGAACGGTGTCAACAAGGTGATCCACGACAAGGCGTATACGGGGTGATCGTTTCAGGTCGGGATGATAAGCCAGCCATAAATCCCGAGACGCGGCCGACCCATCGATTGGTAGCCGCTCCAAGGTGGGCTCGGAGTCGCCCATAAACCTCGGCAGGGCACTCAAACCCATACCTGCGATGGTCGCAGTGCGTAAACTTGCCAGATCATTGGTGCGGAACACCAAGGGACGTCCCTTGGCTATCGATAGTAACCAGCGCTGCTGCGGGGTGTGATCAAGCTTTTCGTCATAACCGATGAAGGTCCATAATTCCTCGGCGACGTGATCGAGATAGTTTCGAGCGCCGTAGAGGCCGTAGGCGATCTTGCCGATCTGACGGGCGATGATGGAAGCGGGTTCGGGACGGTTCATGCGGATAGCAATGTCAGCCTCCCGGCGCGACAGACTGACAGCCCGATATTCACCGGCAAGCTCGAGAATAATACCCGGGTGCGACGTGCGCAGCGGGGCGAGGCGCGGGACCAAAAACGAGCTGGCAAAGACCGGAGGCGCGGAAATCCGGACTGTCCCAATCATACCCTTTGGGCCGGACGCCGATTGCCGTTGCAAGCCGAAAATTTCATCCTCGATGCTGTAAGCCGCTTCAACGATGCGCTCACCCTCGACAGTCAGGGAATAACCCTTTGCGTCTCTTTCAAACAGGCGCACGCCAAGGGAAGCCTCCAGCGCGGCAACGCGGCGCGCCACCGTCGTGTGTTCGGCGCCGACCAGGCGCGCTGCACCAGACAAGGTGCCACACCGAACAAGCGCGACGAAGTAGCGTAAATCATCCCAATCCATCTGAACTATTATGCACAGTTGCTGCGCATATTCTCGCATTTTCTGACAATCAATGCACATTTATTATCAAGACCTATCCATCAAGGAGGTCTCGGAAATGCCGGCAGCGGTTAGATTGTACTCTCACGGAGGCCCAGAAGCCCTCCGCTACGAAGAAGTTGAAGGTTTGGAGCCTGGCGCAGGCGAAGTGCGCATCCGCCAGAGCTGGGCTGGCATAAACTTTGTCGATATTTATCACCGCACCGGACTGTATCCCTTGCCGTCGCTTCCCGCCTGCCTTGGCGTAGAGGCGGCCGGCGTTATCGATGCAATCGGCGCGGGCGTAACAAATCTCGCCATTGGGCAAAGGGTGGCCTGGGCTGGCGTGCCGGCCGGCGGCTATGCAAAGGCTCGCGTCATCAACGCAGACCGGCTTATCGTCCTGCCCGACGATATAGAGGAGCAGGCTGCAGCCGCCGTCATGTTGCGGGGAATAACCGCACACATGCTCCTGCATCGGGTCTGGCCCGTCCGTCGCGGAGACACACTCCTGATCCATGCCGCCGCCGGAGGGCTTGGTCAAATTCTCACTCGCTGGGCCAAGCGTTTGGGCGCGGAGGTGATCGGTGTCGTGGGAGGCGAGCGCAAAGCCGAACTGGCGCGCGCAGCGGGTGCGGATGTGGTTATTGATCGGCATCGGGCGGATTTCGTCGCCGAGGTTGGCGAGCTTACCGGCGGGCGCGGGGTGAATATTGCCTATGACGGTGTCGGCGGCGAGACTCTTCTTCGCACTTTAGATTGCGTGCGGCCGTTTGGCCTGATCGCCAGCATCGGTCAGGCAAGCGGCACACTGCCCGACATCCCGCTTGCTGACATCGGGCCGCGCCGAAGCCTGATACTCGCCCGGCCAAGCGTATTCGCCTACATGGCAGATCGGGAAAGCTATCGTACTGCGGCGGCAGAGGTGTTTGATCTGTTGCGATCCGGTCTTTCGGTAGAGGTCGATCGGACGTTCCCGCTCGAAGCGGCAGCGGAAGGACATCGCGCATTGGAGAGCGGTGAGACCGTAGGCTCGCTGCTTCTTGATCTGCGCTAGGTCGCACATCCGGTGAAGGCGGCCGAGCTTCGGTGAACGACCAGATCGACGTGGTTCTCCGCCTGTATCGCTCGGATAGCAGCTCAGACTGCATGAGTTCGGGGACGCCGCCGACGATGGTCGGCGGCTTCATATCCATAGGCAAAGATCAGCCGCGAGGTTGCGCCAGCGACAAAGCGACGGTCGATGCAGCCAGGATGGCGGTAAGGGTCAAGGGTGCGACCGCGCCGTAGTGGTCGACGATGTAGCCACCGAAAACCGCGCCGATACTGATGGCAACTTGAAAGGAAACGACCATCAGGCTGCCGGCTGCCTCCAGAGCGTCCGGTGCCCCGCGGGAAAGATTGGTCGGCAGGACCACCGGCGCCATGCCGAAGGCGAAGCCCCAAAGCGTGACCAGGCCGAACGCGAGGCCGGTTTGAGCGCCCCAGAGTACCAAGGCAAGGGCAGCAAATGCCATCAGCGCAGCAGTGACAACGAGCGCCAGGCGGATACTGGCATCGGCCATTCGGCCGCCGGCGATATTGCCGACCACGGAGGCGACACCAAATCCAAGCAGCGCCAGGGCGATTGATCCGGTTTCCAGGAGCGTCACTTTTTCAAGGAAGGGGCGCACATAAACCGAGCCGGCAAAATGGCCCGTCATCAGCAATAGGATAGCAAGCATCCCCAGCTGAATGGCGCGCCGCCCCGTCAGCCGGAAAACATCGGCGAGACTGTTGCTCGTGCTCGCAGGCAGGGTTGGCAGGCTGAGTAGCTGCAGCAGCATGGCGAGCGTGGCAAGGCCGGCGGTCATCGCCATTGCGGTGCGCCATCCCAGCCAATCACTGATCAAGGCGCCGAGCGAAGGCGCCGCTATGGTGGCGAGCGAGACGCCGAGGGTGACGATCGCCATACCCCGGCCTGTTGCGTTGGCACCGACCAGCCTTGCCACGACGGCAACGGACAGTGCCCAGAAGCCGCTAATCGCGATACCCAGCCCGGCTCGGCCCAACAGCAGCAACCAGAAATCCGTCGCTAATGCTGCCAGAATATTGGAGGCGATCGCCAAGGCACTGAGGCCGACCAGCACCGTTTTACGGTTCAGCCTGCCGATTAGAACATTGCTCAATAGAGCAGTGACCGCGCCGACGGAAGCGGTCGCGGTGACGACTTGTCCGGCTGTTCCCTCGGTAATCCTGAGATCGTGCGCCAATGGCGTCAGCAGTCCTGCTGGCAGGAATTCCGCCGATACCAGAGCAAAACTGGTGGCCGCCATCGAAAGAACGGCGAACCAGGTCGTTGCATTCCACGTGGATAATTCCGGGGTATCCGGGTCAATTGCTACCCCGTCCAACTGCGATATTGTGTCCGTCATAGGTATCTCCTTGCGTTGGGATACGTGATAGACGAACTATTTCGGACGGTATGTGTCTTAAAATCCGAAATCCATGTCTATTCGTCCGGAACTTGTGCGACGCACAACGCCCGGCGAGACACTGGTGATGCGCTTAAAGGCGCGAGCAAAAGACGCCTCGGATTCGTAGCCCAGACGAGACGCGACTTCGGCAACGGACAGGCCGTTTTGCGCCAGCAGATCGCGCGCAAGCTGCATCCGCAAACGGGCTAGATAGTGGGCGGCGCCTTCTCCTAGAATGGCGTTGAAACGCTCGGCGAAGATCGAACGCGATTGGCCCGCCACGCCGGCGAGGCTTTCGAGGGTCCAGTTGTGGCCTGGGTCTCGGTGCATGGCCGCTAGTGCGCGACCGACGTGGGGATCACGGATGGCGGAGAGCCAGCCGGTGGTCGAACCCCCGTTGCAATTGACCCAACAGCGGATGAGTCGCGCTGCGAGCAAGTCCGCCATACGCGACAAGACGGTCGCGCTCCCCATTTGGGGCTGCGTCGCCTCCACGGACATAGCCGCCAGCAAAGGGCCGACGATCGGATCATTGCCGGCCACATCGCAGCCCCTGATGATTGGCGGCATCAAGGCGATCAAGGGATTAAGCGCATGCGCGCCCAAAGCCATGGAGCCACAGAAGAGGGTACTGGTCGCTCCCGTTCCCTCCCGCACCACGTCGCAGACATTGCTTCCGAGCCTTGTGATATGGCAACTCTTGAGACAGTCGCCCTCAACATCCGGGGCACTGGCCATCCGATGTGCGATGCCTTGCGGCAGCAGAACCAGATCGCCGTTGTGCAATTCCTGCCATCCCTGGGCTTCAGTATGAATCCAACACGGACCCTGGCTGACAAAATGAAAGCGAAGCAGCTGTTGTTGCGGAAAGGCGATGCTCCATGGATGCCTGAGTTCGCATCGTCCATAGTTCACGCCACTCAAGCGAAAGTCTTGCAGGACTTCGCTTAAGGCGTCCATCGGGATATTCGGCGGTGACAGCGGTCGAGACGTTTGGTCAAGCATTTGGCGAATTTAGGTCTCAAGCGTCCAGGATTCAAGCGGGCTCGCAAGGGGGCACAACTGGATTTTCGCCACTGCAATTTGCGTTCTGGCTTAAGGTCTGAAAGCTGGAACGCTGGTTTAATGCCAATCAAGAGCACAGCGATTGCGGCGTTCCGGAGAATACTGATCAGCTCAATGAGAGATGCCTCTAGGGGAGACAACGGGTCAAGATATCGAAATTGTTGTTGTAGCTTTCGATCCAGGCCCATTACGCATTCGCGCGGCGCAACTCGGTCGGCGACTGGCCGTAGAGCCTGCGGAAGAGCCGAGCAAAGTGGGAGGCGCTATCAAAGCCGACTTCCAGAGCGATTTCGATCAGCGGCGCCTTGGTCTGGAGGACTAGCTGTCTTGCGCGTTCCATGCGAATGCGTTTGTAGACAATTCCGGGAGATGTTTTCATCTCCTCCGTGAACAAACGTTCGAGCTGTCGCCGCGATAGCCCGACGGATGCGGCGAGATTCTCGGTCGACACGACATCCTCCGTATGCCTCTCCATCGTTATCAGAACGGCCTTGAGGCGCGGGTCCTGGCATTGGATGGCGAGCGGCTTGCGCGGCTGTATGTCCAGCCCGGATCGCGCCCGCTCGATCTGCAGCACTTCCAGAGCGTTGCGTTCCGCGTCCCTGCTGATGTGCCGCCGGACCAGAAAGGCGGCCATGTCGGCCGCAGTGCTTCCGCCGGCACACGAGCCGCGGTTCCGGTCAAGGTTGAACAATCGATCAGAACGAACCGGATGGCCCGGGAATTGTTCCCGATATGCCTGATAGTGCAGCCAGCTGACACAGGTCTGGTGTGACTTCATAAGACCCAACCGCGCCAGAATAAACGTGCCGGTGCAGACCCCGATCAGCGGGACCTTTTGAGCGGCAGCTTTCTTCAGATAGTCCGCGGTTTGGCTGTCGATGGTGACATCGGAGTTCAAAAGGCCGCCAACGACGACGATGTAGTGGAACTGGTGCGGATCGAGAAAATCCGAGGTCGGCGCGACCTGCACGCCACAGCTCGATGTGATGAGGTGCCGGGTGCTGCCCACCACCTGCCAGTCGGCCAGAACCCGGCCGGACTTGTCAGCCTCGTCGCTTGCCAGTCTCAACGTATCGACGAACAGCGCGAAGGCCGAAAGAGTAAATGATCGCGCAAGGATGAACCCGACTTTCAAGGGACCGCGTCTTGCTTCATCTTTGGCGGATTTCATCAAAATGCCTCACCCGGTCAAGCTCTTCTGTTTTGTCTGGAACCATAAGCCAAGGGATCACGGGCGTCGATGACGATTGTGTTGTGGCCGATAATCTATGCCCAGTCCGAATATGGGTTTGAAGCGGACGCGCCTCCGTTCTTCATTCAGTGGCGATCAGGGGCCGAGAGATTTCAATCCGCGCTCAGTGACGCGGCGTAAGCAATGTGCGTTAGATCCGGCTTTCCATGGGTGCAAACGGCATGGTGTCCTGAGGCAACGAAAATGCGCCGGGATCGGATCAAAAGTCCGGCGCATTCTTGTTCCCATTGACTGCAGCCCTTGCCATCAGGAGGCAGGTTTTCCTGTCATTCGACGTCGCGTTCTCGCATCTCGGCGACGTCGATGCCGTGCGTGTCGAACCACCATTCCGGGCTCATGTGCGGATGTCTGTCGCGAAGGCGGCGATACCTGGAACGCAATCGCATCTGACGCTCGACCTCCTGCGCGAAATATGGATGGTCAAGTGTTCCGCCGATGACGTGGATGCGGCGGAGGAGTTTTCGCAGCACATAGCCTTGCTCCTTGTTTCCCGGCCGATAGCCGCTCGCAACGATCCCTGAGACCGTATCGCGTAGCGTGGCCATAGCATCGTCCGGCGGCGTCCCGTTCACGATCATATCAAGACGTTCGGCGCCGAAGCCGACATCAATGCAGGTTCCGAGCGGATTGACGATGTTTCCGATCTCAATGCCGTCCTTGTAGAACTCGGTGCAGTAGCCACTGACATTGCCGTCGCTCCATGTGCATTCCTCATCCGGAACGATGCGAATGTGGTCGCGATAAAGCGGCGTCCAGTCCTTCAGACGATCCGGATGGATCGTGACATGGTCAGGTACCAGGCCGAGTGTTTCGAGAAACTCGAGCCAGAAATCAATGGCGTCGCCGACGGTCATTTCTCGAAACGAGAAGAGCCCAAGCATTGTGAAGTGGAGGAAATGGGTCCCATCCCCGATTTCTTCAAGATCACCCATTCTCAGGCAGGCCTGAGAATTCGCAACGGTTCCAATGTAGGATGGATCGGAGAAAAAGGGCTTGTACCGCTGCATCCCGGCGCTGCAGAAGAGCGTGGTGTTATCGTGCGGCTGTAAGGATTCAATGCGTGTGAAGTCGATGCCTTTGGAAAGGCAAAACTGTTGATATTGCTGGATCAGGCGTCCCGCGATGACATAGGCAACCTCCTTTGCTGTTCGTGTGCCTTCACAACATATAGTCTTGTCGGACGGGAACGGCAATCGCCGCCAAGTTCGACCTGAACACGCCCAAAGCCGTTTCTTCCTCAGTCTTGGTGATTGGATTGGGCAGTTTTGAAGGCGACACGATCATTGTGGTTGGTCAGCTATCGCCCGTTCGCTGCAGCCAGGCACGCATGGTCATGACGACGCTTTCTTTCAATTCGCCGACCCAGCTTCGAACAATCTCAACGCGATCCATGATCCATCTAAGCCACGCATAGGTCAGCAGTTTCTCGCGGCCTGCGTGGAAGAGGCGCTCAACCAGGAGAAAGCTCATGAGGTATGCCAATGCGATTATGATAAGCCCGGAGATCACATGGCCTCTGGCAATGATGATCAATGCGTAAATCTTTAGCGGCTCGGCAATCGCGAGCGGCACGACGAAGAGAACGAGTATAATGCCTCGCGGCAGCGAGCTGACAAACTCGCCGAAGTGCTTGACGATAGAAAGCGAGGCGAACCAGTTCACCAGCGGTCGATAAACGGGTCGGGCGATCTCGCTGATGATAACGAGCACGGCGATGACGAGCCGCAGGGGCAGCAGGAGGAATTGCCAAAGGGACTGGCGTTGACGTTTGACGACCATCTCTGAAACCCTCAAATCACCGTTGGTTGGTTGGACGTTGCGGACTTCCACTTAAGGAAGAAGTTTACGGCTTCTCACTTCACGCACTGAGACCTCTCGGCCGTCACTGTCTTCAAGGACCTTGCAAGCCCAAGCTAACGAAGTTGCAGTCAATGCGATATTTGTGACGTTATTCCGGTTTGTGGGCATCGAGAAGCGCGAGAATATCACCAAAAGCTGCCAACAAAGCTATGCCTTTGGCCGCAACCACAAGATTCCACGCACTGCCATCGATAATGTTTAGGGCGCTTGCGTTTCATCGGGACACTAGCGAGAAAATCGCTTGGCCGATCAAATGTCCTCTTGTGGTGTGGCAGGATAGGTTACGGTTCCATCAGGCTCCACCACGGCGCCAGGCGTCATTCGGGCAGGCTCAATTCGGTCTGGACCTATGATGTGGAACACCGTCTCGCCGCGGGCGATGAGATAATCGGCTACGATACGCCGATGGCATCGCCACCAGACGGCCTCCGAACACATGATCGCTGACCGCTGCTTATGTCCCTCCTCAAGCAAATGCCGAAGGCCTTCCTGAAACGGAGCAGTCAGCGCATAATCGGCGTAGTTGTGGAAGCTTTCGTTCGTCCATAGACCGTTCATTGCCGTTGGGAATGTCTTGGCGCTGCCGCGAAGACCGCCGAGAGCCGCGACGTGCTCGTAGGAAATCTGAACATCCGCCAGAGCAGTCGATAACGTGTCCTTGTTAAACTGCGGATTGGCCCGGGACATCGGGATTTTCCGGATATCGATGACGCGCTCCACTTCCGCCTCACGCAAAAGGCCAAGGAAAGCTGGGAGGCTCCGGTTGGAATGGCCGATGGTGAAAAATGGCAATGGCATCGTCGGGTGCATCACGCATAGTCGAGGGCGCTGCCTTTGTGGGCGGCGATATGGTCGGTCTTGTCGCTCTTGATCTCATATTGCGGCTCATCACGGCTGGCGCGATGCCTATGGCCCTTATAGTCGAAGTCGCTGGTGTGGATGGCGATAATCGTCCCCGACACCCGGCCGGCTTCGGAATTCCAGCTGACATGATCGCCGATCGCAAATCGTCTCGTCATTTGCTAGCCTTCGATTCCAACGGACACCAATCCATGATGCAATGTTCTGGCGGGTGCGAATGGGATACATCGTTGTTTTATACCACCAACGCGTGGAGTGTTTCCACCCCAGCAATTCGAGGCGTAACCCATTGCGGCTCATGAACCGACCGTATCCCGTCAACCGCTGAGAGGGAGGATAGGCTCCCCCGCCGGTATCGGCAAGGAATGAAGCCGACAAACCATATTTGACTGATGTCCCTTCGCCGTGGCTCCCGATGTTGCCACGGCACGGCAATTCTATAATACCTTCGGGCTGATGGGAGCAGGAGGCGCCTCGTCGCCGCGAAACATCGCAATTCGTTTGATGATGAACACCAAGGGAAGAGACGAGTACAATGACGAGTTTTTTGGAAAAGTGGTCCGCCAAGAAGTCCGACAAGCCGAAGGCTGGTACACGCAGCGCCGTTGACGCCTTCCGCGTCAGAGTGGCCGAGCAGAAGGCCTATCTGGTCGAGTTTGAGAGCGACGGCGCCGGCTTCAACAAATGGCGGTCGACCTGGTTTCAGCGCGCCCCCGGCGGCTTTGGCGTGACGATCGGCCGGGATTCGATCGATGCCGGGCAGGGGCTAAGCTATGTCGTCGTCGAAACCACGGCACAAGTTGCAGAGTTCCTCGACGACCTTGCACAGCACGCCGACAACGATGTTTCGTTTCAGAAGGCGCTCGAGCAAAACCGTTTGCGCCGTGCCGCACTTCTGAATAGGGCCAAGGCAAAGGTGAAAGCGCCTGCGGCGAAGGCTGCAACGCGGAAACCGGCGACCGTGAAGGCGACGGAAACAAGCCAACTGTCGGGCGAAGCGGGCGTCGAAAAGCCGAAGCGTGGGCGCAAGCCAAGGGCATAAAGCATCGGGCGCTGAGAGGCCTGCGGGTGCAGGCCTCTCTCCGAACGCTCTCTGAACTTCCCCGCCTGTGAAGGGATAGGCTGCGGACCTCAAAAGCCCGAATTGCCGCCATCGAAACTGCGCATGTCTGGCCGAATATGTCGTCAAGCTGATCTCGTTCACGTTCACCCGTAACGATATCCCGTCAGGATGCCTTCTCGTCCGCCGAGAGCGTGTAGGCCACCAGCGCATTCGCGTGGCCGTGGCCCATGCCGTGCTCGCTCTTTAGTATATTGACCAGTTCCATATGCTTAGCTGGATAGTGTAGCCGTACCAGATCCTGCCATTCGGCGATTGGACGGCCGTATGTCTTCTCTATCGAAGGGAAATAGGAAGCAGGTCCTTTGATTTTCTCGTTTGCCATAGCGTCTTTTCTCCTTTGAAGCTGAACAGGTCACAGCTGTCCTGTTTGCCCTTGATGACTTCTTGACGTGCGAGCGGCCATCGATCCTACACAGGTATCAAAAGAATGCCGTTCCCCTTAGCCTATCTGGTTGTGCTCGCCATCATCGCCAGAAGCTGGTTTCGATCTCCCGTAGTTTGACGGTCAGATCTTTGTGTCTCTGCATCAATGCAAACCACTTGCTCCAGAGTGCGAGAGCAGCATATGCCGGCCTGTCACCTTCACCCTAGGTGTGAGAGGCTGCTATCCGACCGTGCGGATTGATCCCGGCGCCAATGACACCACGACATGGTTACGCCCCTTGGCCTTTGCTCCGTAGAGCGCTTCGTCAGCCGCCTTAAGCGCTTCCTCGAAGGCTTCAATTGTCAGCACGGAAACCTCGGCTATTCCGAAAGATGAGCCGACGGCCACTTCTATCCCATCAATCGGATAGGGTTTTGCCAGCAGCGAAGCAAGCTGGCGGCAGCGCCATTCGGCACCACCCGGCGCGATAGATGGCATCAGGACCGCGAATTCGTCGCCACCCAGCCGGAACACAACATCATCGTCCCGGCACCAAGTTCTGAGGCGCCCGGCGACCTGTTTGAGCAGCTCATCGCCAGCCGCGTGCCCGTACCTGTCGTTAACGCCCTTGAAACCGTCAAGGTCTAGGCAACCGATCGTTATGTTGCCGGTTGCCGAAAGTCTGAGAAACTCGGGAGCGATCAACGATCGGTTTGGCAGGCCTGTTAAAAAGTCATGCGTGGCGGCATGACGCATCTTATTCTGTGATTCCACCAGCGACGTCATCGCCTGCCTCGACAGTCGTATCGCGAAAATGCCGCCGGCGATCAGGACGAAGGTCACCGTAGCCGCAAGCGGGATTGATTGATGGAGAAGGTCTCGGGCCGGTGTCGGCGGGAGCCAGGAGAGGACTTCCGACTGCCCGCCGGGCCCGCCGGCAATCTCTACCCAGGCGCGGCCGGGCTCGACTGATGCGAGGGGTCCGACGGCTGCGCTGTCGAGAAGAAACCGGTCGCCCAGGAATTCCTGTAGGCTGCCGGCGATGGGCATTGCCGAGACAAGCACCGGAGCGTGGCTCCCCACGAGTGTTGCCGTCCTGAAGTCGGGCTGGAAAAGGCTTGCGGTCAGGAGCACTGCGTCACTGCCGATCACCTCGATCTTGCTGAAGGCAACAGGAGCCGGAATACCAGTTGGCTTTCGCGCCACCTCCCTTTTGCGGACGCGCTCGACCAGCGCACCTGCGTCGCTCAAGATTGCCTGTGGGTCACGTTTGAAGAAGGGGCGTTCGCGGACCGCATCTGCTGTCTTCGAGTAGATAAGGCGGTCGTCCCGATCGAGGATCGCGACGAAGCGGGTTCTCGACGTGCCGATGAGCGAGCTGCCAATATTCCGGTCGGTCCATTCTTGATCGAAAGCATTGTCGATCTTCGCGATGGACTCGTCCCAGATCGTCCCGGCGGTCAGTGCAAACTCGACGTCGGTAATCCAGATCGCAATGTTCCGCTCGACCAGGGTTTCCTGCCTTTCGCGGCTTTCTGCGTCCAGGCGGGCCACGCCGAAATAAGGAATGGCAGCCAGCCCCACGATAAGGATCGCAATCAGGATCATAGCTGGTCCCAGCAGCTTGAACTGATTGATGTTCGTCGTCATGAGGGCGCCCCCTGTCTCTTTTTGCGCGAAGCGTAGAGAGGACCGATTTCGAGGTCGTTATCGCTGCGAAAATTTCGCCGGACGGAGTTAACGATTACCTGCTTGGCGTGTTGTGCTCACCACGCTGCTTCCAACATGAAAGGCGCGTTCCTAATCCCGGCGATTGGCGCCGACCCTCGAAGGCAAAGATGCTCCACTGCCTTAACCTTAGTGGCTGCGGCCGGGGTAACTGGCACAAGCCGGTCGGCAGAGAGGCTTCATGAACGATCCGGAGGTGATTGGCTGGCGATAGAAGATGCTGGCGCTGATGGAGGCTGCGGAGTAGCATCTAACCATAGTTAGGTGGCCAGGAACGATGATGACCGAATTCAACATCCGCTTTGCAGCTCACCTTCGTCCGACAGAGCTATCGAACCTCAAAGGCATCCTTCTTTCCAGGGGGGCGAAGGGAGCGAGTCAGATGCGGCCTTGATCCTTGTCGTATCAAGATCTGGTCGTGTGTCCGGAGTAGCAATCACCCTAAACAATTGGGTTGCCAGCGGCTGGATCGAAGAATGGACTTCCACGCCACCACTCGTTCAGACTGCGTCTGCGATCTGAAACTGGTTACTCTCCCGCACGCGAGGAGCACGGCTGCCTAAGGAATATCTCCGCCGCATCTGAGGTGACGTGAGACTGATCAGCCGTTCCGGGTGAACGAAGACGCGCCGTGCACGCGATCACGAACAGGCGTTCCTCGTGCCCCAGCCGCTCTTGCTCAGATCACGCCCGTGGTGAGCAGCGTCGCCAGGTAGAGAGACGCGTTATCCTGCTCGATAGCGCTGATTTGGTCGTGAGATCGGCTCTGTATCAATCGGGCGTCAGCAACGCTTAGCCTCCGATCAATCCTCGGGAGGGCATGGGGCACCCGTGAGGATTTTTACATCATTCTTTGGGGTTTAACCTACGAGACGCCAGTTATATTAGCAACTATATTAGTACTTTCATTACGCTCTTATGGTCCAATCGCCAATATGAGCGCGCCGGCTTTTGCAGGAGAGACGCGGGAAAGGGTCTGTGAGAGGGGCGGCCTTTGGACAGGACGACAGCAATTGGAAACCGAGGTTGGGTGGTAGCCCGCCGTCCACGAGCTCGGAGCGGGGCATGACCGGTGCTTCAAGGACGAGCTTGCGTCTAGTAACACTTGCATGGCCGTTTGTTCTCATCGTTGTTCTGCAGACCGTGCTTGCCACCTTCAGCCTTCAGGTTACCTCCTCCTTGCGTGCCTTCGTGACAGGGGAGAGCCTGTGGTCGAAGGGGCAGCACGATGCGCTTTACTACCTCAGCCGCTATGCCGCATCCGGCGATCCCTCGTTCGTTGCGCGCTATCACGAGGCTATGGCTATTCCGATGGGCGACCGGGCGGCGCGTCGTGCGCTGGAGGCCCAGCCGCCCTCCGTCGATGCCGCCTTCAGAGGTTTCCTTGCCGGTGGAAACCACCCCGACGATATCCCGAGCCTCATCTGGCTGTTCCGCTATTTTCGCTGGCTCCCGATCATGGATGCCTGTATCCGCGACTGGCGTACAGCCGAGAATGTGCTGATGCAGTTGCAGCCGATCAGTGAGGCAATAGATACGTCCCGGCAAACGAGTGACGCGGAGCGGCGCGACCTTACGCGGCGGCTGGACGAGATCAACGCGCTCGTCACGCCGCTGACGAAGCAATTTTCCGACCGGTTGGGGGAGGGCACGCGTCAGGTGCAGACCATACTCCTCATCGGCAATACGGCGATGGCGCTGCTATTCATTCTGCTGACCGTCTGGCGGCTGAACACATTCCTCGCGCATCGCCGCTATATTGAGGAGCAACTCTCCCACAACGCCAATCACGACGCTCTTACGGGACTGCCGAACCGCCGGCTCTTCGAGCAGCGGCTCGCAACCGCGCTCGCACAGCCCGATACCTGCCATGCGCTGATGTTTATCGATCTCGATCAGTTCAAAGCGGTGAACGACAATGGTGGCCATGCGGCAGGTGATGCGCTGCTGCGCCGCGTCTCGCTGGATCTTGGCAAGGCGATCCGTGGTACGGATCTGCTCGCCCGCCTTGGTGGCGATGAGTTCGGTATCGTGCTTCCAAATTGCGCTCCGGAGGACGCATTGCGCATCGGCATGCGGCTGCGCGAGATCACCGAAGCGATCGACTTCGTCTGGAATGGCCATCGCTATTCGATCAGCGCCAGCATCGGCGTGGTGCATCTTGCCGAGAGCAGCTTCACACTCCAGGAGGCATTGCGCGCGGCCGACATTGCTTGCTACATGGCAAAGGAAAAAGGTCGCAACCGCGTCCATATCTTCGAGACGACGGACGCGGCACAGACGCAGTTTACCGCCAATCTCAATTGGGTGCAGCGTCTCCACCGCGCGCTGGAGGAGGATAGTTTCCGATTGTTTTCCCAGGAGATCGCGCCGATCGACAGCAGCGGTGCGGCGGTGGAACATTGCGAGATCCTGCTGCGCCTTGAGGAGAACGGCAAGATCCTTGCGCCGGCCTCCTTCATTGCTGCAGCTGAGCGTTTCGGCCTGATGCCTGCCCTCGATCGCTGGGTCGTGCGTCATGCGCTCGACATTATCGGCCGGCGCAAAGGCATGGCTTCGGGTACCTATTCGATCAATCTGAGCGGCCTGACCCTGAAGGACGATGCGTTCTTGCCGTTCCTGCGTGATGTGTTGAGCCGCAGCCACGTACCAGCCAATGTATTGTGTTTCGAGATTACTGAGACCAGCGCCATCGAAAACCTCGATGAAGCGATAGCCTTCATGAATGCGATGCGGGCCATGGGATGCCGTTTCGCGTTGGATGACTTTGGCGTTGGCATGTCGTCGCTGACCTATCTGAAACGCCTGCCGGTAGACTACGTGAAGATTGACGGAAGCTTTGTGCGCGACATGCTGACGGACAGGGCAGATCGGATGACTGTCGAAATGATCAATCAGATCTCGCATCTCGCTGGTCGCCAAACGATTGCCGAATTTGTCGAGAACGCCGAAATTCTTGCGGCGCTACGCGCGATCGGCGTAGACCATGCGCAGGGCTACTTCCTCGGTCGCCCGCAGCCCTTCCTTCCGGATGGGCTCGATACGATCCCACTCAGCCACGCGGACGTCGCCTGACTGGCGTGGCCTGCTACGTTCAGAGTGTGCATCTTGGCTGTGATTCGGCATCGATATTCGGGTCTGATTGGCAGATTTTAGCCTCTTAGCGACCCAGCCTCCTCTTCGAACCATCGATTTTTTAAGGTCTCAGATCCGCCGAGACGGATTTGCACAAAACCATAATCAGGGGGCAAATTCTCGCGAAGCTCGACATCCTGAATTGTAGTCATGCGCGGCGCCCCATAAGCAAATGGACACGCTCTACCATCCACTGCCGGCAAAAGGATGCTAGCAACCCGAAATATATTACTATGCCTAAAGCGACCAAAATCGCGAGACGCCCGAGAGCACCGAATTCGCCAAGAAAGGCCGAGCGCACATAGCCGATGCCGACGGCCATTGCCGCTGCCGCGAGTGCTGCAGGAAGCAGGCCCAAATAGTGGGCGAGCGGCGTTATTCGGAGCCTTCGCAGTAGAACAAGGTTTCCGTAAAGGCCGTAAAACAGTGCAGGTGCCGCCATGATCAGGACGGCCAGTTGCGGCGAGTTCGTCGGAATTGCGACGAGCGCACCGATACACGTTGCAGCAGCTACGGCCGAATATTGAAGCGATCGCTTGTTCATGCCAAGTGCATTCATCGCTATCGGGTTGAACCAGGAAACTGGTATCATGAGCGATGCTATCGAAACAGCTCGCAGTATCGGGGCGACCCCTTGGTATGCCTGTGGTAATAACGCGTTTGTCACATCATCAGCCACGACAATCATGCCCGCAAAGGCTGGCAATGCAACGAAGGCGGATGTCCTAATAATTGCTGTGAAGACGCCTGCTTCGGCGTGGCCGTTGCCACGCACCTTGCTCATTAGTGGAAACCATAGCGCAAATAGAGGGCTAATGATCGGGTTCTGCACAGATTCGCTAATTCGATCGGCCGCGCGAAACAAGCCGACGGTAGCACTGTCAAACCGAATTCCAAAAACCAGCACAGTGGCTCGTTGCATCGATAAGTTTATCGCAGCTATCAACCACAAGGGAACAAGCCGCCGAAATAGGTCACGTCTCGCTTCAGCGTCTGCTTTCAGGCCCGGCACCCATTGCGTGTGCAAAAACTCAAAGATCAATACAAAAAGTGTGGATGTTACCCGTTGGACCGGCAATGCCCAAATTGCTAGGGGAGAAAATGCCACCCCTATGCCTGCAATACCGCCAATGATAGTGGACAGCATGTTTCGCTTGGCAAATGTCTTGAAGCCTAGGTCCCGCATGATGATGGCGTCCATCACTGAAAGCCAGGGAGTAGCGAGAAGAAGTATACCAAAGATCGGCATATAATAACCGATAAGAGGCACATTCTCCAATTCCGCTACAATCGGGCCGGCGACCAAAAGAATGATGGCGATAGGGGCTGCGATCAGTGAGAGGGCAAGGAACGCGGCATTGAGGCTATTCTTGTCAAATGTGCCCCTTTGCAGTATCGCGTCCATTCCGGCATAGCGTCCATCTACTGCAACAAAATCGGCAACGACTGCGGACAAGGCAACCGCGCCGAAAATTGTAGGGTTGAGCATGTGCGCCAGAACAAGAAAGATAACGAAGCCGGCAACTTGCGAGAATATCGCATTGATCGCGTTCCAAACAAACGCATTTTTAAGCGCAGGAGCGATCGAGCTATCGGGCATGGCGCTTTTCCGATCCGTGTTTTGGGAAACGTGGCGCATGCACGTGCCATAATGAAAGACAAATACAAGTTTGCAGAGCTGCTATCCCTATTAAGGTTGAAGTCGCCACCAGTTAAATAGCGTCTTGATCTGCCGTTTCACGTCTTTGGCAAATGAAACCCTGGCCATTTCTCGCACGCTTGCATTGTACGGGGTTCTTCTAAGGTAGTCGTAGTAGAGCCAGATCAGTGGATGCCAGCCATCCAGCGACCACGGCTTATTATATTCGGTGAAATGAACAATCTTGGGTCGCCTGCCTGTCTTCATTTCACCTGCTGTAGCAAAGCAAGGCTTTCCCTCGTGCGGCATCAGCGTCCGCCGCTGTACGTTCCAGAGGACATCGAGTTGTGCCCAGCGTTGCCAAAAGACGACATTCAGCGCGCATTGGTCGGCATATTCTAAGTCCTCAGGGCGGTCCTGCAAAAGGTCGAGAGCCCGTTGAAAGTCGCCGTCGCGGCGGATGTTATTGAGATCAAGGACAAGAACGCCCGAATTGAAGTAGCCAAGGTGCTGAAAAGGCAGGCCAAACCGTCTTGCGAAGAGCTGATAGTCCATGCCAACGTCGCTGACCGCGCCAACAGAACGGCCGTCAAGATTTACGGCATACAATTCTCGGATATCGCCCTTCACAACCAAATCCGCGTCGAGATAGATAACTCGCTGTATGTGGGAAGGTGCGAGTTCGCCTATCATGAGGCGAAAGTATGTGGCACGACTGATGTGTCTTTTTCCCGACATTGTGAGCACCGCTGGATCGTTAATCTCTAGCCAGAGAAAACTA
The DNA here is from genome assembly GCF_047445805.1 of Rhizobium sp. BR 314. Lineage (NCBI taxonomy): Bacteria > Pseudomonadati > Pseudomonadota > Alphaproteobacteria > Hyphomicrobiales > Rhizobiaceae > Rhizobium > Rhizobium sp. BR 314. The sequence goes on along the minus strand of NZ_JARWLA010000013.1, from coordinate 71,305 downwards.
TGACCGGATCCACAGAATTCGAACTTGGTGCGATCCTCGGCGGCTATGCCGTCATGGAGGATGAGAAAGTGAAACCGGGCCCCTGGGGCGTTGGCAGTTATCGAAGTAACAACGACAGCTGCGTGTGGTAGATATGCGAGATCCAAGCCAAAGGCGATATTGACTACTTCTTGCTCTATCCGCGCGCGCGCGCCTACAGTCTTCGTTTCCGACTGCGGTGCGACTCCAACTTGATTCTGAGATGCCCTCTCAAGCGCGTGAAACGGCTCTGCGTGTGCAAGCGCGAGGGAGGTATCGGGTATAGGCTCTTTCACTATCCTCTCCTTGTCAGTCAAAGCCGTGCTTCAAATCAACAGCGCATGAAAAGTCAAAACGCATTGAATATGCGGCCAGATTTGCCTGTCCCGTTCTCGGCCGATGGAGACACCATCAAGAAGCGTTTGTGAAAGTCCACAACGGTCCAGGCTCTTTGGCGCACGCAGCTCAAACCGAGAAAACTGCGCCAAATTGGGCTCATGAGTTCGATCAGCGACTGCCCCAACCAAGGAGCGTCACGAGGTTTCAGTCCGAATGCGAAGTTTGTATACGGCCGATTGCTACCAGGCTGATCTGGCGTTCGGATCAACAGTGCCGGTCGCCGCCGTATGCATACCTTGTACAATCACTTTCTAAATGCCTACGCATTACGCCTAGACATATAACGTGAAAATAGTGTGGTTGCAGTTATCGATGCTTGTCATGATCTCGAGAGATCGGCATGGACTGACCAATCCATCACGGCGGTTAGATCGTGTGCTCATGCGGTCTCCATAGAATATTCAATGTCCGGCCAACCGGGACATCCTTGATACGAACACCCGAGATGCTGGTTGATATATGCCGTCAATGAGCATCGACAACCGATACTTTGGTATAACGACAATGCCATTGTGTTGCCTTCTTTGCGACGCAGCCAGTCTCTGCTGTTTCAATGTCGGGATCGTCCAGTTCACCAACATGAATTGAGCTTCGTTCCTCAGGCGCCACAATCTGATTCACTCGATGAGCCGTCGAGGCAACTGCCGTGACAACACGGTGGCTAAGAGCTTTGCAACCGTCTATAGCGAGAGGGGGTACGCCGGAAGTCTGCCGCTCTCGCGACGCGGCGCGCCGTGTTCGGTTACATCGAGATGTTCTATAACCCAGAAGGCTAGTAGGTCAGGAATGGGATGTTGCCTCCCGTCGAGTTTGAGATGCAGGAGAAAATCAACCCGAGGTTTCTACGAAACTCGGGCTATTCATGCAGCGTGGATACGTTTCGGCGCATTCGTCCGGAGATGTGATATTCTGAGACTCTATCCTATACGAGCACTTATGGTGATTGGGCGTTCGTTCTACTGAGGAGTGGAAGCAACGTCTGAGCGAACCGTGGTTCGTCGCATTTAAAGATAACGGACCTGTTTGTTTATTGGGTTACCTTATGCTTGATCGACATGGGCACAATCGTCCACGCGCATGGAATCAGGAAAGTTGGCGATCGAAAGGACCGATGAACCATCCGTGGGTCGTTGGTGTGACCGATCCCCCTGCGGTTCTTACGCTTAGATAGCCAGAATTAAGCTCGCTCGAAAAAGCACGCAGATGTTTTTGACTCCAATATCGTCATATGCAATGCTCATGTTCTGCGTGAACGCGGGCAAGTCGGACATGATCAAGCGATTGGTAGCAGGTGCAATTTTTGTAGCGCTCGCCGGGTCGGCCATCGCTCAAGTGGCGCGCTTGGAAGTTCTTCCGATTTCTTCGGTGACCATTAGCGATGTGGATTTGCTGGCCGGGAAAAAGGACAGCCAATCGATCACGATTGCCGGTGAGCTACGCATCCCTCAAGGCGGCACGAACAAGCTGCCAGCCGCTATTCTGCTCCATTCCTCCGGTGGCATCGGCGGCTCGGGGAGCCCAATCGACGAGTGGTCGAAGGAACTCAACCAACTCGGCATAGCGACATTTACCGTCGACAGCTTCTCAGGTCGGGGAATTGTTTCGACATCCAACGACCAAACCCAGCTTGGGCGCCTCAATATGGCCGCCGATGCCTATCGGGCGCTTGACCTGTTGGCCAAGCATCCCCGTATCGATGCGAGCCGCATTGTTGTTATTGGCTTCTCGCGGGGCGCCCAGTCAGCATTGTATTCGGCTATGAACCGCCTCTACCGGACGCTTGGCCCCGCCAACAACCTGCGTTTTGCGGCGCATATCGCCTTCTATCCCGATTGCACGACCAGCTATCTGGACGACACCGATGTGGTCGACCGCCCCATCCGCATCCTCCACGGCACATCAGACAACTTCAATCCCGTTGCCGCTTGCCGCAGCTATGTGGAGCGCCTGACGAGCGCGCAGAAGAACGTGAAACTGGTCGAGTATCCCGACGCCTCGCACTTCTTCGACGCCCCGGCTTTCCGGACGCCAGTTACGCTGAAAGGTGCACCGACGACGCGCAATTGCCATCTTGCCGAGGCCGATGACCATCAGATCATCAATCGCGACACGCAAAAGCCCTTCAGCTATGGCGACGCTTGTGTCGAGAAGGACCCCGTGATCGCCTACAACGAGGCCGCAAGCAGCGAGGCTCATGCCTACGTCCGAACCTTCTTGACGGAAGTCCTCCGGCTTAAGCCCTGAAAATGCTTCAACCGGCAAAACGGCCAAAATAGATCAGCTGAAGTATAAACCGCGACGACGCGATCCAGCGGCGCGACGCTGACGACCGCATCGCCCAACGGAGCAAAACCTGCGCTTCTAAAAGGATAAACTGGGCAAAGCACAGTTGTCACCGACCGAGCATATCTCGATCAGCAAGGGCTGCAAATCCCTGCTTGAACTTTGTCAGCACGACCTAATCGATACTTTGGTATAGCTTGCCGTTCCGGGCCCTAGAGGGGATAGAGTGCGCCCGTGAACGCCCAACCTATGAGACTCGGGAGCATGTATGCCGGAAATTCGTCGTTCGACCAGGCACTCATCTCCGTTGTTTATCACAAGTATTGGCGCCCTTGGCGTGGTTTTCGGGGATATCGGTACTAGTCCGCTCTATACGTTCAAGACGGTGCTGGACATGACCGGAACGAGCGATCCGTCGGCGATATCCGGGGTATTGTCGCTTATCGTGTGGACCCTGATCGTGGTCACCTCCGTTAAATATGCGGGGTTTGCCATGCGCATCAACAATGACGGTGAGGGCGGTATTCTTGCGCTGATGGCGCTGCTTGGCATCAAGCGCCACGTGAGGCCCCTTGTCATCGGCTTTGGATTGTTTGGCGCGGCGCTAATCTATGGCGATGGTGCCATTACCCCGGCCATCTCCGTGCTTTCGGCGCTTGAAGGCCTCAATATCGTTGCGCCGTCGCTGCAGACCTACGTACTGCCGCTGGCAGTGGCAATCCTGCTGGGGCTTTTCCTTATCCAGCCCTTCGGCACAGCAAGAATCGGACGCGCCTTCGGGCCGATCATGAGCGTCTGGTTCTTGGTGATGGCGTTGATGGGCTTACGGGGCATCGCGCAGCACCCCGCAGTGCTATGGGCTTTGAACCCGCTCGATGGCATATCCTATCTCTTCCACCATGGCGGCATTGGCTTTCTGGTACTCGGCGGCGTCTTCCTCTGCGTCACGGGCGCGGAGGCGCTTTATGCAGATATGGGACATTTCGGTGCCGGGCCGATTAAATTGTCCTGGTCGCTTATCGTGTTTCCGAGTCTCGTCCTGAACTATGCAGGTCAATCCGCCATCGTCCTCGCCGGCGCCCCGACCGATGGCAACATTTTTTATCGCCTTTCCCCATCTGGCCTTACGCTGCCTTTAATCCTGTTGTCGACAGTCGCAACGATCATAGCCAGTCAGTCGATCATCACCGGCGCCTTCTCCATGACGCGGCAAGCCATCGCTCTCGGCTGGATGCCAAGGCTGAAGGTCATGCAAACTTCAGCAGAGGGCTATGGGCAAATTTATGTCGGAGCTGTCAACTGGCTGCTGATGATCGTCACTATCGGTCTCGCGCTAGGCTTCAGAAAGTCCGACAATCTGGCGGCGGCCTATGGTATTGCGGTCTCGGCGACGATGCTGATGACGTCGACGCTGCTCTTTATGGCGATGCGGGAGATATGGCGTTGGGGTCTGCTTGCCAGCGGTCTGGTGGCCGGATTGTTTCTGCTCGTCGATACCGCCTTCTTCGTGTCCAATCTGTCCAAGTTGCTGGAGGGCGGCTATGTGCCGCTCGTACTCGCTGCCATCGTTTATGCCATCATGTACATCTGGCATCGCGGCGTGTTGGCGATGACGGCGAGCATGGATCAAAATCCCATATCGGTGGCTGACTTCATCGCAGGTCTGTCTAAACGGCGGGTTACTCGTGTCCTTGGCACGGCAGTCTTTTTGACGCGGTCGTCGCAGAATACGCCGTCGCTGATCCAATGGTACGTCGACCATAGTCATTCGCTGCACGACAATGTGCTGACCATCACGTTGCAAACTGCATCCACCCCATGGGTATCGGCGGCGGATCGTGTCACATTCATGCAGGAAGCACCGGGCTTCTGGCGTGCTATTACTCGCTACGGCTTCATGGAGCGGCCTGATATCCCGGCGCTCGTCCAGCAGATCGCGAGCGAGCAGTGCCCAATCGATCCTAGGAACGTCAGTTATTTCATCGGGACGCAGAAGATCGTTCGGCGCGAGGATGGGCATGGATTGCCATATTGGCAGTATGCGGCGTTCGCGGCGATGATGCGCAACGGCGCCCATATGACCGACTTTTTCCAGATCCCGGTGGGCCAGCTTCTCGATCTCGGCCACGAGGTTGCCGTGTAAAGTGAGAACCTATTCATTTGCGTCGCGATTTCATCTAGTTTTTTACTTCGCCGCGCCCCGACCTCGATGTTGATACCTCCAATCCTTCAATGGTTTGACCGCGACTGAAAGGATCACCGACAATTGAAAATATGGGTCAGAATGTTGTGAAACTCGACAGGCGGGCATTTGAACGAAATCGAAATGGCCACCCGGCCTAATTTTCGTGAATTGTCGCAGCGCCTAAAGTCCGATCTCGCGGCAAGATGATGCGCCGGGCAAATCCGATGCCAAAGCCCGGACGAAATCGCCCTAGTAGTCTATTCGTCCACATACCAATCCATGACCGTTGCTGATGTTAGACCGAGGCTACTTTGTCGGTATCGTTCTGTACGGCGCGACTGGCGCCGCCGTCCTCGGGACCGAGAACGGCATAGCCGATGCTCGCGAAATGGGAGTTCACCAGCTTGAGGTCGCGCAACGTTGCCAGAAACAGGCTGCTCGAGCCGAGCAAGACTGAGGAATTGGCGCCGCCAAGGCGTGTGAGATGGTCCCTTGCAGCTGCCCGCTCCGCTTCGTTGAGGTGCCGCTTCGCATCCACCAGCTCCTGGGCCGAGCGAGGGTCTTCCGTCGCCAATGTCGACAGCGCCAGGCGAAGGTCGGCTCCGACCTCGGCTTGAATTGTTTGCAAGGCTGCCTGGTCGGCCGGATTGATCGGCCCCTGGGCGCGGCGTGAGACCTGCTCGAGGCAGCGTTCGAGGATATCGCCGGCATGCCCGAGATTGACGGCGAATTCGATGACATCGGACAGGCGGCTGGCATCGCGATCGGTAAGCTCCGATGGCTCGAGGCGCGCCAGATAGGCCTTGACGGCGCCGTGCAACATATCCAGCTCCTGCCCCAACCGAACCGCCTGTGCGATCGCCTGCTTGTCGGGCCGGGAAAGATCTGCAGGAACCAGACGCAGGAGCGCTTCGACCAGATCGCCCATGCGCAGAATTTCACGCGCGGCGTTGGCAAGAGCCAGATAGGGGGTTTCCAGCGCCGACTTGTCGAGAAAGAACGCACGCGCAGCATCTCCCTCCGACTTGATCTTTTCGGGGTAAAACTTGATCAGCAAGGACTGCGCCGGCCCCAGCAGAGCGAGGCAGACGACCGCCAGAACGACATTGAACACGACGTGGAAATTCGTGAGCACCGATGCCAGATCGGCGCCCTCTCTTTGCAGGAGATCTGCCAATGGATGCAGGAACGGCAGCGCGACGATGCAGCCGATCGCACGAAACAGGAGATTGCCGACCGGAACGCGGCGGTTGGCGGGATTGGCACCGCTGGTCTCGAATACAGGCGGCAGCGCTCCGCCAAGATTTGCGCCAAGTACCAATGCAAGGCCTGTCGTCGGCGATACGACGTCGCCGGCCGCCAGCCCTACCAGCAGCAACATCACGGCAACGCTGGAATGAGCGGCGAATGTCAGCGCCGCCGCCAGCAGAACGTCGAGGACCGGGTCACCGGTGATGGCGTCGAGGATGCTGCGCAGCACCGGAGCCGTGCTCACCGGCTGGATTGTCTGCACCAGGCCATGGAGAGCGAGCAGCATCAGCCCAAGGCCGATGCCAACCCGTCCCATATGCCGAGCGCGTCCCTTGGGGCCGCGCTTGAACGCGATATAACCGGCCAGCAGCAGCAGTGGCGAAGCGAAGGAAACGTCAAAGGAGAGCGCCTTGACGATTAGCGCCGTCCCGACATTGGCGCCCAGCATAACCGCCAAAGCGGGAACGAGAGCGAATGCGCCACGGGCGGCGAAGGACGTGACCATCATAACGGTCGCGGTGCTGCTTTGAAGCAGCATGGTGACCCCGGCGCCCGCGGCGACAGCGGCCAGACGATTGCGCAGGGCGCGGCCAAGCACGCGCCTCATATCCGAACCGAAAGCCCGTTCTATGCCGCTCTGCACCATGCGCATGCCCCAGAGGAGGAGCGCAACATGTCCCATGAGTTCCAGGATGACGAGGCTGCCGGTCATTGCACATATCCGATTGAAAAGTGGGAGCGTTCGGAAGCACGACGCCGGCGGTAGGCCCGCCGGACGTCATTGGTTGCGTGGCCTGGCATTATCGCCATGAGTGGGTTCAGCCTTGGCTGAGCGCCAGCTGGACCACACGCACGAGCACCATGCCAACCGCGACGACAAGATAGCCGCGCAGCACGATCATCCATACCCGCCGGGAGAGCGAGAACTGGATGGGCTCCAGAGCGGAAAGCGGCGGCATACGCCAGGTGGGCCGCAGCGACCGATCTTTGACGAGTTGCCGAATTTCGCCGCGGTCGACGGATCGGCTTTTCAGCACACCGGCGACAATAAGTCCCAAGAGGCCGATCAATGTACCAGCGGCAAGGATCCAGACTATCAGCGCGCCGGTAATCTCCGGGTAGAGAACGGAAGCCGTGAGAATGATGGACAGCATCACCAGCACGGCGATGACTGCGCCGGTGAACAGGTTCATGGCCTTGCCATTGACCCAGGGGCCGAGAACCGCCCTGTCATTGCACAGCAGTAGCAAGAACACAGTCGCGCTGGGCAGCAGCACACCGGCTAGGGTCTGCACGGCAAGCGTGATCAGGCCGAGCGGCGAACCCGGAATGAGCACGAGCGCGGCTGCGGCGGCAATCAGCCCGCAGTAGACGAAATAGAACCCCTTGGCTTCGCTGGCCTTGCGGTGCAGTGAATGATTGAGGGACAGAACGTCTCCGATCGCATAGGCGGTTGCAAGCGACACGGCCGCGGCGCCGATGATTGCGGCATCGATGAGCGCAATGGCAAACAATACCCCCATCGTCGGGCTTACATATTTGTCGAGCCCTGCGGCAATGCCACCGGCGTCGGTGAAGTTGCCGAATTCAGGCTGTCCCTGAAAGGTGGCTGCGCAAAAAACGATCATTGCTACAGCGCCGATCATGACCATGACGATGCCGAGCCACAGATCCGCCTTTTCATAGCCGATGAAACGCGGCGTGATGCGCTTGTCAATCACATAGCTCTGCTGGAAAAACAGCTGCCAGGGAGCCACGGTCGTACCGACAATGCCGATAATGAGCAGCAGGATGTCGGACAGCTTGCCACCAGGCAGATTAGGGATGGTCAGATCGCGAATGATCTGATGTGCCGGAACATGTACGGCCATCACGATCGGCACCAGCAAAAGGCTGCCGAGGCACAGCATCAGCGCGAAGCGTTCGAAGCGACGGAAGCTACCCGTGCTGGCGGCAATCATGGTCAGAGCCGCGGCGATGGCGACGCCGGCGATCTTCGAGACACCAAGGTAGTCGAGCGCCAGACTGATGCCGATGAATTCGGTGACGATGGTCAGCCCGTTGAGGATGAACAGATCGACGACGCTGAACGCGCCCCAGAACTTGCCGAAACGCTCGAGAATGAGGCGCGCATGGCCGACGCCGGTAACTGCGCCCAGACGCAGCACCATCTCCTGATTGACATAGAGCACCGGCACGAGCAGCAGGAGCGTCCAGAGGAGCGACGTGCCGTAGTTTTGTCCGGCCTGGGTATAGGTGGCAAAGGCGCCTGCGTCATTGTCGCCGACCATGACGATGAGGCCGGGTCCGATAATGGCCAGGAGCGTCATAAAACGTGCCCGCCATGTGGTGCGGGCGGCGACGTCTCCGTGGTTGATCGTGCCGAGCGCGCCGCGGATGTCGCCGACATGCGCCGTGTCGAGGACAGCCGATGCTGCACCATTTGTGTTCAAATTATCCATAGTCTTGCTCCCGTGCGACGGATCGCAACGTCTTCATCGATTACCTGGGGGAAGCCGCCTGCGGGACGGCCTAAACGGGCATGTCAGTCAGAAACCGGCCGCGCGGTTCAACCCGATGAGTCGGACGAGGTAGCTGGCGGCTTTTGACGGGTAAACGGTCGCAGACAGAACGCGATCAGCATGCTGATAGGGTGCGTGGATGCCGACGGCTGCCCTTCGACGCGACGGTGGGAGTATGGGATCATCGAGCCGCCCGTCATGGCGGCAAGATTGAAGATGGCGGTCATGATACTGACCTCCTCCTGGTTCGACAGTTATTCGAACCCGGGAGGCCAGTGCCGCGGGTCAACGCCGGTGGCGAAGGCCCTCACGGTCATATGGTCTACCCGGGCGTTGGGTCAGCACGGCGGCAAGGACGTTCGACGAGCGTCGACTGTCGCATTCCGTGTGCTGGCTACTAGATCGCGGGTTCATGTGGTCCTCTGTGACGTTACCCGTCCGGCAAGCCGGACGCTCCAGGATGCGACGACCCTGAATATAGTTCGGTATACTCCTCTAAATGGAACCTACAACCGATACCTTGGTATAGCTTGCGGCTCTAGCCACTAGAAGGACTAGAGTACACCCGTAGATGTCTAACCTGCGAGATTCGGGAGCATGGGACGCCGGATCCGTCGTTCGAGCGCGCACTCACCCCCTTTGTTCGTGGCGAGTATTGGCGCCTTGGGCGTGGTGTTCGTAGATATCGGCACCATACCTTCAAGACCGCGCTTAACGTCTCCATTCTGGCACACAGATGCCGTCGGGGGGCGTCCACCCCATCAGAGCCTTTTCGCCTACGATAGTGCCACATGGGCTGCAACGGCGATCATGCAGGCTCCGAACGCCAATCCTTGAACCCGCACCGCCCGAGCGGATTGAAAGCCGCCCAGGATGATCTTCCCCCCGTAAATCCAAGAGAAATGACAGGTGATGCAGACGATCAGGAACGCGACGGTAAGCTGTCCAACTTGGCTAGGTGACGAACTTGACGGATCATGAAACTGCGAAAACATGACCAAGATCATCGAATGAATCTTGGGGTTCAGGATGACTGATAGAAATCCAGCGCCGCAGCTCAACTCTGCCGCTGAGACACTGGCGGTGCAATTCGGCTTCGATGAAGCCTGGAAAAAGCCCCAAGCGAGATAGAGCAGGTAGACAATCCCTGCCCACTTCAAAACTTGATCGAATTCTGGATGTCCGTGCAGGGCGCGGCCGAGCCCGAAGCCGTAGATCAGGCACAACAAAAAATTACCGCTTTCAAAACCGATCCAGAAGGGTATTGAGCCCCAGAGTCCAGATCGTCCGCCGGAGGTGGCGAGGAGGGTGTTCCCAGGGCCAGGGCTGATGACCATGGGCACTGTATACCCCAGAAACAGAAGCCAAATTTCTAGAGTAATCATGCCCAACCTCCAACACCTCAATCTGCGCAAGCAGCGCAACATTGATTTTTCGATACCATTATTGAACATGGCTTTTGCCGAGGCGCAAAACGATCTAATTTCATGGTCTCGATAAACAGAGGTAATCGAACGTGCGCCGCTTGCCGCCCCTCGGAGCCCTTCGCGCCTTTGAGGCCGGGGCACGACATATGAGTTTCACAGGGGCTGCGGCCGAACTCTGCGTAACACAGGCCGCGATCAGTCATCAGGTTCGCCAGCTTGAAGAGTGGCTGGGCGTGCGCCTGTTCGAGCGTCGAGGTCACACCTTGCAGCTTACTACCAAGGGCGCCGCATACTTGCCGGAGTTGACAGACGCTCTTGATCGCATGTCAGCGGCGACAATGCGGTTGCGCGAGCATGAAGATGGGCCATTGCGAATTACCGTCTTGCCGTCATTTGCGTCCTGCTGGCTCGTACCGCGTCTCGGAAGGTTTCGATCCCGGTATCCTGAAATCGATCTGAGGCTGACGAGCTCAGCGGATCTGTGGAATTTTATGGATGACAGCTTTGATATTGGTATTCGTTCAGGGCTTGGCCGGTGGCACGGACTTCGGAGCGAGTTGATAGCGCGCGAGACGTTAAGTCCTGTTTGTAGCCCCGCGATGGTAACGGGATCTCCGCCGCTCCGCGAACCATCCGATTTGCGCCATGCGCGTCTCCTACATGATACGCCTAAGGACGGTTGGTCCCGATGGCTGGAGCACGCCGGCGTGACTGGAGTAGATGCCGGGGCCGGCCTTACGTTCAACGACGCAGGTTTGATGCTCCAAGCTGCCGTCAATGGTGAGGGCGTTGCCCTTGGCCGGCTAGTACTTGCTGCCGACTGGTTGGCAAAAGGGCGTTTGGTCCGTCCGTTTGAGATCGCTCTTCCCAACGATTACAGCTACTGGCTCGTTTACCCGCGCCTCGCTTTAGAACGACCTGATGTCGTGGCCTTCCGAACCTGGCTTTTGGCCGAGGCATAGCGATCCGCAATCAAGCGCGGGCGTCATAACATTAATTGCGATGTTGATGAATGGCATCGTAAACTTAACAGTCGGAAGGAATAGCGGTCTGCTGAGGCTTTCGGGATTCACGCCCGAGCGATTTGCGTCCATAGGCTCATCGCCGCAGCACGCAGCTCCCGACTGTTAAGTTTACGATGCCGCTTAAAGTACCGCAAGCGGCCCGCATAAGAATCGCTTGAATATGGCCGTGCACGTATTCCGTTTCGCATTACATCGATACTTTGATTATTGCATCGCCATTAAGAACAAGGCAGCATATTCTTCCCCGGTGCAGCAGCGGGCCGGTGGGCGTTTATGTTTCTGTGAACTTCTACTTATGGTCGGGGTGCGAAGCAGAGGGGCAGATACCGAAATGGTGACGCGTGCGCAGCAAATTGGCGTCGTTATCGGCTTGGCCATCGTCACAGCGCTGGCAATTCTTCGGGCAAGCGATCCCGAATTGCTGAGACTCGCCCGCGATTTGACATTCGACCAGTATCAGCGCCTCGTGCCCCGGACTTTCGAGAGCCAGCCCGTCCGGGTCATCGACATAGACGAAGCGTCGCTGCGCGAGTTCGGTCAATGGCCCTGGCCGAGAAACCGGATTGCCGCGCTTGTGGACAGACTTTCCGATATGGGCGCTGCCGCTATCGCGTTCGACGTCCTCTTCGCCGAGCCCGATCGCCTGTCACCACGCAATGTCGTTCGGGATGTCACCGGCATCGATCGCTCGCTGCTCAGCAAGCTGCCGGATAATGATGAGATTTTTTCCCAATCGCTCTTAGGCAGGCCGGTGGTGCTGGGCTTTGGCCTCTCCAACGAGGGACATTATCTGCCGCCGGCCAAGGCGGGCTTTGCCTATACCGGCGAAAGTCCCTTCGGTGCGCCCCCTGTAATCAAGGCCGCGACGCCGCTACAGCCGCAATTGGAAGCCAATGCCGCAGGGCTTGGCCATATCAGCCTCAATCCAGGGGCGTCATCTGCGGTGGTGCGCGAGGTTCCGCTTTTTCTCAGTGACGGCAAGCAGCTTTACCCCAGTCTCGCGCTTGAAGCGTTGCGCGTCGCACAGGGAGCCTCCACTTACGTACTCGATACAGCGCCCGGCACGCCGAATACGTTGACCCGGGCCAAAATCGGGAATTTCGTGGCGCCAGTCACGGCATCAGGAGAGCTCTGGCTCTATGTTAGCCCGGACACCACGAAACGATATATTTCGGTAAGCAAGGTCCTCGTACCCGAAAATGCTTCCGCCGATATCAGAGCGGCCATCGAAGGTAGTATCGTGTTCATCGGAACGTCCGCTTCCGGCCTCCAGGATGTGCGCACGACCGCCCTCGGCGAGAATGTGCCGGGTGTCTCCATTCACGCGCAGATCATCGAGCAGATCCTTTCGGGCCGCTTCCTTTCGCGGCCGGATTGGGCAGACGGATTGGAAATCCTGTCGATCGCCGTATTGGGCAGCCTCCTGGTGATCGTCACCACGTTCGTCAATCCTGCCGTCGCCCTTGCCTGCGGCCTTCTAATTACTTTTTTTGCCCTTGTGGCGTCCTGGATCGCCTTTCTTTACGGGGGGCTTCTCTTCGACCCGCTGGCGCCGATCGTCTCCGGATCGATCACGCATTTCGCCGCGACGGCCTTCCGCTTTCTCGTGACCGATCGGGAGCGGCGCGACGTGCGGCGGGCGTTCGGCCACTATCTCTCGCCATCTCTGCTGCACCGCATCGAGCACACGCGCAACGCGCTGCGCCTCGGCGGAGACGAGCGCGAGCTGACGGTCATGTTCGTCGATGTGCGAAACTTCACGCAGATCAGCGAAGAGATCACCCCGAGCGCCGTCGTCGCATTTTTAAACACACTGCTCGATGCACTCAGTCACCATGTCATCGCTAATGACGGCACGCTCGACAAGTTCATCGGCGACTCGATCATGGCCTTCTGGAATGCACCCGTCGATGTCTCAGACCATGCCGGCAAGGCCGTGCGGGCGGCCTTGGGCATGCGGGATACGCTTGCCCGCCTCAACAGCAGCGACGCTTTCGGCTTCGGAGACGAGCGGCAGGTCGCAATTGGGATCGGCATCCATACAGGGCTTGCATGTGTCGGCAATATGGGTGCGGAGACGCGCTTCAATTATACCGCTGTCGGCGATGCCGTGAATATTGCCGCGCGCATCGAATCCGCCTGCAAGGATATCAATTTCGACATTCTCGTATCCGAACCGACGGCGGGCTTGCTGCCCGATTGCGCTCTCCTCGAGGCGGGAGCGCTGACGTTGAAGGGAAAGAGCATGCGAACCAGGCTCTTCGCCGTGGCCGGCGATAGCCAGCTCCAAAAGTCCGCTGATTTTCTCGAACTTCAGACCCTACACAGAGAGCTTGTCGCTGCCCTGCGAACACGGTCGACGAGCCGCCGTAAACTTATCGGCGCAACAAGGCTCAAGGCGCAAGCCGTAACGACGGGACTATTGCAGGGGTTCTACAGCCAGATTTCGCGCCGGGCCGGACATTTCGTCGACGAGCCTGAAGACAAGGCGGCCGGCATCTAGCTGATGTTGCAGCCGCCGGCTAACGCTCCTCTCATGCTAGCGATGGTCATGCCCGCCATCCTGACGACCATTGTTCCTGTTCTGGCCTTGGTCGTCTTCGTCGTCATGATCGTCTCTATCATGATGATGATCATGGTCTTTAGGCGCGCTGGGCGTATTGGGTGTTGAGGCCTGGGTCTGTGGCGCAGCCGGCGTGCTCTGTATGCTCGGCGTATTGGGTTGTGCCGGAGCGGGATTGCTTGCCGGTGCGCTGCGGGGAGCTATCCCATTTGGCGGATCTTTCGTTGCCGTCGACAGGCCACATCCGCCGCTGACAAATCCCATTCGCCCTGAAAGCTGCTGATCCCCGGAGAGAAACGCTAGAGCTTTCTGATTGCCGAGTTTCTTCAGAACATCGCGAGTGACGCGGCGCGGATCAGTGATCTCGCCGTTACGCTTGGCGACCACGCAGTCGCATTGCGTCTTCAATTGCTTGCAGCCGCCCGCGCCGCAAAACTGCGCGGCGCCGTTCAAGAGAACGACCGCCGTCATGCCATTGGAGCCGACATAGAAATCGAACGCGGTTCCACGCACGCCGATCGTTCCGGCTGGGGTCACGATCTGATAGGCTGAATGATCCGAATTTCCGCTCATCCAGCGAAACGTGCCTTTCGCTGCGTTGATGGTGAGCTTTTTGACCGAGCCCGAGTCATCGAAGACGAATTTGTCGATCGTAACGGATGAGCCGGCCCCGACAGCCAATTTTGTGCCATCCCGAAATGTGAACTGTCCAAGCCCTGAAAGCGAGGTGCGAATTTGCTCGTCGCGATGGATGGGATCATCGACCGCAAGCGGGCCGCCCGCGCCCTTGACCTCTGTTTTAATCAACACCGCCTGGCCGACCGTCTCGGAAGCTTTCAAAGGCAATGGTGTGAGCAGAACGACGCTCAGCACAACGGTCGCGGCGTTACGTAGACACCACATCCCACCACCCTCCAAGATGACCTATGTTTTACCATAGGATACTCTTGAATGTCGCATCATCCATATTGAGTATAAACGGAACGGGTGGGTTGTTGCCGCGTTGCGACTGTGCGAGGATCTGATCTGTTCAACCTGGTATCGCCAAGCTTGGCAGGTGGTTACTCCTGCCTGCGAAGCAGGCCCGACCCACCGCAACCTATCGCCGATCCCTTAGTTCGGCTATTCTATGCCCCGCGTGACACACACTTCGTTCTCCCCGGCCAGACTGACCAAAGCCGAGGGACCTTCCATGCATACGACCGCGCAGCTAGATCGCCCCAAAAGTTGCAGAGGCCGTTGTCGACCGGCTTCATCTGGACGTGACCGAAGGGTCGGCGCCCTGTAGTGGCTCTGCTTGGTCTCATCCGGCCGTAGGCTTCCAAGCGGTGGGTATCGACTAGGCGTTTGTACCCGGCAGGCCGAAACTCTGCTGAAAGTAGCGCCTGAACGCGTGCATCGGACGGCTAAACTCGACGTTGGCACGCCAGGCCAAGCCAACATCCATTGGCGGAACCGGATCCTGAATATTCACGGTTTCGATCCGTCGTCCCTCCAGTGACCACGGGCGATGCACCATGTCCGAGAGGATGGCGACGCCAAGTCCGTTAGCGACCATGGACCTGACCGCTTCGATCGAACTGGTCCGCAATAGCACCCTTGGTTGATGAGGGCTTTGGCTCCAGTATCTCAGAGCGGAATGCGCCGCCTCATCTACCGTCAGCATGATATAGGGCTCTTCAGCGATTTCACGCAGGCCTATGCCATCGTGGCGTCGAAGCTCGTGCCCCGCTGGCAGCCAGAGGCGCCTGATCGAACTCAGGAGCGTCTCTGTTGTCAGCATTGGATTGAGGATGTTCGATGTCAGCAACACCGCTATATCATAGCGGTTGGTAAGAAGCCCCTCCTCGATTGCCTCGCGATTGACTTCGTAGAGCTGAATTTTCAGTTTCGGATAGAGCCGGCGGATGCGCTCTATATGCATCGGCAGGAAGTAGCCGATGACAGTATAGGTCGCGGCGACAACCAGTTCTCCCTCGATATCGCTGCTGACGAGATCGAGATGCGTCGCTTCGTCGACTTTTGCCAGAATTTCGTATGCATGTGACAGGAATTGGCGACCTGCGGTTGTCAGCTCCATCCCCTGGGGCGTGCGATTGAACAGCG
This sequence comes from Rhizobium sp. BR 314, assembly GCF_047445805.1. NCBI lineage: Bacteria > Pseudomonadati > Pseudomonadota > Alphaproteobacteria > Hyphomicrobiales > Rhizobiaceae > Rhizobium > Rhizobium sp. BR 314. The sequence continues at coordinate 55,526 of NZ_JARWLA010000013.1, read as the reverse complement.
ATGCACCAACGGTCAACTCAAGGTCCTTGATCGCCGCTGTGATTGCCGATTGCGAGATCGAGAGGCTGACGGCCGCATGCGAAATCTGTCCGTATTCGGCTGTCGCGACGAAGTAGCGAAGCTGGCGCAGGCTCAGGCTCATATCATTCCTCCATCTGCTTATCGGGAAAACAGCGGTACCAAATCTGAATGCATGGATTGTAAACGCGTTGCTTCCCGATGTTTCCTTGCGCAGTTCTCTTATCTATTTGATTTTATGAAAGAGTTTTTGGCGTTTTTCTATGCGCTGGTATCAATTTATCAGATAATGACGCTTTGAAAATTGTATTTTTCAAATGCGAACTTTGCCTTTAGCGTTTTCCTATCGGTCCTCGGGAGGGACGTAACTGCGAGGGAAGGCATTTGAAGGAAGCTGTCGATATCAATTGCGACATGGGCGAGGCCTTCGGTCGATGGCGGATCGGCGATGCCCGGGACGAGGAGCTGATCCCGCTCATCAGTTCGGCCAACATTGCGGCAGGCTTTCACGCTGGCGATCCCAATCTCATGGATGAAACGGTCCGGATTGCCGCCGCTCATGGTGTCGCCGTCGGAGCCCATCCCGGCTACAACGATCTCCAGGGTTTCGGGCGGCGCAAAATCAACGGCACCAGCCGTGAGATCATCAATGATCTGATCTATCAGGTCGGTGCATTGCGCGAATTTGCCCGACGTTATGGCGTTCCGGTTCAGCATGTGAAGCCGCACGGCGCTCTCTATATGGAGCTTGCGGCGAACGCGGAGCTTTCACGGATTTTCATGCAGTACATGCGCACGGCAGCACCGAACACATTCGTCTTCTGCATGGATGGTTCGGCAACATGTCTTGCAGCGCAAGAGGCCGGCCAACCTGTCGTACGTGAATTCTACGCCGATAGGGATTATGGTGACACGGGCTGGATTGTCTTTACCCGAGACGTCGGGCGTCCCGATCCCAAAGCGATTGCCCGCAAGGTCGTAAGAGCCTGCACGGAGGGCGTCGTGCGAACCGCCAACGGCGTAGATATTCCGATCGCGTTCGATTCCATCTGTCTTCATTCCGATACTTTGGGCGCTCTCGATATCGTGCGTCACATGCGCGACGCTCTGGTTGCCGAGGGCATCAGAATTGCGCCAGTTTCTCAGACTTTGAACCACGATGCCGTGCGGAGGCCCCATGAGCAAACTTGAAATCAGATCACCCCTTCCGGGAACATTCTACCGGGCATCCTCTCCGGACACGCCGCCTTTCAAGGCTGACGGAGACGACGTCGCCGTAAGCGATACCATTGGCCTTATCGAGGTCATGAAGACCTTCCAGCAGATACCGGCTGGGCTCGCCGGCAGGAACATCACCTTCCTCGTTGACAATGAAGAGCCCGTCATGGCTGGTCAGATCATTGCGGAGGTGGACCCATGACGATCCGTTCGGTTCTCATTGCCAATCGCGGTGAAATTGCCGTCAGGATCATAAAAGCCGCCAAGGCGCTCGGCATCCGTACCGTGCAGGTCCATAGTGCAGCCGATGCCGATATGCTTGCAGTGAAGCTGGCGGACGAGGCGATCAATATCGGTTCTCCGGCGCCGAAGAAATCCTACCTGAACATAGAAGCGATCATCGCTGCTGCCCGTTCGGCCGGCGTCGACGCTGTCCATCCGGGCTATGGGTTTCTGTCCGAGAACGGAGATTTTGCCGACGCCGTCGAGGCGGCAGGCATGATCTTCATCGGGCCGAGCGGTGAGGCTATCCGGCTGCTCGGAGACAAGGTGGCGGCGCGCGCGATCGCCGCACGCGCCGGCGTGCCGACTGTGCCGGGAAGCGATGGCCGCATTGCCGGTATCGCCGCTGCCGAGGTGATTGCCGAGCGCACTGGTTTTCCTGCCATGATCAAGGCCGCAGCCGGTGGTGGTGGACGTGGAATTCGCATCGTGCAATCGCTGGCCGAACTCAGGGAGCAGTTTCTGCTCGCCTCGGCCGAGGCGGCGGCTGCTTTTGGCGATGGCGGCCTCTACATGGAGAAAGTCATCACCCGCGCCCGCCACATCGAGGTGCAGATCTTTGGCGATGGGCAGAATTTCGTACATTGCTTCGAGCGCGAATGCTCGCTCCAGCGCCGCCGTCAGAAGGTCTGGGAGGAGGCGCAGGCCTTCCTTCTGCCGGCTGACCTGCGTCAGCGGCTTTGCGCCAGCGCTGTCGCGCTTGCAGCCGAGGTCGGGTATCGTGGCGCGGGCACGGTCGAGTATCTCTACGATGAGGATAACGGCCAGTTCTACTTCATCGAAGTCAACACCCGCATACAGGTGGAACATCCGGTGACCGAAATGATCACCGGTATCGATCTGGTGCAAGAGATGTTCAAGGTGGCAGGCGGCGCTCCCCTGTCGCTGTCGCAGTCCGATATCCGGGTGAAGGGCCACGCCATCGAATGCCGGATCAATGCCGAGGACCCGGCCGAGGGCTTTTTGCCGGCGCCAGGCACAGTCACGTGGCTCTCCATTCCAGACGGCGAGGGCGTTCGGTTCGATACGATGCTGTATGCTGGCTATACCGTGCCGCCCTTTTACGATTCCCTCCTCGGCAAGCTGATCGTCTGGGCCGAGGATCGCATTACCTGCCTCGACAGGTTAGCTGCAGCTCTTTCCAATCTGACGATTGAAGGCTTGCCGACAACGATCCCGCTGCATCTGGCTCTCGCCCGCGACCCGTCGGTACGTAAGGGCGCGTTCCACACACGTTTTCTCGAACACTGGCTGGAGACCGAATTCACAGCGGTCGATGGCATTGCCTCGGAGGTTGCCTGATGCCAGCTCGCTTTACGTTCGGAGGGGACGAGCATCTCTTCGTCGAATGCAGTGACGAGATGTCGCTCGAAGCTTTCTTCAAGAGCCTATCGATGACCAAAGGCGTGCGCGAGAGCGTGATTAAGGGCATCACAGAAATCTGCCCTGCCAACGCCTCCTTCCAGATCAAGTTCGATCCGGATCTGATCAAGCCGGACGATCTCTTGCGCGAGATCAAGGCAATCGAGGGGGCAGCCGAAACGGCAGAGCCGGTCATTACGACCCGCATTGTCGAAATCCCGGTATTCTATAACGATCCATGGACACATGAGACTCTGATGCGTTTCCGCGAGCGGCATCAGGAGCCGACAGGCACCGATCTCGATTATGCGGCCAGGGTCAACGGCTATGGCACGGTTGAGGATTTCATATCGGCCCACTCCGGATCGCCGTGGTTCGTCTCCATGGTCGGCTTTGTCGCCGGGCTGCCGTTCATGTATCAGATGGTCGAGAGACAGCGACAGATCGAGGTACCGAAATATCTGCGCCCGCGAACGGACACGCCGCGGCTGACTGTGGGACATGGCGGCTGCTTCGGCTGCATCTATTCGGTGCGCGGCGCAGGCGGCTATCAGATGTTCGGCATCACCCCGATGCCGATCTTCGATCCCACGCAATCGACGAGTTACCTGCGTGAGTTCATGGTGTTCTTTCGCCCCGGCGACATCGTAAAATTCCGGCCGATCGACCGCGACGGTTACGACCAGGCGGTCGAGGATGTCGACAAGGGTCGTTTCGCACCGCCGATCCGTGAGGTCAGCTTTGATCTCACAAAATACCAGGCCGATATCGACGGCTACAACGCCAAGCTGGAGGCTGCCCTATATGGCCATTAAGGTTCTTCATCACGGCCTTTCCACCACGATTCAGGATCTCGGACGGCCCGGCTATTTCCATCTCGGCATCCCGGCCGGCGGCGCCATGGACAGATATGCCCTGCGGGCGGCAAATCTACTTGTCGGCAATGACGAGGGCGCCGCCGGGCTCGAAGCCGTCTTCATGGGGCCCCAGCTCGAATTTCAGCGTGATGCGTTGATCGCGGTGACCGGCGCCGACATGCCCGTCAAGATCGACGGTCAGCCCCAGCCGGGATGGACGGCACTCAGGGTCAAGGTGGGGCAGGTCGTAAGCTTTGACTTTCTCAAATCCGGGGCGCGGATTTGCATTGCCGTATCGGGCGGCATCGACGTCCCCGAAGCTCTGGGCAGCCGCTCTACCTATGTGATTGGCACGCTTGGCGGACTGAGCGGCAGGGCGGTCGCTGCCGGAGATGAGCTTCCTGTCGGTTCCGGTTCGATGGCAAGGGCAGGTCGGTCGGTTTCAGAAGAGCTGCGTCGCAAACCCGGGACGCCGGCCGAGCTCAGGGTGTTGCCGGGGCTCTATTGGGATCGGTTGACGGACGTCGCGAAGGCCAACTTTTTCGACGATCAATGGAAGGTGGCACCGGAAGCCGATCGCATGGGATATCGGTTCCGAGGCGGCCGCAAGCTTGAATTTGTTGACCGCAAACAGCCTTTCGGCGCAGGCTCCGACCCCTCTAATATCGTCGACAGCTGCTATCCCTATGGTTCGATCCAGGTGCCGGGTGGAACCGAGCCGATCATCCTGCATCGTGATGCTGTCTCCGGTGGCGGCTATTTCACGCTCGGAGCGGTGATCTCGGCCGATATGGATCTGATAGCGCAGTTGCAGCCACATACGCCAACACAGTTCGTGAAGGTCACGATGGATGAGGCGCTGGCGGCGCGCGCTGACAGGCAGGCGTTGCTTGCGCGCCTTCGTGCGGCCCTGGCTTAGAAGGGGCGGCAGATGATCGCCACCTCGAATCGAGGTTTCCTCGACGGATGGAACACGGTCGAGCCTGCCYAGGCCTCACTCAAGGACGCGGGTGAGATAGGCGGCCGTCGCCCCAGGCCCGGGAATGATGGCGACGATCTTCATTTGCGCGATTGTACGGTTGACGGAGGCCTCCAGATGGGTCTCCATCATCGCCGCGGCAGCCTTCACGGCACCCCGCAACAGCAGTTCGACGATCAGGCGCAACTCGGTGATGATAGCAAGGTCACCAGGCAGGCCGAGCCGCCTGAGCAGTCGTCCGGTCGCCGACACCGGCAGCAGGTTGTTACGGATGGATTCCCTCAGCCGTTCGTTCGGCGTCGCCAGAATGCAGATGTCGATGAAGTCCGCATGAATGGTTTCCTGCAGCGAAAGATCGTCGGCCGCTTCGCGGCGCTCCAGGTCGCAAAGGCGCAGAAACAGATCGTTCAGCCGTTCTCGATCGACCCGGCCGGCACCGGCAACCAGGGCCTGAGGTTCCAGCATTCCGCGCAGCCCGTAATGATCCTTGATCATCTGCGCCGTCAGCGGACCGGCGATCCAATGGGACGACTGGTTCTTGCGTACGAGACCGCGTTCGCGCAGGCGAGTCAATACGTCGCGCACGACGGTGCGGCTGACGTTGAAATGATCGGCAAGCTCGATCTCGATAATGCGATATTGGCCGAAGACGACACAGCCGGCGACATCTGCCTCGACGGTATTGTAGATGCGCTCCCAGGAGGAGCGGCTCTGCAGGGCCTCGTCGGCGTGGCGTGGAATGGTCAGGCCGAGCGTCTTGATATCGGTGCGGTTCGGTTCGATACCCCGGCCTGCAGGGCCGACAAGATAGCCGCGTCCGTCGAAACGATGGACCAAGCCTTCGCTTTCCAGCGTCTGCAGCGCCCTTTGCACGGGCGCGCGCGAAATCTGAAGGATATCGGCGATCGGCCCCTCGAGCAGCACCACGCCTTGCGGCAGCGTGTTGTCTTCGATGTTGCTGCGCAGAACATCCTCGGCGATCTCGTAGCGCTTTTGCGCATTGGGGCGCGCTCGGTCTTCGGTCATCTGATGCAATGGACTCACGTCGTTCTGATGCCTCACTCTTACGCGATTTGCCGCGCCAACAAAGCGCAAAAATAAATGACTATTGAATACAAAATATGTTTTAATTCGAAATTCTGATCGGTGATTTTGCGGAGCCCGTCAGCAATTGGATTGGGTCGGCGCCTGCTGCCGGGCTATCTACCAGCGGACATATCGCGGCTTTATCGCCTGCGAAACGCCATATTCGCGCCTATTTCGCACTCCCGACGCCCGCTGCCGGGACCCTCCTTGCCGCTAGTTCGAGTTTGGCTGATTGAAAGATTTCAGCTTTCAGAAAAAGTCTATTGAATACAAAAATCGTTTATGCAATGCTCTTTATATCAAGGCGCTCGTCAGAAGCGCCGTAGGTGGAACTCTTTGAAACGCCAGGGAACATCTCTTTGACGCGCATGTGATCATGTGCGAGCGCAGACCGACGGCTGATGTCTGGACCGATACGGTCCCGGCGATGACGGTGCTTTGCCTGGAGGATGGTCCTTGCCTGGAAACTGGTAGGAAATCGGTGTCGACCGTTCTTCAGCTCAGCCAAGTCACCAAGTCCTATGGCGCGTCAGCCGCGCTGGACAGGGTGGATTTCTCCTTGCCCAACAATGCCTATATCTCGCTGCTCGGGCCGAGCGGCTCCGGCAAGACGACGCTGCTGCGCGTTATTGCCGGCTTCGAAGAGCCGGATGCCGGGTCGATCCTCTTTCACGGCAAACGGCTCGATGGTGTGGAACCACATGATCGCGGTATCGGCTTCGTCTTTCAGAACTTCGCTCTGTTCCCGCATCTTTCCGTCGCCGAAAACGTTGCCTTTGGCCTGTGCAACCGCAAGGTCGATCCGGTGACGGATGCGCGTGTCCTGGCAAAGAGGGTTCAGGATATGCTGTCGCTGGTCGGCCTAAAGGGATTTGACGATCGCGCCGTCACGCAAATTTCCGGCGGTCAGCGCCAGCGCGTCGCCCTGGCACGTACGCTGGTCACTGAACCGAAAATGGTGTTGCTGGACGAGCCGCTCGGTGCGCTCGATGCCAATCTGCGCGGCCGTATGCGCAGCGAACTCAAGATCATCCGCGAGCGCTGCGGCGTGACGTTCCTGCATGTCACGGGCAGCGAAAGCGAAGCCTTGGCGATGGGAGATCTGGTGCTCGTGCTCGATCATGGCCGCATCGCACAGGCAGCCGCGTCCGATGTCATCTACAATCGGCCGGCGACGGCAGCGGTTGCCCGCTTTCTCAATTGCTACAACCTTTTCGCCGGCGATGTCGTCGAGGACGCTTTCGTCGGGCCATCCGGCCGTTTTCCCCTAAATGGATCGCGCAGGAATGCACCGCGCCCGGGCTATGCCATCCGCTACGATCGCGTTTCGATCCGTCCCCGCGACGCAGAGTTCACGGATGATGAGGTGCGCATCGAGGCTGATTTCATCGCTAGTGAATATTCCGGAGCGGCGGTCAATTCCTTCTTTGCGCTCGATGGTGGCCACGTCTTCGAAGTCGAATCCCATCTCAGCCACGCCCGTCCGCCGGCTTTTGTCGAGAAGGACCGCTATGCGCTGGTCTGGAAGAAGGAGGACGCCCTTGTCTTCGGTTGATGCAAGCCCCTCGAAACCGCGCGGACCGTCCAAGGAGAGCGAGATATGACCATGATCGCGACAAGTGAGGAAGCCGTGCAGGAAAGCCCAACGGTGCGCCGGAAGTCGAGCAAGACGCTCTGGCTGCTAGCGCCAGGCATGATCTGGATGGTGGCCTTCCTCGTCCTGCCGATCTTGATGATGGTCTATGTTTCCTTCTGGACGCAGACGACCTTCAAGATCGAGCCGACGCTGACATTGCAGAGCTGGATCACCTTCCTGACAAGCGCTACCTATCTCGGGGCGCTCTGGACGACCATCCGCATCTGGCTGCTGGTGCTGCTATCGACGCTCCTTGTCGGCTATCCGGCGGCGCTCTTCGTCGGGCTCCTTATCAAGAACAAGACGCTTCAGACCGTGCTGCTGGTGCTCTGTGTCATTCCGTTCTGGACGTCCTTCCTGATCCGTGTCCTTGCCTGGCGGCCGATGCTCGGCACCGAGGGTGCGATCAACATGATCCTGATGAAGTTCGGCATCGTGCATCACCCGATAGAAGTGCTGCTGTTTTCGGAGCTGTCCGTCATCATCGGCATGACGCAGATCTACTGCGTGTTCATGGTGGGGCCGATCGCCTTTATGATGGGCCGCATCGACGCTTCGGTGATCGAGGCGGCGCAGGATCTCGGTGCAGGTTTCTGGCGCATCTTCCGCACAATCATCCTGCCGCTTTCCATGCCGGGCGTGGTGGTGGGTGCCATCTTCGTCTCGGTTATGGTTCTCGGTGAGTTCGCAACGTCCGCCGCCCTGTCCGGCCGCAAGGTCAATCTGCTGGGCAATATCATCGTCACCCAGGTCGGTTCTCTGAAATGGGCCTTTGCCGCCGTCGCCGGCGTTGTCCTGACGATCATCATGGGCGCTGTTGTCGCCGCCCTGCTCAAGGTCGTCGACCTCAGAAAGGAGCTCTGATCATGAATGCTGGAGGCATCAAGCTCGGCCTGGGCGTCTATACGACCCTCTTTCTCATCTTTCTCTACGGACCGCTTGTCGTCCTGGCGATCCTGTCGTTCCAGACCGGCCCGGAGGGCGGTCCGCAATTTCCGATCATCGAATGGTCGACCTACTGGTACAGGCATCTCTTCGGCCTGACGCCGCCCTCGCGCATCGCGCCCCTACCGATCGACCAGGCGCTGATCCGCTCGCTTTTTCTGGCGCTGATGACCATGATCGTCTCGACCGTGCTCGGCGTCATGTCCGCGCAGGCCTTTCGCCGGAAGTTCCGTGGCTCTGGCGTGGCCTTCTATCTGATCGTTCTCGGCATGATGGTGCCGGGCGTGCTCGTCGGTCTCGGCATGGCCCTTGTCGCCAATACCTTCGGCATCGACCGCCATTGGTGGAGCACTGCCTTTGTCCTGCACGTCGTCTACACCTTCCCCTTCGCCTTCCTTGTCATGCTTGCGATCTTCAACCGGTTCGATCCGAGCATGGAGGAAGCCTCCTGGTCGCTCGGCGTTACCCCGGCACGTACCTTCCGCAAGGTCACGTTCCCGCTGATCTTTCCGGGCGTGCTTTCGGCCATGCTGTTTGCCTTCACGCTCTCCTATGACGAGTTTTCGCGCACCCTGTTTGCCTCAGGCCGCGAGCTGACTTTGCCGCTTGCGATTTACGGCACCTTCTCGGTCGAGGTGCATCCGAACGTCTTCGCCTTCGGAGTACTGACGACGCTGTTTTCCTTCGCGCTCCTCGGCACCTACGCGATCCTGATGGGTCTTTCGGTTCGCCGTGCCAAGCGTGTCCGCATCCAGGAGGACGCATGATGCCGCAGAGGCTTTCCGCCATCGTCACTGGCTCCGGCTCCGGTATCGGCCGCGCCATCGCGCTGCGCCTTGCGGCAGACGGCTATGCGGTTCTGGTCAACGATCTCTGCGGGCAACGGGCTGAGGCGGTTGCCTCCGATATCATCAAGGCGGGCGGTGCGGCGACCGCGATCGCCGGCGACGTCGCGCGGCCCGAGGACGTGGCGGTTATTCATGCCGCCGCGAAGACCTTGCACGGCGACGTCGCCCTTCTCGTCAACAATGCCGGCATCGCCCATCAGGCGGCATTCGAAAACCTTGAACTTGAGGATTTTGACCGGATGTTTGCCGTGCATGTCCGCGGCACCTTCCTGATGACCAAGGCCGTCATACCGTCGATGCTGGCGCTCGGCGAGGGCATCATCGTCAACGTCGCCTCCCAGCTCGGACAGATCGGCGGCATCGAGCTGGTTCATTACTCCGGTGCCAAGGCCGCGATCATCGGCATGACGAAGGCACTGGCTCGCGAGGTTTCGAGCCGCGGCGTGCGGGTCAATGCCGTGGCGCCGGGGCCGATCAATACGCCGCTGGTGCTCGGTCTTTCAGAAGAATGGCGCGAACGCAAGAAGCGCGAACTGCCGCTCGGCCGCTTCGGCGAGCCCGAAGAGGTGGCCGCAACCGTGGCTTTCCTGGCGTCGCCGGCAGCGAGCCTCTTCGTTGGCCAGACGCTCGGGCCGAATTCCGGCGATGTGATGCTCTGAAGGAGACACGCAAATGGACAGTTTAGAAAAGCGGGTGGTCATCGTCACGGGCGCAGGCATCGGTATCGGCCAGGCGACCGCGAGGGCTTTTGCAGCACTCGGCGACCATGTCGTCGTCACCGACATCCTCGAAAAAGAAGGCGAGCAGATCGTCCGCGACATTCTCATCGCCGGGGGCTCCGCGGAGTTTCGTCTCTACGACGTTCGCTCGACGGATGCCGCGAACAAGCTCGTTGCCAATGTCGAGGCGCGCCTCGGCAAGATTGACGTCATCGTCGCCAACGCCGGCATCGCCCATCGTACGCCGCTCAGTGAGCTTACTGACGACAAATGGGACCTGACAATGGATGTCGATCTGAAGGGTATCTTCAAGCTGGTGCGCGCCGCTGTGCCTGGCATGCGTGCCCGCAGATCGGGAAGCGTCGTCGCCCTCTCCTCGATCATGGGTGTCGCCTATGGATGGGACGAGCATGTCCATTACTCGGCGGCGAAATCCGGTGTCGTCGGGCTGGTGCGCGGGCTCGCCGTTGAGCTGGCGAAGGACGGAATCAGGGTCAACGCCATTGCGCCGGGCTATATCCGCACCGCCCAGCTTCTTTCGGAAGAAAATTCGCTCGGTCCTGCAGGCGCGGAAATGGCAGCCGAATTCATCCCGATGGGCCGGCTCGGCGAGCCGGAAGACATCGCCGACGTGATCGCATTCCTCGCGTCGAACAGCGCGAGATACATGACCGGTCAGGTTCTGGTCGTGGATGGTGGCCTCCTCGTGGGGCGGTACTGATCGGCAGCGGCTAGATAGCCGCGCGATGCAAGCAATGAAGCAGGCCCAACAAGGGCACAGGGAACAGCAATCAGCACTGGAGAACATGAGATGTCCAAAATGGAAATGAACAGACGCTCTCTCTTGAAGCACTCCGCCGGCGTCATGGCGCTCGCGATCGGCGGCGGCACGCCGTTCCTGTCGTCGCGCTCGGCATACGCGCAGGCCGCCGGTCTCGCCAAGGAACAGCTGCGCACGATCGGCCTTTCGGTCACGGTTCAGGAGCGTATCCTGGATGAATTCCGTAAGGCAAGCGGCGTCGGCCAGACTTCTGGTACCGCGGCGACCTTTCCGGATGCGCAGACCAAGATCCTTTCCGGTTCCAAGGACTATGATTGCTGGGAGATCATTGCCGAGCGGCTGCCGTCGATCGTCATGACCAACAATGTCGAGCCGATCCCGGCCGCCTCTCTGAAGAACTGGGCCAATATCCGCGATACGTTCACGACACCCTCCGCCAAATGGGACGCGAAGCAGCAGATCGTCGGCCAGATCTGGGCCGATGAGGCCAAGACGACGCTGAACATGGTGCCTGCGGTCTATAACTACGACTCCATCGGCTACAATCCCGATGTCCTGTCGGCCGAGGAAGCCAATACCTGGGCGGCCATCTTCGATCCGAAGTTCAAGGGCAAGTCCGGCCTCAATACCGATCCGCTGATCGCCTTCGGTCAGGCGATCATGGCGATGAATACGCTGGGACTTTCGAAGGTTAAGAACCCGGCCAACCCGACGACGGTCGAAATCGACGAGGCGGCAAAATTCCTCGTGTCGAAAAAGAAGGATGGGCAATTCCGCGCCCTGTGGGGCGATTTCGGCGAACTGGTCAACCTGATGGCGTCGGGCGAGATGGTCGTCTGCGATGCCTGGCAGCCGGCCGTCATGGCAGTCAAAGCGCAGGGCAAGGCCTGCAAATACGCCGTGCCGAAGGAGGGTTATCGCGGTTGGGCGATCGGCCCGTCGATGATCGCAGGCACGCAGAACAAGGAAGCCGTTATCGCCTATGCCGACTATTGGCTCTCCGGCGAGCCCGGCATCACTGTTTCCGAGCAGGGTTATTACTCACCCTCGACCAATATCGAAAAGGTCATGGCGCCACACAAATATGCTTTCTGGTACGAGGGTAAGCCGTGGGTCGGTGCCTCCGAGCGCGGCATCAAGGAAGGCGATCTGCGTGATGGTGGCTCGCTGGCGGAACGTGCCAAGAACGTCGCCTACTGGCATCAGTGGCCGGATGAATACGACCATCTCGTTCAGAAGTGGGATGAATTCCTCAATGCGTGATCTGGTGGCGTCCGCCACCCATTCCCAGCAATGCGGGGAGGCGATGTCCGCCTCCTCCTACACGCCCGGAGATCTCTCGTGACGTATGATTTGGAACTCATCAATGTCGGCAAGGTCTATGACAATGGCACGCCAGCCGTCATCGACTTCAATCTTTCGATCAGGAAGGGCGAGTTCATCGCCTTCCTCGGCCCATCGGGCTGCGGCAAGACGACGACGCTTCGCATGATCGCTGGCTTCGAAAGCATCTCCTCCGGCGATATGATGATCAAGGGTGCGCGCATGAACGATGTCAGGCCGCAGAGGCGGCCGACGTCCATGATTTTCCAGAATTATGCGCTGTTTCCTCATATGACCGTCCGACGGAATGTCGGATACGGTCTCGAGGTCAAGGGCATGGCAAAGGTCGAACGGGATGCGCGGGTCGACCGTATTCTGGCGACCCTTGGGTTGGAAGATATAGCCGAGCGCAAGCCGGACAAGCTCTCTGGCGGCCAGCGCCAGCGCATCGCGCTTGCCCGCGGCCTCGTGGTCGAGCCAGATTTGCTGCTTCTCGACGAGCCGCTGGGCGCGCTCGATGCCAATCTGCGCAAGGCGATCCAGAACGAGCTAAAGCTCCTTCAGAAGAGCCTCGGCGTGACCTTCGTCTTTGTCACTCATGCCCAGTCGGAGGCACTGGCGCTATCCGATCGGATTGTAGTGATGAACCAGGGCAGGGTAGAGCAGATCAGCCCGCCGCATCAACTCTACACACGCCCGAACACGCCATTCGTGGCGCAGTTCATCGGCCGCAACACTATCTTCGAAGGCGAAGTTGCCGGCACGAAGGCCGACAGCACATTCGTCTCCACATCCTTCGGCACTTTGTCGGGCTGCGCTAATGGTGGCCTTTCCAGCAGGGTCAACATCGTCATTCCTTCGGAGGCGATCGAGGTTCATCCGACAGGCGGCACGACGCGCGAAAATCTGACCGGAGCTTTCGGTGGCAACGTGGTCGGCGCCCGTGTCGAGCGTTTCGACGTGGTCGGACATATCTCGCAGATCGGCATCAGCCTGCCCGACGGCCGCGGCCTGGCACTGGAAGCGCACGTCGACAAATACCGGCCCGGCGCCTTTCCCGTGGGCGCCGAGGTCATGCTTACCTGGGATCCGGCCGACGCGACCGTCATCCCAGCTCACTGATCATAGAAAACGCGATTAGAGGAGGTCATCCCATGGCAAAGGAAATCTTGTGCAGTTTTGGCGTCGACGTCGATGCCGTCGCCGGCTGGCTCGGCTCATATGGCGGCGAGGATTCGCCCGACGATATTTCGAGAGGGCTCTTTGCCGGCGAAGTCGGTAGCCCGCGTCTGGTGAAGCTCTTCGAACGCTTCGGCATCAAGACGACTTGGTTCATTCCCGGCCACTCGATCGAGACCTTTCCCGAGCAGATGCAGGCGGTGGCCGATGCCGGCCATGAAATCGGCATCCATGGCTACAGCCACGAAAATCCGATCGCCATGACGCGCGAGCAAGAAACCGAGATTCTTGACAAATGCATTGCGCTGGTCACCAAGCTTTCCGGCAAGCGCCCGACCGGCTATGTCGCTCCGTGGTGGGAATTCTCCAATGTGACAAACGAGCTGCTTCTGGAGCGCGGTATCAAGTACGACCATTCGCTGATGCATAATGATTTCACGCCCTATTATGTGCGTGTCGGCGACAGTTGGACGAAGATCGACTATTCCCGCAGGCCGTCAGATTGGATGGTGCCGTTGAAGCGCGGCCAGGAAACCGATCTGATCGAAATTCCGGCATCCTGGTATCTCGACGATCTGCCGCCGATGATGTTCATCAAGAAATCCCCAAACAGCCACGGCTTCGTTAACCCGCACCATATCGAGCAGATGTGGCGTGACCAGTTCGATTGGGTCTATCGTGAAATGGACTACGCCGTCTTCCCGATCACCATCCATCCCGACGTCGCCGGCCGTCCTCAGGTGCTGATGATGCTGGAGCGGCTTTATGCACACATGATCAAGCATCCCGGCGTGAAGTTCGCCACCATGAATGAGATCGCCGACGATTTCGCTGCCCGCTTTCCGAGACAGAAATAGCGGGCTAGCTTGAAAGATCGGGAGCATCAATTCTTAAGGAGGCGGATGGCGATGTGTTCACTGTGCGGCGTGCTCGGCGGCAATGAGCATTGGACGGACGCTGTGGCGCGGCCAGGCGTGTTCACGCGCAACCACGCCAGCGTAGATCGGCGGCGTGAACGCGCCGAGCGGGTGCGCGCCGCTAATGAGATGCTCTCGGGCTTCGGTCTCGTCCTCAGCGACTGGCAAGGCGCGTCCTTCGTGCTATCGACACGCACGGGCAGGAGCGAGATCATCGAGGATCTCGGTCACCTCTGGCCTGCGGCCGAAGGTCTCGTTGGCCGGCCTTGCGATCCGCTCGACGATATCTTCATCGCCAGGATGGAGGCACGACATGTCGATTGAGACCAGCGGCTTTTTGCCGATCAACTTGCTGACAGGCTTCCTCGGCTCCGGCAAGACGACGCTACTCAAGCGCATTCTTGACGATCCCGCATTTGCCGATACCGCAGTGCTCATCAACGAATTCGGCGAGATCGGGCTTGACCACGATCTCGTCGAAAGTGTCGATGGCGAGATGGTGCTGCTACGTTCCGGATGCGTTTGCTGTACGGTGCGCGGGGAGCTTGCAGCAGCACTTAAAGAGCTTTATTCCCGACGCGAGTGCGGGTTGGTGCCGCCGTTCCGGCGTGTCGTCATCGAAAGCACGGGCCTTGCCGACCCATTTCCGGTTCTGTCGACCATCAAGGCGGATCCCGTGCTTCGGCATCATTTCTGCGCCGGCAATGTGATCACGACAGTCGACGCCGTGAACGGATCGCGCCAGCTCGACACCTATATCGAATCCAACAGGCAGGTAGCAGTCGCTGATCGGCTGATCATCACCAAGACCGATCTTGGCGCGGGCGCCGAGGAAGAGGCCCTTCGAGCTCGCCTTCGCGGATTGAATCCCGATGCCCCGATCCTGACTGCGGTCGATCTCGATCTCTCCTCGCTTGTCGCCGTTCGAGGCAGTCCCTTATTACGTGGCAGCCTGTCGCCAAGCGGCTTTTACTGCGAGGAGCCGATGCAACTCGTCTCGTCGGACGGAGCGCCGCACCATGCGGCCATTTCCTCGATTTCGCTTAGCATCGACAGGCCCGTCGACTGGACGGCGTTCGGGCTTTGGTTAACCATGCTGCTCAATCGGCATGGGGAGCGTCTGCTGCGGGTGAAGGGTATCCTCAACCTCAGGGGCGAGGAATGCCCCGTTGCCGTTCATGGTGTCCAGCATCTAGTGCATACACCTGTGCATATGGACCGCTGGCCTTCTGAGGACCGCAGCTCGCGCCTGGTCTTCATCCTGGATGGGCTCGACGGCGCATGCTTGAAACGTTCCTTCGAAGCTTTCACACTGGCGCACATGTCGCAGGTGCCGCCCGCTGCATACTTCCCGATCGTCGCTGCGCGTTGAAACAACCGGTATCCCCATGAACAAGCATCAACCCGTGACAAAAAACCTGGCTGTTCCCGCCTTGCATCTGGCCGGCCGGCCGCGGCTGCGCATTCTCGGCACGGCGATCTCGTTGCTGGAGGAGCTGCGCTTGCGAGCGCAGGAAGACCTCGACATCGACGTGACATTCGACAACAACGATTTCCTGACCACGCAGTATAAGGCTGCTCGCGAGCCTGAAACCTACGACGTCTACGATCAGTGCTTCCACAATCTCGATATCGTCTGGCATTGGCGTGCGATTCAGCCCATCGACACGCACCGCATCGTGCTTTGGGATGAGGTCAACGATCTGACGAAGACCGGCCATATCGGCCCCAATCCGCGAATGGGGCTTGGTGATGTTCCCGCGCGCAAGCTGTTTGTTCAGCCCAATCTAGCACTTGGCGATACACCGTCGCGCTTCATCTCGATGCTGCCGACCACGCATAACTTCGACAGTTTCGCCTATCGGACCGATTTGGCGCCGAACGGTGCCGGCATGCATACATGGGGCGCGCTTCTCGATGAGCGCTGGGCGGGCAGGGTAGCACTGGTGGACGAGCCGGCGATCGGCATCTTCGATGCGGCGCTTGCGGCTCAGGCCACAGGCCTCATGTCGTTCGATGATATTGGCAATATGTCGACCCAGGAAATCGATCAGTTGATCGATATTCTGGAAGAGCGCAAGAAGGCCGGCTTCTTCCGAGACTTCTGGAAAACCGCGGAGGACGCGGCGCGGCTGATGATCGCCGGCGAGACGAGCGTTCAGAGCATGTGGTCGCCTGGTATCGGTATCCTGAACTCGAGGGGTTCTCCCGTCGAGCAGGCCGTTCCAGCGGAAGGTTATCGTGCTTGGCATGGCGGCCTGTGCCTTTCGAAACACCTGAGCGGTCGACTGCTCGATGTTGCCTACGACTATTTGAACTGGTGGATTTCCGGTTGGCCAGGCGCCATGGTGGCAAGGCAGGGTTATTACATTTCGACGCCGCAACGCTCCCGCCAGTTCATGACTGAGCCCGAATGGGACTATTGGTATGAAGGTGTCGCAGCAAAGGAGGACCTGCCTGGCCCGGATGGCCAGGTCAGAATTACAAAGGGATCGACGCGCAGTGGTGGATCCTATTGGCAGCGCGCCAATTGCATTGCCGTTTGGAATACGACCATGGATGAGCACAATTATCTGGTTCGCCGCTGGATGCAACTTGTCGGTGGCAGGGGAGAGCAGGGCTAATGATCCAGAAATATCTTGGGAATTCCATCGCGCAGCTGTCTGTTCTCATTCAGTCAGGCAACCTCGACCCAATTGCATTGGTGGAGGAGAGCCTGGATGCAATCTTGTCTCACAAGGATCAGGCGATCTTTACGCGGGTCCTTGAGCAGCGTGCGAGGCAGGAAGCGGCGGCGTCCTCCAGGCGGCTTCGGGAGGGACGCTCGCGCGGGCTGTTGGATGGCATCCCCGTGGCCTGGAAGGATCTATTCGCCATCGCCGGCCTGCCGACGACAGCCGGATCGATCGTCCTTGCAGATGCTCAACCCGCTCAAGAGGACGCCGATGTCATCAAGGCGCTGAGCGCGGCCGGTATGATTTCTCTCGGGCGCGTCAATATGAGCGAATTTGCGTTTTCCGGGCTTGGTCTGAACCCACATTACGGGACGCCGCTCAATCCCCTGACTTGCGATGCCGCCCGCATTCCAGGCGGTTCGTCTTCCGGTTCTGCCGTTGCTGTCGCGGCAGGCCTAGTGCCCGTATCGATCGGCACGGATACTGGTGGCTCGGTGCGGATACCGTCGGCCTTCAATGGCCTTGTTGGATACAAGGCGAGCCGGGGACGGTATAGCATGCAAGGTGTGTTTCCCTTGGCGACGAGCCTCGACTCCCTTGGTCCGCTCTGCCGCAGCGTCCAAGATGCCATCTGGGTTGACGCCGCGATGCGTGGGCGCTTCACAGCCAACGTCCAACGTGCCGAACTTGCGGCGCTCTCCATCGTCGTGCCGACCAACATCGTCATGGACAATGCGGAGGATGGGGTGGTTGACGCTTTCGAAGCCGCGCTGGCCCGGTTGAGTGTCGCGGGCGTCAAGGTTCGACGGGCTTCTTTCCCGTCGTTCGAAAGGATCTTTCAGCTCATGGCCGAATACGGGGCGCTGGCAACGGCCGAAGCGTTTGCGCTGCATCACCGCCGTTTGGCCGGCCCAGAAGCCGAAGCCATGGATCGGCGTGTTGTCGCCCGGACCCGCCTTGGCGAGAAGATCACTTTGGTCGGCTACTTAGAAACGCTTAAAGCGCGTGAGCAATTGATCAAGGAGGCCGCTGAGTTGCTCGGACCGAACGAGTTTATTGCCTATCCGACAGTTGCCCATGTCGCACCCTTGCTTGCTCCGCTGGAGGCCGACGACGAGCTATTTGTAAAGATCAATGGCAGAACCCTGCGCAATACCCTGATCGGCAATTTTCTCGATTGGTGCGGTGTATCCCTACCTTGCGGCACGGGCGAGAGCGGTATGCCCGTCGGCTTCTTGCTGTCGGCATTAAAGAATGACGATGAGCGGCTGCTCGGGGGAGCGTCCGCGCTAGAGGAGATCGTCGCGGGTAGCACCTAGCGTCGCCGTGTCCCGGCCCGTTCCTTTCCACTTGTTTGACTGGATTTCCACCTTTCGATCCGTTTGGCGGTTTACGAGGGTGTCTGCTGGATCATTCGCGCTGATGGCCTCTTATGGAGGGAACGACGAAAAGATAGATGTTTCGAGGGAAGATGGGCCATGCAGCGCACAATCTGTGCAGTTTGGAGCCGTGAAATTAAGGTGACGTCCGCTCATGAGAGGCGGTCTAATGCACTTTTTTATTTCTTCGCTTCGGGCATGTTCAATCTGTATCGCGTATGGCTCCGCTCTCCGCCCCGGCTCATTGCTCCCTTCTCCACCATATTCCCGAGGTCGCATGTCGCAGTCGCGCGGGAGGTTCCTGTGATCGAAATATAGTTTTCGGCGCTCAACCCACCCTTGAAGTCTTCGATCCCTTCTCTGAGCATACAAGAGGCAACCTTGTGCTGGCGCTCATTGAACTCGCCTCGGAAACGGCCATAGAATTTTCCTTAGCCAATATAGAACGCGATGCGGGCAAAGGGTGGTTTGCTGCGCGTCCAATATGGTCGGGGAGAAATCGACAAGCCATCCAGCTTTCGTCATCAAGCCAAGCTTCAGCGTATGCAAAGCCGATATCGCCATGCTTACCTTGGGTGAATTGCCCGACAATGCGGCCACCCCACCAGACATTGAGAACCCTAACTGTCATTTTCTACGTTCACCAGGGGCCAGAATATCAATCGAACAACCCAGCGTTTGCAGAACCTGCAAAACCTTTCCTATCTGAGCTGTCGGCTTGCCGGCTTCGAGGTCCACAATGAACCTGAGGCCAACTCCAGAGACCCCGGCAAGCTCGTCCTGTCGCAAGTTTTGCTCCTTGCGTGCGCTGCGTACTAGGGCGCCGATATCGGCTGGACTTCTGATTTGTTTTGCCATCTTTATTTCCCGATCGGGAAAATCACCGGCGCCGAATCATCTGTGTCTGGAAAACTTCCGATCGGGAAATTCAAATAAAGTCGATGCGGTGCCGGGAAACCTCGGCCGATTGGGAGTTATGGCCCGCAAATTGGGAATGGCAGCGGTTTCTATCCTGCTGAGAGCCTTGCAGACTAAATCACAACATCGGAGTCCGATCCAGCTTCCCCCGATACGCTGGATGCCGGTGCGACACTATCGCGTCCACCATGGCCGACGGTTTTGATCCCGCCAGCAATAGCATCTTAGCCCTCTTCATTTCCAGGGTCTGATCGGCGGTCATCGGCTTCTGGCGCTGTTCGGTGGTCGAAGTCATGCGGATCTCGCCGAATTTCGCGGGCGATTGTTTGGTGTGGGTCAGCATCGCCTGATCGCCAAGCGCAAACCCGAAAAACATGACCAAGATGGCGACGCGCGCGCGTTTTGGTAGATGGGTGGCCAGAACGACGGCGCGGTTTCCATCAGCAGGAAGCCTGCCGCAATGACGGCAATTGAAAGGGCATAGCGATTGGGCTGAATGATAAAATTCATGAATCGAAACTCCAGACGGAAACGAAAATCAGTTCCGGTCGCGACCGCCTCCAGCATCGCTTCTGCCTGCTCGACCAGGTCGAACGCTTCCGCCAGCTCGGTCGAGGCCGTGCCGCTGGAATAATTGCCGGAGGCGGCACAATCGCTCGACGGTTCCGATTGGGAGATTTTCCGCAAGGTAATATTGCCGCTTCTCATGCCGGCGCTCCTCGCCGGCCTATCGCTGTTTTTCTCCCGCTGCCTCAGAGAGTTCGGCGGGATCATCTTCATTGCTGGCAACCGCCGGATGTCGACGGAGATCACCTCGCTGCTGATTTTCATTCGGCTGGAGGAATATGACTACGTGGCCGCTGCCGCTATTGCTTCCGTGCTGCTTTTCGCCGCTTTCGTTATGCTCGCGGCGACCAACCGGTCTATCAGCGCGGCCTGATTGCCATCGTGCCAATCCTGGCGGGGCTCCTCATTCTGGCACCGCTTGTTGTTATCGCTGTCGACGCATTTTCGAAGGATTTACAAGTATAAGCTGTTGCCATCTTTCATCCCGATACCGTTACCACCGTCATACTGACGGTGGTAACCGCGCTTATCGCCGTTCCAGTCAACACGGTCTTTGGCATCGCTGCGGTATGGGCGATCACCAAGTTCGATTTCTGGGGCAAGCGGCTTCTGCTTGTGGTGATCGAAGCACCATTCTCGGTGTCGCCGATCGTCGCGGGTGTTGCCGATCTTTTCGTGTATGGCCTGCAAGGCGTATTGGGTCCAATGCTCGAAGATCATGGGATCAAGATCCCCTTCGCCGTTCCGGGCATCATCCTTGCCGCGCTGTTTGTCACAGCGCCCTTTGTCGCGCGTGAATCGATCCCGTTGATGCAGGCACAGGGTCGCGATCTTGAAGAGGCTGCGCTTGAATCGACGAATGCGCGGCTCGCTTGGCAACAAGCCGAGTAACAGCACCGCAGCAGTCAGTGATCGCGCAGATCCGAGTTTTTCATCAGGATCCAGCCAACCTTCCCTTTCGCATGTGAATTTTTGATTTCCTATGGAACACCATTGCGGAAATCTCCGGTTAGTTGTTTCCGGCGGTCTACCAGAAAATCACTAAGCGCTCGCATCGTGCCCGGCATCTGGTCGTACGAGGGTACATAGAGGTAGAAACCTGGAAATGGTGGCACCAGGGCGTGGGCACTCTCACCGACCGTCCATCCGCCAAGTGCTTGCTATGGGCGCCATACCTACTGAAGCCCGCGAGATGACCTCAGTCTGAAGGACTATCCGCCGGGTTGATGTGACTGATCCATCCAATCGCTCGATCAGCAACTTCGCGACCGCTTCCCCAAGGGGATACACTGGTTGACTGACAACAGTAACCGGCGGGGAGGTCACTGCTGTCCAGTCGGCATCGTGGAAAGATATCAGAGACAAATCGCCCGGAATTGAAATACCCATCATCCGCGCGATCTTGAAGACTTCCAAACCAATCAGGCTGTCGGACGCGATGATAGCTGTCGGACGATCCGTCGCGCCAAGCATTTGCGCGGAAATCTGACGTGCTCGCTCAGGCGTCGAGGCTCCCATGTGGACCCATTGCTCCATTGGAGGAAGACCAGCTCTGCGACAGACCTCCAAGTAGCCTTCAATTCGCCTACGCACTGACCCTGTGTTGATGTCGCTGAGCTGCCGAAAGCGGTGGTCATTCGTGTCGCATGCCGTCAGATAGGCGATGTGGCGATGCCCAAGTTCGATCAACTGACGAGTGACACCTTCTGCGGCATGCCGATCGTCGACAATTGCTGTATCGACATCGAAACCGTCAATACCGCGGTCGAGGAGCGCCAGCGGCCGCCCGGAACGTGCAACATCGCGAAGATGCTCCACGTCGCTTTCCTTTGCGGGCGAAACGATCAACCCGTCGACGCGCTTAGCTAGCAGTGTTTTCACCGCTGCCTTCTCCGCCGACACGTCTTCTCCCGAGTTGGTGAGGATCACCGTGAAACCCGCTTGTCTTGCGACGTCCGTGATGCCCCGGACCGCAAGACTAAAAAATGGGTTTTCAATATCACCAACCACGACTCCAATGGTTCCAGAGCGGCCGGTTGTCATGCTGCGAGCTAGCTCGTTTGGTCGGTAATCCAAGGTCCGAGCAGCAGCAGTGACGGCCTCTCTTACTCGGTCGCTGACAGTTCCGTATCCGCCCAAAACCCGTGCCGCCGTGGCTTTGGAGACGCCGGCCTCGCGAGCGACGTCAGCAACGGTTGCAGAGGTTTTCCGGCGTGTCGTTGGGTCCATGAAAGCAGCTTTACAAGAGATATTGACGAGTTGCAAATGCGAAGATATCAATTGGTAAAACTACAAGAGACCGGTCTCATTTTAAAAAGAGACCGGTCTCGCAAAGAAAATGCGCTTGATACCAGCATGCGACTGCAGGGGCCGGACGCGCGCTTGCGCGACAGTCCGGATGGGACCACTGCGACTGAAAATCGCGAACGAAACCGCCAGAGGAGAATGATAAAATGAACCTACCCAGCCTGATTGATTTTCAACTTAATCGAATTCGCGCTGCCGTGATCGGCGTTGCGATAGGCCTCGCCACAGGTGCCGTATCTGCTCTAGCGGCCGAAAACCCATATAACCTCGTTGATCCGACCGTTATCAGCGTCGGGACGATGGGCGATTCCAAGCCCTACACCTTCACCACTGCAGACGGGAAGTTTACCGGCTTCGATATCGAGCTTTTCCTGAACGTTGCCTCGCGGATTGGTTTCCCCAAGGACAAGGTTACGTTTACCGGCCAAGAGTTCTCGGCGCTGTTGCCGTCGGTTGCAAACCAGCGATTTGATGTCGCCGTCGCTGCTATTGGAACCACCGAGGCACGTAAGAAGACAGTCGACTTCTCGGATGGCTATCTCGCCGGCTATCTTTCGGTTCTGACCTCGGATGCTTCTATCAAGGACGCGAATGGTCTGAAGGGAAAGCGTCTGGGCGTTGTTCAGGGCACGCTTCAGGAGGTTTATGCCACCAAGAATTTTGCCGGCACGGATCTCGTCAAGTTCCCCGACAATAATTCGGCCGTCGCGGCATTGAACAACGGTACTATCGATGCGCATTTCCTCGACTACGAAGCCGCAAAACAATACGGCGAGCGATATAAGTCTCTGAAAATTGCGGTCAACATTCCCTCGTTTGACGCCCCTGCGGGTTTCGTCGTCCACAAGGGCAACGACGCCTTTCGACTGGCGCTGAACAAGGCGCTCAACGAAGCGATGCAGGACGGCACCTGGAAGACGCTTTATGAGAAGTGGTTCCCCGGTTCGCCGATGCCCGATCAATATCTTCCCAAGAAGTAAGGCAACGCCGCCGCCCGGCGTGCCGGACGGCGGCAATAGACCGCCTGAGAGTTTCAAGGGGAATTGAATGGACTGGCTTGAGAACCTCCGTCGCAGCTTTCTTGACTGGGATGCGATGGCTGAAGTCTTGCCGAGCATGATCTCGGTCGGACTGAAAAATACATTGATCCTGGCAGCGGCTTCCACTGTGCTCGGCGTCATCATCGGGATGATACTGGCCGTGATGGGCATCTCGCAGTCTCGTTGGCTGCGTCTGCCGGCGCGTATGTATACCGACATCTTTCGCGGTTTGCCGGCGATTGTGACAATTCTCATCATTGGCCAAGGCTTTGCGCGCGTTGGACGCGAACTATTCGGTCCATCACCTTTTCCACTTGGGATCATCGCACTCAGCTTGATCGCAGGTGCTTATATCGGCGAAATCTTTCGGTCCGGCATTCAGAGTGTCGAGCGAGGCCAACTGGAAGCCTGCCGGGCGCTCAGCATGAGTTATGGGCAGGGGATGCGATTGATCATCATCCCGCAGGGGGTCCGGCGCGTTCTTCCAGCGCTCGTGAATCAGTTCATCGGCAACGTCAAGGATTCGAGCCTTGTCTATTTCCTTGGCCTTCTGGCGTCCGAGCGCGAAATCTTCCGTGTCGGCCAGGACCAGGCCGTCGTCACCGGAAACCTCTCGCCGCTCCTGTTGGCTGGCATTTTCTATCTGGTGATCACCGTTCCGCTGACGCACCTCGTCAATTACATCGATGCGCGTCTGCGCCTCGGCCGTCAGGGCCGTAGCAGCGGCACGACCAGCGGCCTTGTCGAGGTCGGCGAACTCGCCGCTGCATCTATCGATCCGGCAACCGGTGAGACCAAGGCTGTGCGCTTCAAGGGAGGCGCCGTGAAAATCCGCGATCTCAGTATGGCCTATGGCGACCTCGAAGTCCTGAAGGGCATCGACCTGGATATCGGGCGCGGTACGGTAACCTGCATCATCGGCCCTTCCGGCTCGGGCAAGTCGACATTGCTGCGTTGCCTCAACCGTCTTGTGGAGCCGAAGCGGGGCGACATCGCGCTCGATGGCGAAAGCATCCTGTTGATGAAGCCGGAGAGCCTTCGCCGTCGCGTCGGCATGGTGTTCCAGCACTTCAACCTGTTTCCAGATCATACCGCGCTGGAAAACGTCATGCTCTCACTGACGAAGATCAAAAGGATGCCAAAGCGCGAAGCCCGCCGCATCGCCGAGGCTCGCCTGGCGGAGGTGGGCCTTGCCGGACGCCAGGATCACCGCCCCGCCGGTCTCTCTGGCGGCCAGCAGCAGCGTGTCGCTATCGCCCGCGCCCTCGCCATGGACCCAGAAGTTGTCCTCTTCGACGAGGTGACAAGCGCGCTCGATCCGGAACTGGTCAAGGGCGTACTTGATCTGATGGCCAATCTCGGGCGCCAAGGCATGACCATGGCGGTGGTAACCCACGAGATGGGCTTTGCCCGCAAGGTTGCCGACCAGGTCGTCTTCATGGACGAGGGCCGCATTGTCGAGGTCGGCCCACCGGATCAGATCTTCGACAATCCGCAAAGTGATCGGCTGAAGCGCTTCCTCGCGGAGGTCCTGTGATTGGAGAGAACCGCGACATGACACGAACAATTAGATGGGGCGTGCTTGGCTGCGCCGGGATCGCTATCAATGCGGTGATCCCCGCAATCCAGTCAAGCAAGCTCGGTCGTGTTACGGCCATCGCCTCCCGCGACCTCAACAAGGCTAAGGAAACCGCAGCCGCATCGCATATCCCCATGGCCTATGGAAGCTATGAGGAGCTGCTCGCAGATCCGAACATCGATGCGATCTACAATCCGCTGCCGAACCACCTCCATGTGCCGCTGACATGTCTAGCCCTGGAGCATGGCAAACCGGTTCTCTGCGAAAAGCCGATCGCGCTGAATTCGCAGGAGGCTGAGGAGCTTTCGGTGGTTGAGAAAAGAACCGGCTTACCCGTTGCCGAAGCCTTCATGGTTCGCCACCATCCTCAGTGGAAGATGGCACGCTCGCTCGTCGAGACGGGGCATCTCGGCGAGGTCCGGGTGATTCAGACTATATTTTCCTATTACCTTGATGACCCGAATAATGTGCGCAATCAGGCGTCGATCGGTGGCGGGGCGCTTCTCGATGTCGGCTGCTACACGGTCAACATCGCCCGTTTTCTGTTCGGTGCGGAGCCTTTGAGGGCCATCGCCGCGATCGAACGCGACCCGGCCTTTGAGACCGATCGGCTGACGAGCGGCCTCATGGAGTTTCCCGGTGGTCGGCAGCTCATCTTTACATGTGCGACGCAGCTTGCGCTGACACAGAAGCTTACCATTCTCGGCACGCGGGGCCGCATGGAGCTCGAGATTCCATTCAACGCGCCTTCGGACGCACAAACGACCATCATCATCGACAATGGCGAGGATCTCGCAGGCAGCGGGCGTGAGGAAATCGTCATCGACGCGGTTGACCAATACCGTGAGCAGGTGGATGCGTTTGCCGCGACCATTCTAACCGGAGCACCGCTCGTTGCAGACCTTAACGATGCGATCGCCAACATGAGAGCGCTCGATGCTCTCTTGCGCTCAACGACGACCGGCCGTTGGGAAGCTCCTTGAACGATCATCTTCGACAAACTGGAAAGGCACGTTCATGAACGACAACATCATCACCTCGGCCGTCATTCTCGGCGCAGGCATTTTCGGGGTTTCGACCGGCGTGCAACTGGCCCGGCGCGGCGTCCAGGTCACGATTATCAACGATGGCCCGCCCGCAAATGGCGCTTCCGGCCGGTCGTTGTCCTGGCTTAACTCGGCGCGCATGCGGTCGAAACCCTATCATCTCCTGCGCGTCGCAGGCATTGACCGGTATCGGACGCTGGCGGCACGCAACCCCGACGTGGAATGGTTGCGCTTCGATGGCGGCTTGACCTGGGACGCCGAGGACGAGGGCAACGACATAGCACGCGTCTTCGATTACGAGGTCTCGATTGGCTATGATGCTCAGCATATCGAGCCCGGCAAGGTTGCGGTCACGACGCCAGGCGTCGATGCCGATGCCGTGACCTCGTCCGGAGCGATCTTCAATCCAGGTGAGGGATGGGTCGATCTGCCTAGGCTCATTGGCCATCTGCTGCAGGAATTTGCCGAACTCGGCGGCCGGATGGTCACGGATGAGGGCAAGGGGAGAATTCTTGTCGAAGGTGGTCGCGCCGTCGGGATCGAGACCGCGAAGGGCAAGCGCTATGAGGCCGATGCCGTGCTCCTCGCCACCGGTCCTGAAGTGCCGAAAATGGCGGCCGAGGTCGGCCAGACGATCGGCGATGACACGCCGATCGCGCTTTTGGTGCAGACCAAGCCTCTTGGCCACCCTTTGACCGCCGTGCTGAACACGCCGCGTGTTGCTGTTCGCCCAGCACCAGGGGGGGCTTTATCAATCGACGCCGATTGGGCCGCCGACCAGGGTGTGAAGGTCAAGCCGGATGGGACATATCAGGTCGACCGCTCGGTAGTCGAGGCGCTGCTGGACGAGGCCTCGAAAGTGCTAGACGGCAATCCTAAGATTGACGTTGCCTCGATCGGTATTGGCGGAAAGCCGATTCCGGGCGACGGCGAGCCTGTGCTTGGTGCGCTGAAAGCGATCCCGAGCTATTACGTCGCCTTCAGCCATAGCGGCGCGACACTCGGTCTGATTGTCGGTGAGTTGCTTGCCTACGAGATCGCGACCGGAAAAGAGCATCCGATGCTTGCAACATTCCGCCCAGAGCGATTCACTCAGGGACGTTGATCGAGGCCACGATCACCGGCGGAACCCGCTGGGCTCGGGCCTTGTGCGGCGACCTCTAAACCCAACGGTTCGCCGCATTTATCGCACCGGCTAACATCGCGCGCTTGCGATAAGCGCCTGCTCTTCATGTTGATGGACACAGGGCAACTAGCCGGGTCGGACACTAGGCAGGGCTGCTTTCGGGCCAAAACCGAACACGACCAGCACGCGACGGAAACGGAAGCGGTTTCCTAGCGTCCAACAATGGGGCGAAAGCCTGGCCGCAGGTGCGCCAGATGATCGCGTAACGCCAGTTAGCGGACGGTCCACAGGATCATACGGTCGAACGTGCGATCGCCGAGCCATTTGCGAATGTTGATCAGCATACTGGCGAATTTGCCGGCCACGTACCGGGTCTTGGGTTGGCTGGCCTTTACGGCCTTGGAAACCACGTCTGCGATGACCCGAGGGGAGGAGCCGCCGCTGTTCTTGTAACTGTCGCCGGTGGCCTTGGCTATGTTCTTCGCCATGCGGGCGTAAGCGGTATTGCCCGAGAACTTCATCATCGGACCTTCAAGCACATTGCCGAATTCGGTTTGGATGATGCCGGGCTCAACGACCACGACATCTATGCCGAACTGTTGCAACTCAAGGCGAAGGCAGTCCGACAAGCCCTCCAGGGCATGCTTCGAAGCGTGATACCAGGCACCGAGCGGCGTATAGATTTTTCCGCCCATTGACGTAATGTTGATAATCTTGCCGGCGCGCTTTTCGCGCATGTAAGGCACCAGATCCTTGATCAATGCGCCCGCGCCGAACAGGTTCACGTCGAACTGATGGCGGGCCTCGTCCAGAGGCACGTCTTCGACCGCTCCATAAAGTCCGAAACCTGCGTTGTTGATCAGCACGTCGATGCCGACGAACTTCTCGGTGATCTCGGCCAGTGCGGATTTTCGGCTCGCCTCGTCAGCGACATCCAGTGCGACGGGATAAGCACCGAGCGCCTTTAGATCGTTCATCTGTTCTACCCGGCGGGCGGCAACGATGACGGTCAGCCCGTCCTTGATCAATTGCTTTGCGATAACCTTGCCCATGCCTGAGGATGCGCCGGTGACGAGAGCGGTCTTCCGTGCGTTTGCCATGATCTTCTCCAATCGATATGGGCGTCGTGCCCGTTGTTCCTTGGAGATCAATCTGGCGTATTGAGCGAATCATTTCAAAATCGCTTCGTGCCAACAATCTATCAAAGCGCGCCAATCGACTATCTTCCGGCAGAAATACAAATCGGGCGCCAGAACCCGATCCCGGTCCTGAGTGACTTTCTCAGTGCGCCACTATGCGCCGCGCCTCCGCCGGGGTCATGCCTGTCCATGACTGGAAGGCGCGATAGAACGAGTTTGGCTCGCGGTAGGCCAAGAGATAGGAGATTTCCTCAACGTTCAGTCCATCTTCTCTGAGATAATGTTTTGCCAGTTCCGCGCGGGTTGCTGCCAGAACCGTCTGAAAGGTCTCGCCTTCTTCCTTCAACTGTCGTTGCAGGGTGCGCTTCGACATGGCGAGCCGCCGGCACATTGCCTCGATACTAGCCTCACCCGAGGGAAGCATGGCATGCAGAACCCGCTTCGCGCGCAGGACAACGGGCGTATCGGTTTCAAGGGATTCCATGTCCCGGCGCAGTTTCTTTTCAAACTCGGGCCAGGATTCCTCGTTTTCAGTGATCAGCGGGAGATCGGCATCGTCCGTTCGTAAGGAGAGGCGCGCTCCGCCACCAAGCTCCGGGTCGCAACCCAGGAAATCCAAAACGCCCTTATCCAAATTGGTCAACACGGGCAGTTGGGCGTGCGCTGGGGTAATAAATTCAGCGGTGTAACAGCGGGCAGATTCTAAGAGGTAGAGCGCCTCAAACCAAACCAGTTGCGGCGGAGCTGGAACGGCAGGATCCACCGACCCGATCTCTATATGCAGCCCGGTGTCGTCCTCGGAAATGGTCAGTTTCATCGGGCCCATCAGCGGCTTGAACACGGACAGACGTTGGAATCCTGTGCGCACGTCTGGCGAACACGAAAAAGAGAACATTGTCGGTGTGAACGGCGCGTGGGCAAAGAGCCTGCTGAGATAGAGCGGGAGGTCGGAACGGTTTGCTTCAATCTCTATGGCGTTCCAGAGAGCGAACACTTGGTTGGGCGTTAGCCCCTTGCCCTCATTTTGAAGAATATCACGGGGAAGTCCGGCCCGGCGCACGGTCCGGTCGGCGGAGATTTTTAGCAGCTTGGCTACTTGGATTATGGATTTGCCCACGGGATAAAGCCGGCCCGACATGATCGTCCCTCCGATTGGCTGGTAACGCACCTTTACCTGCACATAGACACCGAATTGTGCCAGAGCCCAAGAGCACGTTGGCACATTCTGATAGTGTTTTGGCGCTCAGGGAGAGTGCAAGTGGGAAGTATCGGCATTCAGCCCAGTTTTGTAGTCCGCTGCAGAACGAGGCAGCAGACTGATCAGACCTGCTATCGGCAGAAATTCCATATCCCCACGTCTACTCGCCTCGTGAGCATCGACCAGGCTGTCCACTCGGCGTTGCTGACGCTTGTCTCATTTCGTCGGCCGGGTTCGCGCCGTCAGTTTATTTCCGTCGGGATCACGAAGAAACGCGACGAACGACCCGTTCGGTCGCTCCACGGGCGGGCTTTCGATCGCTGTGCCGCCATGCGCTGTACCGGCGGCATGCCAGGCTAGAACATCGTCTTGACTCGCAGCGGCGATACCGATCGTCCCGCCGTTGGCTGCGGTCGCCGGCTTGCCGTCGATAGGCTTCGTGATCATCAGCCGGCCGCCCTCGTGGGCATAGATCAGTCTGCCTCTCACATCCATCTCGCCGGGCTTGCCGCCCAATGCAACGAAGGTGGCGTCATAGAAGCTTCTGGCCCTCTCCAAATCGTTGCTTCCAATCATGACGTGGGTAAACATGCTTCATCTCCAGTAAAGTACGCAATGGCATCCATCCCAGGGCAAGGTAACCTAGACATCGGTCAGTCGCCAAACTCCCGTTTGAATCGGCATTTATTTTTGGACTTTTGTACGTCGCAGAATAGGGTGTTTTGCGTCTGCCCTATTGCCCGATCTTGGCGCAACGAGGCCGAATGCATCTTTATACTGTGTCGAGCCTTGCCCCAGAATTCAGTGGAAACCTTGAGTTGAATGGGGCGAGCTCGGTATGGGGACACCCTTGAGATATTTGCCCCTTCTGCAATCAAGCCGGGGAGCCGGACCTTTCACTAGGTGCAGATTGGTGTTGAACCTGAACTGGCCAAATGTGTCTCAGAAGGAGGCCGTGCTCAAAATTGGCGCCAGGGTGTCGAGCAAGGCGGCCGGCGATACAGGCGGACCTCCGATTTCCCACGAATTCTGAAACTCGGCTATTTCGATCCCAATGAAGTCATGCTCTGCGATGACCTCGCAGCAGGCGCGCAAATCGTCCAGGGAAAGGCCTCCTTCATTCTTGTAGTCGGTCGGGACAATGCCCGGCTCCAAGACGTCGCAATCCAAATGAACGTAGACCGGGCGGCTGGCGATCGCAGCTCTCAGCTTGGTCGCAAGGTCCGATCCCGGCTTGATATGCGGGACGCTGTGCTGCTCAATTAACTCCAGCTCGTAGGGATCAAGATCTCGTTGACCGACGAGAATGACTTGGCTCAGGTTCAATCCCGCTCCAAGCCCGGATTCCCAAAGCCCAAGCGGTCCTGCCAAGGCAAGTCCGCCGAGATATCCAGTGGTGCTAGCTTCCGGTGGGTTTAAATCCCCGTGTGCATCGAACCAGACGACACACGCCGATGAATGATGCTTGGCGACGGCAGGAAGCGTTGCAAGAGAGACAGCGCAGCGGCTTGTGGCGGCGATCGATGCGGCACCTCGAGCAAGGACTTCATCAAATCGAGACCTCACTTCCTTGAGCGCGGGAAGTGCCGCATCCAATTCCTGGCGCCATCCGATGTTAAGAGCTGGTTCCGGATTTCCGAGCACGGTCGGAGAAATACCGGTTCTCCGTTCCAACTCTTTGCCAATTGCCGCGGCACCTGGCATTGCTAGATCGTTATGGTCTCCGGCGCGTCCCTGGAACACCGTGTATTCTGCTTTTCTGGTCATAGCCTCCCCCAATGCATCGCCATAGCTGAGGCGTGTAGCTGAATATCGTGATGAGTGCGAGGTTGGTCATTCCAATCCGTGTGGCCGCATCCCGCATCGATACTCGCTGCCACTGCGTAAAAGCTGTTTTTTTGTTGAGATTTCACCCCTCCCCAACTTTGCATGTCATAGTGGCGCTACCTGGATGTCGATATCGCAAATTCTTAAATCGGTTCTCAGACTAAAGTAACCGGGAGGTCCAATTGGCTATATGATTGGCGACGGTCCCGAAATGCTCCGCAGCGGACAGTCCGGAGAGAGCTTTTCTCGGCCGAAAGTCGTGATCTCCATCCTCCAGCCAGAGAATTTCGATCATTTCGGAAAGTTTGTAGCCAGAGACCTCGTCGCGTGATCCAAACAGATCACGCGTGCCCTGGCAGATGAGGGTAGGTGTCTTCACTTCTACGAGATGATCAGTCCGCAAACTTTCCGGTTTTCCAATTGGATGAAATGGGTAGCCGAGGCAGAGCAGTCCGGAGATCTTTCCAGTATCGCGGAGGTCGTCCGCGATCATGCTGGCCACACGTCCGCCCATGGACTTTCCTGCGATCACGAGGGTCCCTTGTGACCTGAGTTCATTGATCACGGCTTCGTATTCCTGCTTGAGGAGTTCGGCGCGTGGGGGCGGTGGCCGCTTTCCGGTGGACCGCCGCTCCGACATGTAGCGAAACTCGAACCGGACGATCCGTAGCCCTTTTTCGGAAAGCGCTTTGGACATGTTCTCCATCCATGTCGTGTCCATTGCCCCGCCCGCACCGTGAGCGAGAACGATTGTGATCTTGGCGTCTTCAGGGCCGGTGACGAGAAAATCGTAGGGCATTCAGGTTTCTCTGGGTTCGTGGGGCCACTGTCATACCAAGCCGAGATCAGTTGCAGAAGAGCCGGTGGCAAGTCTTGATATTCACGAAACGATCTGCACAACAACGGAGGGCGTTCGGCGTGACCAGCGGAAGGAGTGCGTCACTTCGTTAACGCTCGGCTGGGTTCACGTTTGACGGTGCATTTTTGCGGTATGGTATCGTGGACCGACTTATTCCCACAGTGCCGTCGACCTTTAGGTGTCAGAGCATTGCCTCCCATCGGCTCCGTTTGGAAGGCCATGCCAACACAAATATTCAATTTATTGGCGGCAAGAGAGCCATCTGGCTATAAATCACTATTTTCGGTACTCGGCGGTGTCCGCGCCAACTCTACGGCATCCCGAGAGAGCCACTGGTGGGCAGAAATCGCAGCACGCAATTCGGGAAGCGTACGATTTCCCTCTCTGTACAAAGTGATTACGGCGGCTGCAGCGATTTCATACTCCGGGATGTTCCGGTCAATGCCCGTTATATCTCGCCACTCTTCGAGTGCCTGGCTGATAATATCGAGTTCAACAGAACCGAATGTCGCATTCACAAAGTTTCTCATTGTCTCTCCCGAAAACAGGCGGCAGAGAGATGGGAACCGGCGCGGCCAATTTCAAAGGGATCGCCACGACTGCGTGGATGTAATCAAATATTTACCATGACTTGCGACTTTGCCACGCCATGCAGTTGATTACCCGGCAATCGGGCAGGTATTGGTTTTGCGTAACCTGCCCGATATCGCACAGCCAGCTTCCATCGACACCTGGTTTTTCCGGTATGTTGTTCAATGTCACAACGCTTTGACCCGAATGTGGTTGTGCGACATTAGACATGCTTGCGATATGGACCGAGTTATCAGCGTTGATAAACGGATATCATTCGCCTCCAATGACACGGGCGGCGTCGCCTGCCACATTTCAAGCTCAGAGGAGCGGCGCTTAGACTGTGTGGGTGAGGTCTGCTCGTCGCTATCGTCTTTCCCCGGCATTCCTGGAGGCGTCACAGTCTATGGGCGAACGACATTTGCGATGCTGGCAACCAAGGTTGCAAACATCGCAAGAGGCACTGTCTTGGCTGTGATCAATTGACATGATGATCCATCATGTGCCGACGGCTTACGCGTTGGTGGCTGCCAGCACCGGGTAGTCGGTATATCCGGTCGCATTTCCGCCGAAGAACGTGGCTTGATCCGCCTGGTTCATCGCGGCATTGGCCTTGAGGCGATCGATAAAGTCCGGGTTTGCTAGGACAAGTTGGCCATAAGCTTCAAGATCGGCGAGATTTGCTGCAATATCAGCACCAATCTGCTGGCGAATGCGGCCTGGTCTGTTGACGATCAGCGGCTGGTGCCAGAGCTTCCTGATGTCTGCGAGGAGCGCGTCGTTTCCGGCATGCATGATATGAAGATAGGCAAGGTTCATTCTGCCGAGCTCATGTACCAGGTGGCGGTAGAGGTCTGGGCCTTCTACACCCTCGTCGATCCCCCACATGGCAATGCCGGGCGATAGGCGAATTGCCGTGCGTGCGGCGCCGATTTCCTCAGCGATCGCTGTTGCGACTTCGATTGCAAATCGCGCGCGGTTTTCGAGCGTGCCTCCATAGTCATCCGTACGCTTGTTGGCACTTGGTGCGAGGAATTGATGGACGAGATATCCATTTGCGCCATGGATTTCGATACCATCTGCTCCCGCCTCGATCGCGCGGCGTGCGGCCAGGCGGAAGTCTGCAACGGTCTGGCGAATATCGCCGGTCGTCAGGGCGCGAGGAGCCGGGATATCCTGCATGCCAGACATTGTAAACATTGGAACGCCCGGCGCGATTGCAGAAGGTGCAACACCCGGACGATGATGTGGCGTATTGTCGGGGTGAGACATTCGACCAGCATGCATCAATTGGAAGAAGATGTGGCCGCCATTCGCATGGACGGCCGAAGTGACCTTGCGCCATCCCTCGACATGGGCGTCCGTATAGATGCCGGGCGTCGTCAGATAGCCTTGCCCATCGTCCGAGGGCTGGGTGCCCTCCGTGACTATCAAGCCGAGACCTGCGCGTTGAGAATAATATTCGGCGGCAAGGTCGGCCGGTGTGCCATCCACATTTGCACGCGACCGGGTCATGGGAGCCATAACAAGGCGATTCCCAAGTTTCATGCGACCGACGCTAACGGGTGTGAAGATATTGCTCATCTCAGTGTTCCTTCTGACTGATGCAGCAGATATGAGATTGCGTGATGTGCGGGATAACCCTAGGCTAGTGGAAATGATTATCCATTACCTGGAGCAATTCATTGGATTACCTGAACGACATGGCGCTCTTCGTCGAAGTGGTGAAGACGCGCAGCTTTCGCCGCGCCGCCGAGGCTCTTGGCATGCCAAATTCTACTTTGTCGCGCCGAATCGGCCTCTTGGAGGAAGGGATCGGGCTCAGACTCCTCAATCGAACGACCCGCAAGATCGAGCTCACTGAAGCCGGCCAGATCTATTTTGAGCGCTGTAGCCGCGTCGTCGAGGATGCCCGGATCGCCTATGAGGAGTTGGGCACGATGGTTGCACAGCCCAAGGGAACGCTCAGGGTGTCGTCGCCCGTTGACTTCACGTCGACCTATATTGCTCCGCTTCTTCCGGAATTTGCCGATCTCTATCCGGGTATCAGCTTCGATCTTGATCTGACGCCACGCAATGTCGATCTCATCGGCGAGCCTTTCGACCTGGCGATCCGGATGAGAGCACCGGAAAATCCTGGTCTGATCAGCCGCGTGATTGCCCGCGTCCACGCGCAGTTTTACGCGGCTCCGTCCTATCTTGACGAAAATGGTTTTCCCGAACACCCACGGGAACTCGAACGGCATCAATGTCTGAGCATGCCAACAATGCCGACTTGGTCAGCTCGATCGGGAACCGAGTTAGTCAGTCCAACGGTTCAGGGTCGCTTCCGGGTCAACAGCGTATCCATGATCCGCCAACTGGCAATCCTTGGCATGGGAGTGGCGTTCGTTCCGGAACGGATCGTTGCGGAAGATCTAAAATCCGGAAGATTGCGGCGAATTCTACCGCAATGGCAAGGCGAGGCTCAGGCGATCCATGCCGTGACCGAAACTCGGCTCGTGCCCGCCAAAACTCACTACTTCATCGAGTTCCTAAAGGAGAAGCTGCGCGAGATTTGACGGGAATGGAGCAGATTTCAACCTGACTTTCCTCTGATTTGTACTGAGATTGGGTAGGCTGCATAGGAAATGCCCATTCAGTCAGGCACTTCCTTGATGAGCGGACATCTCCTGATCAATTCTCCCACGGGCGCCATCCAGACATGACGATGCCCGTCCAGACGATCCATCAAACCGTCCTCCCGTAAGCAACGCATTACTGATGTATCGCGATTAGAGAAAACATTGGCGCAGGCTCCATACGCAAACGATCCGTTCAGCCATGATCTTGCTGCATTAAGGCGCCTGGAGTCCATGCCGTCGGTTTCGTGGGATTTCGACCCAGATTAGAATTCCGCGCTAACCCGCTCGGATGGATTAACAGCTTGAAGAGCCCGATAGTTCAAGTAGGCGCCGGGTCATCATCAAACGCAAATCTGGATTGAACCTTCACTCAAATCAACATCAACGATTCACTCCGATCCTGAGTCAAGACCGCGCTCACCCGTCGAGCAAGAGCGCCTCGTTCTCAAACTTCCGCATGACCGACGCAACAAAAGCCTTTGCTGCAGGCGAGACCTGGCGATGGCTGGGGTAAACGACACACATGCTCTGATCGCGGCGCTTGTATTGGGGTAGAACCGGTACCAGTCTGCCCGCCGTGATGTCAGCGACCGTGATCGTCCCAGGCAGCAACGCAATGCCCAGTCCAGCGATAGCGGCCGAATGGAGAGCGCGCGTGGTGCTGGCGGCGAAAGGTCCCGCGATCTCCACCTGCTCTTCGACGTCATCCAGCCCCTGTAGTCGCCACATGGCATGACCCGATTGGCGCGGCACGGTCAGGCAGTGGTGGCGTGCGAGTTCTGCAAGCGTCTGGGGCGAGCCGTGACGGTTGAGATAGTCGGGGCTGGCGAAAAGCCCGATGGGCGCTATCGGCAATCGGTGGGCGATGTAACCGGATCCATCGCCAGAGCCGCCTCGGAAGGCGACGTCGATCCGGTCGGCGATCAAGTCCGCCACTGCGTCCTCAAGCAGGAATTCGAAGCGGATTTCCGGGTATGTTTGCAGGAAGCCAGCGACCATCTCCGGCGTATAGAAGTCCAGGAAGTTCGCGGTCGAGGCCACGCGCAAAAGGCCGCTCGGCACTTTTCTTCCGCGTGCAAGATCCTGGCTCGCCTGTTGCAGGTCGTCAATCGATGTCGCGCAACGCTCATGGAATTCACGCCCCGCATCGGTGAGTGTCAACTTGCGGGTGGAGCGCTGCATCAGGCGCGCGCCGATCTGGTCCTCAAGCTCCCGAATTCGCCTGCTCACGGTATTGGGTGGAATGCCGAGCCGCCGGCCAGCTTCGGAGAAGCTGCCGCAGCGAACGACCTGCACGAAAAGCGCTATATCATTGAAATCAAACATATTTGATACGATTGCTCGCATTTTTGGACAAGTAAGATTTGATATTACCAACTAATCAACCAATCACAATGCCGCTATCCCATATTTGCAACCAACCAATGGGACCGTGTCATGAACAACCTCCTCCTTCTCTCCGGGCGCATCCTGCTCTCGATCCTATTCCTCGTCTCGGGCGCTGAAAAATTCGGCGAACTGGCTCCAATGCTTGTCGGGCTTCTTGGCCAGATGGGCCTGCCGCTGCCCCTGCTGTTGACCTATCTGATGGGCATTTGCGAAATCGTCGGCGCCATCGCCCTCATTCTCGGCTTCCAAACCCGCGCCGTCGGCATCTTACTTGCAGTCTGGTGCGTCCTGACCGGCGTTGTCGCTCATCTCGGCGCACCGGTGGACTTGATGAAAAACCTCGCGATCGCGGGCGGCCTCGTCATCCTTGCCGCCGCGTCACCGGGTTCGATCGCCCTAGGCTCCGTCCGACCAAAGCGCACCAGCCCTGCTGCGATGGTCTCGTCAAACGCCATGCTCGACAACTGACGCACGCCCGTCGGGGTGATCCTCCCGGCCGTCAACCATCTTCCTTCTCCCTCCTGTTACGATTGGAAACCCAATGAACACCCAGATCATTCCCCGCATCGGCATCATCCTCGGCTCTACCCGTGAGGGGCGCTTCGGCGACAAGCCCGCGCGCTGGATCAGCGACATTGCCGACAAACGCACGGATCTCGAATTCGAATTGCTCGACCTGCGGAATTATCCGTTGCCGTTTTTCGAAGAGCAATTGTCACCGATCTATGCGCCGCCGCAAAATCCGATCGCGCAGCGTTGGGCGGCAAAGCTCGCAACCCTCGACGGTTTCGTCGTCGTCACACCCGAATACAACCACAGCGCCAGCGCTGTGCTCAAGAACGCCCTCGACTACGCCTACAAGGAGTTCAACCGCAAGCCCATTGGCTTCGTAGGCTACGGTGGCGTCGGTGCGGCGCGCTCGATCGAACATCTGAGAATGGTCGCTGTCGAGCTTCAGATGGCGCCGGTGCGTGCCGCCGTGCACATGGGCATGGTCGAGTTTCTCGGGGTCTGGCAGCAGGGCAAGAGCTTCGAGGACTTTCCGCATCTCGAGCAATCGGCGGCCGCCATGCTCGACGACATGGCGTGGTGGGCCCGTGCACTGAAAGCCGCGCGCGACGCCTAAGGCCGTCTCACCAAAAGCAGCGAACATGGCGTTGGCGACGCCGTGAAGCCTCACATTCAATCCCCAAGGGCTTCGTGCCCGATCTTGGAGAATTACGATGATCAACTATCCCGCAAAATCGACTTACCGAAATTTCCTCGCAGCAACGATGGCGAGCCTGCTCCTGGGAGTCGGGGCCACCGGTGCGTCGCTCCTGACGGCTGTTCCCGTCGGGGCGGCGGCCGCCAGCAAGGACGAGGGGATCCGCCCGTTCGGCTTCCATGCCTCGGCTGAGGCGCTGGCTGACCTCAAGCGGCGGATCAAGGCGACGCGCTGGCCGAGCCAGGAACTGGTCGACGACGACACGCAGGGCGTTCGCCTCGCCACCATGAAGAAGCTCGCCGACTATTGGGCAAACCGCTATGACTGGCGCAAGGCAGAGGCCAACATCAACAAATATCCGCAGTTCGTCACCACCATCGACGGCGTCGACATTCACTTCATTCATGTGAAGTCGAAGCATGAAAACGCCCTGCCTGTCATCATCACCCACGGCTGGCCGGGGTCGATCGTCGAGCAATTGAAGATCATCGACCGGTTGACCGATCCGACCAAATATGGCGGCAGGGCTGAGGACGCCTTCGATGTCGTCATCCCCTCGCTGCCAGGCTACGGCTTTTCCGGCAAACCCACGGAACTCGGCTGGGATCCGCAGCATGTCGCCCGCGCGTGGACAGTGTTGATGGAACGGCTCGGCTATAAGCGCTATGTCGCCCAGGGTGGTGACTGGGGCGACGCCGTCAACGAGCAGTTCGCGCTGCAGAAGCCGGCCGGATTGCTCGGCATCCACACCAACATGCCCGGCACGCTTCCCGACAACATCTCGGCCGCGCTCAACGGCACCGGTCCGGCGCCGACCGACCTGAGCGGTGACGAACTCTACGCGTGGAAGCAGCTCGACTTCTTCTACAAGAACCGCGTCGGCTATGCGCTGGAGATGGGCGCGCGGCCGCAGACCCTCTACGGCCTCGACGATTCCCCCATCGCGCTCGCCGCCTGGATGATCGACCACGATCCGCAGAGCCAGAAGTTGATCAACCGCGTGTTCGACGGCGGCAGCGAAGGTCTGTCCAGGGACGATATTCTCGACAACATCACGCTCTATTGGCTGACAGGCACCGGGCTGTCATCAGGGCGGCTCTTCTGGGAAAGCAAACTCGCGTTCTTCGCCCCTAAGGGCGTGGCCATCCCGGTCGCGGTCAGCGCTTTTCCAGACGAGATCTATACCGCGCCGGAAAGCTGGTCGCGCAAGGCCTTCCCCAATCTGATCTTCTACAAGCGCCACGAAAAGGGCGGCCACTTCGCAGCCTGGGAACAGCCCCAGGCCCTTGTCGAGGATATTCGCGACAGCTTCAGGTCGCTGCGATGACAGTCGGGTGGCGGGCGGCCTCTGTCGCTCGCCACAGGCACACCGCGCCATCCTGGCCGGTAACAACGGGACCGGGGACTAACTCGGCCCCTTGCTGACGTTCACCCCACCCGACTGATGAGATCGCCGCCTGTCTGGCGGCGTCGATCAAACTCGAACCGATTCATTGAGGAGAAGCAGAACATGTCAAGAAATCTATCCGCAGCGCGTCCAATGCCGACGCTCGTAGAACGCAAGATATACAGCCAGACCCGCGGCTCGCAGCGGGGGCCGATCACCCGGCTCATGAGCCCATCGGATCTGGGCCAGTATCTCAAGCCGTTCGTTTTTCTCGATGCGGTCGACGCGCCGTCGTCGATCACGAGCAGCGACAATCTTCATCCCCATTCGGGCATCGCTACGGTCACGGTGCTCACGGAAGGCAACCTTCGTTTCGATATGGGCAAATGGGGCACCGGACGGCTCGACTATGGCGGCGTGGAATGGATGCGCGCCGGCAGCGGGATCTGGCATGGCGGTGAATACCGTCCAGACAGTGCGTCGCATTTCAAAGGCTTCCAGCTTTGGGTGGCGCTGCCGGCAGCGCTCGAGGCAAGCGCGCCTGAATGGCAGTTCCTCGAGGCGCCTAATATTCCTGAGATCGGACCGGCGCGGCTGATCGTCGGCGCCTACCAGGATAAGATGAGCCCCGTGCGTGCTTTCGCTGGGATCAACTATCTCCTGGTTACACTCGCTCCAGGCGAGGCCTGGGCGTACGAGACACCGTCTGGTCATGAGGTCGGCTGGCTCAGCGTGTCGCATGGCAGCCTGTCAGCAGGCGGCGAGATCCTGGCCGGAGACATGGTTGCGTTCGATCGTAGCGATGCAGCGATACAGATTCAGGCCGGCCCCGACGGCGCGACCTTCGTTCTCGGCTCTGCGCTCCCGCATCCGCATGACCTCGTTCAGGGCTACTACTCCGTTCATACCTCCGAAGAGGCGTTGAAAGCCGGTGAGGCCCGTATCGCCGATGTTCGCAGTCTCTATGTCAAGGATTAGCAAGCGGCGCCGGACGATCTTCGCAAGTCGACCGGCAGAGAATGATCCAGGGAGCGTTG
This sequence comes from Rhizobium sp. BR 314, assembly GCF_047445805.1. NCBI lineage: Bacteria > Pseudomonadati > Pseudomonadota > Alphaproteobacteria > Hyphomicrobiales > Rhizobiaceae > Rhizobium > Rhizobium sp. BR 314. The sequence goes on along the minus strand of NZ_JARWLA010000013.1, from coordinate 15,502 downwards.
GCGATCCCTGGAATTGCACGTTCGATTGGCACGTCGATTGCCGACGTCATCCCCACCCATATCGGCGGTCAACTCATAGCCCAAGGCGTTACGGTCTCACGAGCCAGTGTCTCAGGCAGTTTGAACCAGGTCCGGACCAGCACAGCCATTCCAAGAGCTACCATCGTTAGGAAGATGGCATCGCCGTCTCACTGCCAGAGTAGTGATCCTGTAAGACGGCCTGAGAGAGCCCTTACCTGTCGACACCGATCCCCTGCGCGAGGCGAAGGAAAAGCATCATCTCTATGTTTTGCGCCAATGGCTCGAGCAAGGAGGCGACCACGAACAACGTCACTCCGGCCCAAATCGGTCATTCCATCGAGGACAAGCCGATGTATGCCATTGAAAAATTTGGTTGAGAGGAGGTGTGTAACAACAGGGTCTGCGGTCCAGACCCCTTCAAGAGCAGCAAATGGGCGTTAAACACCAGCTCACGTCCTCCTATGTCGGAACTCGCGCGGTGAACTCTGGTACTTCTTCCGGAATGCCGTCGCGAGATGAGCGGAGTCGGAAAATCCCGTTTCGTGGGCGATGGCGGTGATGGAGAGTACACTGTTGTCAAGCAGGAAGCGAACATAGCGCAGCCGCGTTTCCAAAATGAAATGCTTCGGTGTCATGCCGATATGCGCCTGAAAAAGCCGTGTGAACTGACGCAACGACACGCCGATGGTGGTCGCGATGTGCTCGGGAGAGACATCTCTGCCCTTGCGGCTCTCGACGAGCACGATCGCCCGCTGGACCCTGGCGTCCTCGACATGCCGAAAAGAGGACGCACGCTCATGGTCGAAGCTGCTCATGTTCTTGTGATCGCTCAGGGAGAGCTGGTAGACGGCTTTCGCCGCGCGGTCGGGACCACAATGTTTTCGGATCAACTCGGTCATCAATGACAGAACCGACACGCCACCCGGAACGGTGATGCGTCCGTCGTCGATGAGGAAGTCATCGCGTGTGGAGAAGGGTTGACGCGGGAACGCCATCCGGAAATCCTCCGCATGAAACGGATGAATGGCCGCCTTGCGCCCTACAAGCAGACCTTCCTGGGCAAGCACGAAGGACCCCGTGCAGGCGCCAATGATGGGAACCCCTGCGGACGCAGCGACGCGGATATAGTCTCTGTGTGCCGTTGGCGCGGTATGGAGTTGCGGGAGCAGGCCGCCGATGACAACGACATAATCGAAATCAGTAGGGTTGATGTAGGGCGCGTCTGCCTGCACACGAATACCGCAACTTGCAACGGCCTCGTAGCCTGCGTTGCCCATGATGGACCAGCGACAGTGGATCGGGCGGGAATTGTCGGCAAAATCTGCCGCGTGGCGCAGGGGTTCCACCATGCCCGTCAACGACATCATTGGAAAGGTAGGCCACAGGAGAATGCCGACGGAAACGTCCGGTTTGCGGTCACGTGCGCCAAGGAGCCGCTCCGCCCAGAGGCTGTCCAGCCAATAAATACTGTCGGCATCCTTCTGCGGGATCACGCGATTCTCCTCACCGGCAGCCTGACATAAAAGTGTCATTTTTTCAAAGAGAAAGTCCGTTTTTTCAAATTCAGCCAAGCCCTTCGATGACACAATGTCCCCCGTTGAAAGCAACATCCGGTCGGCCAATCGACCGGTTCGGGGAACAAACAACTTCAAGGATTGAACAAATGGGACTTTCTCTTTCGAGAAGGCTGCTGGTGTGCGCGCTGCTGGCAGGCGGGAGCTTTTCGGTATTTTCTTCCGCGGCACAAGCTTTCGAACTTGCCGAACAGGGCAGGCTGACGGTCGCCTTCACCGGCGACATGCCAGGCTCCGGCTGGCAGGACAGCAAACTGATCGGCTATGACGGTGAGATCATGCAGAAGGTCGCGGAGAAGCTCGGCCTTCAGGTAAAGCCGGCGCTGATGGAGTGGTCGGGCACGATCGCCTCCGTCGAGGCGGGCCGCGTCGATGTCATGCTTGGCACGATGGGCTGGACGCAGAAGCGCGCGCAGATCATGAGTCTTTCCGAACCGATCCATTACTTCAAGAACGGCATCATGCAGTCTTCGAAGACAAACTGGGACAAGCTCTCAGATCTCGAAGGCAAGAAGGTCGGCACTATCACCGGTTTTTCATTCGTGCCGGAATTGAAGAAGATCGCGGGGCTGCAACTCTCGCTCTACGACACATCTGATGCCGCCGTGCGCGATCTGATCGCGGGCCGCATCGACGCCGTCATCGGCGATCCGCCGGTCGTGTCCTATGCGATCAAGCAGAATCCCGACTGGAACATGCACTTCCTCGCGTTTACCGACCGCAATCCTGAGTTCCCGTTGCTGTCTGGCCTCGGGCAGGTGGTTTACGGTTTCAACAAGAAGAACGACGATTTGCGCCAGAAGGTGGACGCCATCCTCCTGGAGATGTGGAAGTCCTGCGAGATGAAGGCAATCGGCGAGCGCTACGGCCTTTCCGCCGATGTCTGGTACACGCCAATCGGCGAGAACTTTAGAGCGGGTGTTGACCGTCCAACGGATTACAAGCTGCCGTCTTGTGCTGCCGGCGGTTGATTTTTGAAGGGGCGGCTGCAGCTTTGCCGCCGCCCGCCAGCAGTTCACTCAAACAAAAAAACAAAGGGGAATGCCATGAATCCGCTGCTCAGCGTGACAGGGCTCACCAAGAGCTACGGCGCAGTCGAGGTTCTGAAAGGGATCGACTTCGACGTGGCCGCTGGCGAGAAGATCGCCCTGATCGGCCCGTCCGGGTCGGGAAAGTCGACTTGCCTGAGGTGTCTCAATTTTCTCGAAAAGCCGAGTGGCGGCGCGATCCACCTCGACGGCGAGCGGATTGGGGTTCGCCTCGGTCGGCCGATGAGCGACAGGCAGCTTGCGCCCCAGCGGGCCGAGATGGGCATGGTCTTCCAGCTCTTCAATCTCTGGCCACATCTCTCCGTCACCGAAAACGTTGCGATCGCGGCGCGAAAGGTACGCGGCCTTTCCGCAAAGGAGGCGCGGGATCTGGCGCGCGACATGCTGGCGAAGGTGCACATGACCCATCGCGCCGATGCCTCGCCGCTTGAGTTATCCGGCGGCCAGCAGCAGCGTGTGGCTATTGCCCGGGCGCTGGCCCAGAAGCCCAAGCTCATGCTGTTTGACGAGCCGACCTCAGCACTTGATCCTGAACTGGTGCATGAGGTGCTCAAGGTTATGGAGGAACTCGCAGCCGAAGGGCGTACCATGCTGATCGTCACGCATGAAATCGCGTTCGCCCGGGATATCGCCGACCGCGTGCTATTTCTCGATAGCGGACGGATCGTCGAGCAGGGGCCGGCGCGAGAGCTGATTTCCGCTCCGCGAGAACCGAGGACCCAGGCATTCCTCCGGCAAATTCGGCATTGAGGGGCGTATCGTGACTGAACTATCAACTTTCACCGTGATACTCAGGGGGCTGTTTGCAGGTGTGGGCGTCACAATCGCCGTCACGCTAGCCTCGCTTCTCGTTGGTGTTTCTCTCGGCTTCCTTCTTGCGCTTCTGCGACAGTTCGGGAAGCGCCGCGCGTTGCACACGCTCATCGATGCCTATTGCGAGATCATGCGTAACATTCCCGCGCTGACCCATCTCTTCATCCTTTATTTCGGATTGGCCAGCATTGGATTTCGACTCTCATCGATCACTGCAGCGATCCTCGGCCTTGGGCTGATTGGTGGCGCCGTCACCTGCGACCTTTTCCGTGCCGGCTTTACGGCCTTGCCGAAAGGACAGGCTGAAGCGGCAATGGCCGTGGGTTTCACGCCGTATCAGACGATCGTCGATATCCTTACGCCGCAGGCCATGCGCATCGCTCTGCCGTCGCTAGGGAACTACGCGGTACAGCTTCTCAAGGATACATCCATCGTCTCCGCGATCGCCGCGCCGGAGATCATGTTCTACGCGCGCTCGCTAGTGACATCCTCGTTCCAGACGACGCTGATCTATGCCACGGTCGCCATACTCTATCTCGTGCTCGCCTTGCCGCTAATGCAAGCGATCCGTCTGCTTGAAACACGCTACGGAAGGCTGAAGACATGAGCAGTTTCATCCAACCTTATTTGGACTATGGCGGCGAATGGTTGCCGCTTCTCTTGGACGCAACAGGCAAGACGGCACTACTTTCGATTTCGGCCTTTGTCCTGTCACTGATCTTCGGAGTGCTTTTGGCGCTTTGCCGCATGACGCGGTGGCGTATGCTCGAACGTGGCGTGGCGTTTTACATTACAACCGCTCGAGGCGTGCCGCTTCTGGCCATCCTGTTTCTTCTCTATTTCGGGTTGCCGGGTGTCGGTGTTACGTTCGGCGCCTTCACGGCCGCCATGCTCGGGCTGGCGCTTGTTTTCGCCGCGCAGGTGGCGGAATTGTTCCGCGCCGGCTTGCTGGCCATTCCGCCAGGCCAGCGTGAAGCAGCGCTCGCCGTTGGCTTCACTCCCTATCAGAGTTTTACATTCATAGTGCTGCCGCAGGTGGTACGCATCAGTATCGCTCCCCTCATTGTCACTTTCGTCTCGCTTCTAAAGGATTCTTCCCTCGCATCGCTGATCACGGTGAACGAACTGGTGCTGGCGGGCCGTGCCATGGCGACCGAGTACTTCTTGCCGCTTCAAATCTATCTGGCGGTGGGTGTCTGCTACTTCCTGATTGCCTGGCCGTTTTCACTCCTTGCCAAGCGTCTGACCCCTCCTGCTGCCCACTAGTTCCAACCGGAAGACAAGACTATGACGACTATCAGACAGGACGGCAGCAAAGAGCGCCGGCCGGTAATCCTCATGACGCCTGACACCGAGAGCCTGGCTGGTGCGCCGACGGAAACGATCTATGCGGTGCGGGCGAACTATGCCCAGGCTATCGGCGATGCGGGCGGCATGCCGCTGATCCTGCCCTATGAAATGCAAACACTCGCGGCAGCTCTGGACCTTGCCGACGGCGTGTTGATTACCGGTACGCTCCCCGGGGTGGAAGCAAGCCCCGACAGACGTTCCTTCGAGCTGGCGCTCATCGAGCATGCGATTCGTTCCGGCAAGCCAGTTCTGGGCATTTGCCATGGTATGCAACTGATTGGCGAATGGCTCGGCGGCACATTCAACAAAGGCCTTCCCGCGGGAGGTGACGAAACCGTCGAACATTTGCCGAGCGCTGTGCCGGACCGGTTCGCCCATCGCATTCATGTGGAGGCGGCTAGTGTTCTCGACGCGGCGCTCGGCACTCGCGAAATCCTGGTGAACAGTTTGCACCGTCACGCCCTGACGGGAACGGGCCGCTTCCGTGTCGTTGCGCGAGCGCCTGACGGGGTCATTGAGGCATTCGAAGGGGAAACGAAAGGTTTTTGCCTCGGCATTCAATGGCATCCGGAGTATCGTCTGAGCGAGTTCGACCGGTCGATCTTCCGAATTTTCGTGGAGGAGAGCGCGAATGACGCGCTGCAAAGGAAAGCGACAGGCACGTCTTTGTTGGTACGCGATCGCCTTGCGGCGCTCGGATTTCCCTTGCCAGATGTCTCGGTACCGCCCGGCGCGTTTGTCGGCGCAATCCTGACTGACAACACTGTGACGGTTTCCGGCCAGGTGCCATTGAAGAACGGCGCCGTTCTAAAAAGAGGGCATCTGGGTGACGTCATCTCCGTTGAGGAAGGGCGCGAATGTGCTCGATGGGCACTTCTAAACGCGCTCGCACAGCTGGAGCGCATCGCCGGCGGGCTTGACCGGATCAAGGGGTTCGTGCGGCTCGCGGGCTATGTGGCTGCAACTGCCGATTTCACGGAGCATGGCGCGGTCGTCGACGGGGCGTCGGAGTTGCTGCGCGAAGCCTTTCCGGGATGTTGGCCGCACGCGCGTATTGCAATCGGTGTTGGTTCATTGCCGCGCGGCGTGCCCGTGGAAGTCGAGCTGACGGCAATTTTGGCTGATTTGGAGAACTGACGCTATGCATATCGCTGTTGTCGGGGCTGGTGCCGTCGGCGTCGCATCCGCCTATCTGCTGTCACGAGCTGGCCATCGCGTCACGCTGATCGATGCGCAAGAGGAACCCGGAAGGGGGGCAAGCGCGGGCAACGCAGCTCAGCTGTCCTGGGCTTACGGCGATGCGATGGCTTCGCCGGCCTTGCTGAAGCATCTCCCGGCGATCCTCGCCGGGCGGGATCCAGCGTTTCGCATCCGTCTGCGGCTTGATCCCGACTTCCTTCTTTGGGGTCTGCGCTTTCTAGCCAACATGTCTGCGCAACGTTGGTGGAGCAATACGCAGGATATATTGCGGCTGGCGGCGGAATCTCGGCAGGAAATGGCTTTGTTGTTGGCGGAGGCAGATATCACCTTCGACTACCGCGTCGCCGGCAAGCTGCATCTTTATCCAAACATCGCAAATCTTTCGGCCGCGAGGCCGGCTGTCGAGCGCAAAAAGGCGATGGGCATCGATCAGCGTATGCTGTCACGCTTGGAAGCCGAGGCCGTCGAGCCGGCCTTGAAAGCTTACCAGGGTGAAATCGCGGGCGCCGTCTATACACCCGATGATGCGCTCGGTGATGCCGCGATCTTCTGCCGACAGCTTACAGATTTTGCCGTACGGACGTATGGCGTATCGACAGCGTTTGGAAACACCGTCGCTGGCTTCGAGCAACATCGAGGGCGACTTTCGGCTGTCCGATTTACTGATCGCGCACCATTGGCGGTCGATGCTGCTGTTGTCACTGCCGGACCGCAGATCCGGAGCCTTGCCACCTCGCTGCGGGAAGCGCGGGAGATCCAACCCGTCTCCGGCTATTCCCTTACAGTGCCGTGGTGCAGGGGGGCGCCTCTGGTCAGCCTGACAGATGTGAAACGCAAACTCGCCTTTGCAGCGATCGGCAATCGGTTCCGGGTTGCTGGTCTTGCCGATCTCGGTCTGCCCGGTGCCGGCTTCGCGCCGGATCGCTTTGCTGTTTTGCGAGAAGCGGCGAACACGGTGCTGCCCGGTTGCTTCGGGCAAGCGGAAAGCGAACAGTGTTGGGCTGGCGAACGACCGATGACCCCGTCATCCCGCCCTCGCATCGCGCCCTCGCGAAATATCCGAGGCATCTATATTAATGCTGGACATGGCATGCTCGGATGGACGCTTGCACTCGGCAGTGCGCGCAGGCTCGTTGAGCTGATTGCGTGAGCTGCTCTTAGGGTTCCGTCGCAGAGCGCCGACCGGCAGGCAGAAGACACTTGAACTCAAGTGGAGCAGTATCGGACAGACCTTGCTGCGGTCGATGACGCCGTCCCTAGGTCCGCCAGTCGCACGGATGCATGTCCCTGACGGATATGAAAGCGGGTTCATATCCCCCGAAACCAGCGTCCACGATCACCGTCGAAGCCACCTCCGACATGATGGAATGGGAGTAGACACCGCCACGTGTAAATCGGCCTGAGGTCACGATCCCAGTAAGCACAGCAAGCAATTGTTTTAGCTGCGACATGGGGGCTCACTCCTCGATGTCAATTTGCAGCCTAATACCTGCCACCGTGCCGCCTGTTGGATCCGCATCCAGATGCTCGACTTACCGTCACAACACCCAATAGGAGCCGTATGCGATAGTGCCGCACGTACGGATTCGACCGGCGTTGCGCCTTGCAAGTGCGTTGAAGTCAGCCGTCTGAAATGACGGCCGCGGCAAAGCCTAGCGAGCAGCCGCGTACCAAGTCTTGCGTGGCGTCCGGTAACGGCCGTTGCGAAGCGTAGACAGGGAGGTGGTAGGCCGGAACAGCAGTGAACGGGAAGATAGCCCCGAAATCGATCGTGATTGGAGTAGCCGACCCCATCCCCGTTGGGGGAAGGCGGAATCGAAGGCCGCGTTTACGCGAGTGGTCTGAGGTACTCCCGGGATTCGTACCGCCAGCATGCAACCAAAGGCATTGACGTGAACAAGGGAGATCCATCCGGCTCAAGCGTAAGCTTGAAGGACCCGCCAAGCCGATGAGGTGAGAAGGGACTGATGGTCGGGTGGAAGTCAGACTGACTGATAGTACTCCGAGGTCGGGAGAGCCGGCCACATGGGGAAGCGGTCAGCGGTAGTTGAAGTGTTCTTGGGCAACATGGGCTCCATCCAACGGGAGACGAGGCCTTTCATGCAATGGAAAGATAAAGCTGACCATGGAAACAGAACTTGAACGCATAGCAGCAACAGCTCGGTGTGAGCCGAAGCTCCGCTTTGAGATGCGGCTCCTATACCGGGCGCTGCGAGCACTTGCGGTGCTGTGAAACAACTGCCGAAGAGCGTGGTGCGGGAAATCCGCACGCCACGATCTGTGTGAATCGGGGGCGGGTGATCGCCTCCGGTGACCCGGTGGCGAAGGGTAACCATCGTTCCCACCAGGACCCCTAGAGGCAGAAAAGGCTGAGCAGATTCTGTCGAGTTGGCGCAGCCATTCCGGCATTGACCCTGGCCAACCCGCCACCGAAATTCAATTCCCTTCCGTTAAAATGTCGAAAGTGGTCACGATTTCGAATTAACCGCGACTATAATACTAAAATCGCGCGACCTCTGTGCGTAAGGCGGTCAAGAACGCCTCAGCGCCAGCGCTCAGCGTTCTGTGCCTCAACTTGAAGACTGCCGTCGGAAATTCCCATGCCGGTAACTCGAGCGGGATCGGCTTCAAGAGCGTGCGCCAAGGTTGGAATGCGAGCACGGAGCCCGGAACCAAGGTCAGGAAGCGCTGACCGGCGAGTAACCCGGCCCGCAGGTTTAGAGAATTGCTCAAAATGCGGTTCGCGGGAGGCGAAAGTCCTTCAGCGCCGCAAGCCTTCATGAAGGGTGAGCTTGCATCGAGTTCAAATGGCGAGATGATCCAGGGTTCATCAATCAGATCACGCAGCCGGAGCTTGCGTCGCGCTGCCCATGGATTTCCAGCTCCCGCCACGATGACGAGCCGCTCATGGTATAGGCCTTCGACTTCGATATCGGCCTCAAGCGTCCCTCGAACAAGCCGGGTTACGGCCAACTCTCCCCGCCGCTCGCCAAGATAAGCTGGAAGTGTGATCGGGGTGATCGCCTCCATGTGGAATTGTAGCTTCGGATACTGTCGGGACACCCGTTCGATCGCTGCGGGAACAAGGCCTGCCGCCCAGATTTCGCTGGCGGCAAACCGTACTTCACCGGTCCCGGGTTTCGCAATCTCCTGAACAGCTTCGACACTACGGCGCAACTCGTCGAAGACCGCTTGGGCGTGTTTCGCTAGCGCGACCCCGTATCCGGTCAGCTCGCTACCTCTAGACAGGCGATCGAACAACGGCACGCCAAGTATGCGTTCGAGACCAGCGATGGTGCGTGAGACGACTGGGCGCGATATTGCTAGGCGCTCCGCAGCTTTCGCCATATTGAGTTCTGCCGCGACCACCAGAAAGACATGCAAATCACGTGGTGACAAACGCCGCCCGATGCGATCGGGCCAATCCATGAGATGTACCATTGAGGCTACGTCTATGTAACAAAAGAGAGCTTCAGGCTACTCCTCCGATCTACTATCATCCAGTGCAAATGCACGAGAAAGGTAGGAAGACATGAAGAAATCGATCGTATCCGCGCTGATGATTGCAGCAGGACTCGTTGTGTCACCTGCCGTTGCAGATGAGATTACTGTCTTCAGCACGCCATCTTTGAAACCTGTCTTGTCTCAACTTGGCCCCAAATTTGAAGAGACCACCGGCCACAAACTCAAGATCAATTACGAGGCCGTTACGGTGCTGAAGCGCGAAATAGATGGCGGCGCACCGTTCGATGTCGCACTCCTTTTGCCCGCAACGATCGACGAGCTTATTGTGGCAGGCAAAGCTGCGAGCGCCTCACGAACCGATCTTGCTACGGCTCTTGTCGGCGTTGCCATCCGCCAGGGACTTCCCAAACCCGACCTCGGTTCCCCGGACGCGTTTCGGCAATACCTGTTGTCCGCGAACTCCGCCGCATATGGTGCTGACAGCGCCAGCGGGAAATATTTTCTCGGCCTGATCGACCGCCTCGGCATAGGCCCGCAGATGCAGCCGAAGCTCCGGACTGTCAGCGGAAATCCAGTCGAGGCTGTGGCACGCGGAGAAGCCGATCTCACGGTGATTACCGTGCCCAATATAGTCACAATTGAAACCGTGGAATTTGCGGGCGTGCTGCCAGCCTCTCTTCAGAACGTGACCACCTACACCGCAGCCCTTTCCACAGCTGCCAAGAAGCCCGAAGCCGCCGACGCTTTCATCCGCTATTTGAACTCAACCGATGCCACAGCCGGATTTGTCGCCAACGGGCTGCAACGCCCGATACCGAAGTGATTTGAGGAAGCATGTGCTCGCCGTTTGTGCACTGCCCTTCATACTCGGTCTGAGCTGCGCAGTGCGGCGATCGCAGATCAGGCGACAGCAGGCAAGGTGAGGGCAAAGCATCGGTTACCCATTTCCGGTGGAAAAATCTCAATTTATGAAACGGAGTAGACCAAGGCAATCAGCTCGCCCACTGAATTGAAAGCTACTGCCGCAATCTCACAGCGGTGGCCTGAAAACACTTACCTGTTGCCGATGAATCCGCAATGTCTCGACAGCGCCAGAGCGGGCGCAAGCGAGTCTCGACGGTTCGTCTTGACGCAGTCACCTGGCTTTCTCGGGATCAGCGACGGAGCGACAACCATGCAGTCATGGCCCAGCGACGTGATGAGCCGGCGGAGGCCGTAACCCGTGGGGCCGGCCTCGTAGCAGAAATGTACGTGATCAAACTTTGCGGTTATCCGCTGGATAATGCGGCGCATGCTGGCATCTGATGCCTCAACCTCACCGACATAACGGATCGCTCCGCTCCGGCCAGTTTCAGCAATTGCAATTGCGTTCTTCAGCTTGGCAACATCGATTCCGACAAAAGCTTCTCTATAATCTGCCACGGCTCGTCCTATCCGAGCAACCCTTGGAAGACCATTGTAGGGCGAGCCACCTCAGACACGAAAAAGGTCATACGGCTTACGGTGATCAGATCCAAACAGCAGTTAACCGGGGTCGGCGCAAGCGCACTCATGTCGAGCGAAATGAAATTTGACCTTCATGAAGCAAGTAAGTGAGCCTTGTGTCACGCTAGCAGAGATGAAAATGGTATCTGTCGCATGGGCGAACCGGTAAGAGGTCGGTCAAGCCGAACCGCCCAAAATTGCTCGCCGATTGAATATAGCTCGCGCAAGAAATGGTCTTCTTGCGCTCTCGTCGACATCCGCGAAGAAATCCATATTAAGCGGCGTTCGGTTCGTCGGTTGGAAATACTCGACCGGCATCAAAAGGAAGCCGGAGAGGGGCTGAGGTGTCATCAGGCTGGCATTGGCGATCACGCGGCACCGGATTTCCCAACCGCCGTCTGGTTCCGACAGCAGCAGGACGGCGCCGCGTTGCCAACAGAGCGGTGCAACATTTCGAGGCGCTCCAGAGCGCCAGGCGAAACAGGCCGTCATTGCCGAGAATGATCTCGTCATTTCGCAGCGACGTGAATTCGGGCCAGTTTAGCGGCGAGGCGGCTGCGATCCGGATCGTATCGGCTCGCTCCGTGGCTTATCTCCCGCAAGCAGATGCCAAATACCCTTGTGAATGGTCACCGAGCCTTGTGGTCGTTTGAATGTGTCGTGTTCCATGGCGTTAGAATTGCGCCATTCGCGATCGCAAGACCAATATTGATTCCGTTATGATCCTGACGGTCGCCTTAAGGATCGCGACGATAAAAAGGGCAAGTGTGCCAGACACAGTAGGTCGATGAGGAAGCCCTTTGCTCGAACAGCCCATCCCGGGAACCGCAATAGCGCCGCGCTTCAGCGCAGCGGAATCCAGAGCGGATTTTTCCAGGCCCTTAACGCATCCAGGAAAACCTGGAGTTTCGCCGGCACGAAACGTCTGGACGGATAGATCGCATGCACGAAGATCTCCGGAGAGGACCAATCCGGCAGCAAGCGGATGAGATCGCCGCTCGCGATCTGCTTGTCGCAATAAGTGGAAGGCAGAAGCCCGATGCCATGGCTGCGATAGGTGAAGGCGCTGACGGCCTGGAAATCGTGGGCCGATAAACCGCCGGAGACATGCACCCTTACCGTCTCGCCGTTGCCGACGAGATCCCATTCGGCTTCATTGTTGCGTCCATTCAACAGAACGCATCGATGATGACGCAGTTCATCAGGATGAGAGGGCGTTTCGCGCCCGTTGAGATAATCGGGGGTGCAAACAAGATAGCGCACGCTTTTGCCGAGGCGCTGGGCGACAAGCGTCGAATCCTGCAGTTCTCCGAAGCGGATCGCGACATCGACATTGTCGGCGATCAGGTCGATGAAGGCGTTGGTGATGGAGAGATCGACTTCGATGCGGGGGTAGGCCCACATGAAGGAAGAAACGAGGTCGTAAAAGGGCGCCTGTCCAAAGATGACGGGTGCGGAAATCTTCAACGGGCCTTCGGGCTGCTTCTGGGTTCGAGTGAGCACGTTTTGCGCGTCGTAAAGGGATTTGAGCGGTTCGTCGCATTGATCGAGATAGGCGCGCCCTTGAGCCGTGAGGCTGAGCCGGCGTGTGGTCCTTTGCAGGAGCGTGACACCGAGCTGGTCCTCGAGCGCGCTCACCCGACGGCTGACCGTCGAGACGGGCATTGCAAGCGCATGAGCGGCGCGACTGAAGCTTTGAAGCTGCGCTACCTTCGCGAAAATCGCAATGTCGTTCAGATCGATCATGCGATCATTTTATCACTGATGGAAAATAGATTTCAAATATTTTCATCTAATCAAAGAACGCGACTCTCATCACATTCTCACCATGCAAGCGAAACGACCGGATCCCGATCGGGCTAGCATCGCAGCCAGAGCAACGGATGCGCTTTAACGTGAACGGAGAATGGCAATGTCCAAATCGAAGACAATCGTGATTACCGGCGCCTCGCAAGGCATTGGTGCCGGCCTCGTCAATACCTTCCTGAGCCGCGACTACAACGTGGTCGCAACGTCGCGCAACGTGACCCGCTCCAGTGAAATTCCTGTTTCGGACCGGTTGGCGCGCGTGGATGGCGATATCGCAGATCCTGCAACCGCGACGACGGTTTTCGAGACGGCTCTTTCGCGGTTCGGCAGGATCGACGCCCTTGTCAACAATGCCGGCATCTTCTTTGCCAAGCCCTTTATCGATTATACGGTGGAGGACTATCGCAGGCTCGCCGCCACCAACATCGAAGGCTTTCTTCATCTGACGCAGTTGGTCGTGCGCCGGATGGTCGAACAGAAGAACGGCGGCAGCATCGTCAGCATCACCACGCCGCTGGTCAGCCACCCGATTGCGGGTATGCCCGTCTCGGTCGCGATGATCACCAAGGGGGGTATCGAAGCGGCTTCCAAGAACATCGCAATGGAATATGCAAGAGAGGGGATCCGCGTGAACACCGTGGCACCGGGTGTCGTCGACACACCACTTCACAAGGATAATCCCAAGGACTTTCTGAAAACGCTGTCTCCGATGAACAGCATTTCGACCACCCAGGAGATTGTCGACGCCGTCGTCTTTCTCACCGAGGCGCCACGTATCACCGGGGAGGTGCTGCACGTCGACGGCGGCGCACATCTGGGCAAATGGTGAGCGACAATGTTGCGCAAGCCGCTGGCGCAGAACAGCGGCTCAAGGGACTCGGCATCGCCCTGCCACCTCCGCCAACCCCATTTGGCGCCTATGTGGAGGCTGTCCGGATCGGCAAGCTGCTCTTTTTGAGCGGCATGCTGCCGGTGATCGACCGTAAGCCGCAGTTTCTTGGTCGCCTGGGCGGGGAGCTCTCGGTAGAGGAAGGTCGCAAGGCGGCGGAACTCGCTGCACTAAGCGCACTTTCCGCCGTTCGGGACCATCTCGGCTCGCTCGACAGGGTCACTGCTGTCGCGAAGCTGGGTGTCTACATCGCCGCTGATGGGGATTTCCGTGATCATCCGAAAGTCGCCGATGGTGCCTCCGAGGTCCTTCTAAGGGTGTTCGGACGAGAGATGCTCTCGGGTCGCGTCGTCCTCGGCGTGGCGAGCCTGCCCCTCGGTCTACCCGTCGAGGTCGAGCTTGTGCTCGAGGTCGCGGAATAACGTCGCCGCCGGCCAGGCCCATCCGGCTCGGCCGGCGTATCCGTTGGCGGCGCGGTGGCCAACTTGGCTCCTGGTGTTCGATTATCGCTGTGACCGGTCGAGATTGAACGGAGAGCGGTTGATCTGGACGGATATGTGCTCGACGAGATCGTCCAGGCGCGCCGCAGCACCAAGGCGGCCAAGCGCCTGCTGAGGCGACTTCTGAGGAAGCAGGCATGCCGCCAAAGCGTATGATCACAGACAAATTGCGCTCCTATGGGGCGGCCAAACGCCAGGTCAAGCCGAACGTGGAACACCGCTCGCATAAAGGCTTGAGCAACCGGGCAGGGAATTCTCACCTGCCGTTCCGAAAACGGGAGCGAACGCGACAGGGTTTCCGGTCGGTCGGTGCATTGCAACATTTCGCGTCGATCTTCTCCGCCGTCCGAAACCTCTTCGTCCCAGACCAACCGCTCCGCAGCACAAATTCGAACCCATCGACGCCAGGCCATGGCCACGTGGGAAGCCGTAAGTGCACGGTCTGCCTGAAAACCCGGGGTCGGCCTCAAGCGGCCAAATTTCAAACAACGCCATCACACGCAATCAGGAACAATCGACATTTTCCTTCGGCTCCGGCGTGGAGAGGGTGGAATATCCGGCCTCGGCTAGCGGTAGACCTAGACGTCGCTTCGTGGGCAGGTCGGGGTTTGCGAGGGCCGCGCGACCAAAGCCTGCAATTCGGTTTTGCCATTGCCGATAATCCCTGTGTGGGCTCTCGCGGTCAGCCTGCCGTCACCGACGGCAAAATGGAACGCCCGACCCGACACAATCTAGCGAAGAGCTTGAGCCTATCCCATCAAGTTGCGCAGAGCGTTGCGCTGCAGCCACTCCATTCGACGCAACGAAATGCTGCACTCTGACCGTTTCGAGGAGATCGTTCATTACCGAGCGCAGTGGTGGCCAGGGGAACTCGTTGCAGCCTGGCGCTGATATTCCGATGGTCAGAACGGCATGCAGCTTGGCGATCACACCTTCGATGGACCTCGCAGGCAAGTCCCATAATTCCGCGGCCAGGGCGAGTTCGCGATCACCGGCCAGGTGCTCGGCTTTCCGTGCTTTGGAATATCCAAGGACCTTATCTTCGGCCTTCCAGCGGCTGAGTTTTGCCGACAGGTCTCCTCTGGCCTTTTCGCGTGCTGCAGCGTTCTCCGGGCCATCGAGCCAGGATTCGATATCTGCATAACTCTGGATGGTGACTGGTGTCGGCTTGCCGGGGACGCTAACCTCTATTTTCGGAAAGCCGACGGCCTCGACCAATTGCGTCTCCAGACGTTGCTGCTGATGGCAGCGCAGGCGGAATTCCCGATGAGCGTCGTTCCATTCCAACCACTTTGCATGCGCCGGATCGATACCGGCGCTGCTGTTTTGGTGCTTCTGCCCTCGCAT
>NZ_JARWLA010000012.1:0-170246 GCF_047445805.1 Rhizobium sp. BR 314 | reverse complement strand
GCAAGCGTTCCGATCAACGAAAAGCTGAAGTGGAACCTGCAGCTCGCCTACACCGACTCGAAGATCTTTGCCGCGACCACGAACCTGAAGTGGAACCCGGTCAAGAACCTGCTCATCGAGCCGGAAGTCTCCTACACCAACTTCGATTCTGTGAACCAGGATCAGTGGGCTGGTATCCTGCGCTTCCAGCGTAGCTTCTAATTGAGAGATTACCCGGCCCCGCGCCGGGTAAGAGAAGCCTGATGTTCCAATCCGTCAGGCTTCTCATCGTGATCGGTTGACCTCCGATCAAAGAGAAAGGATCCGGCTTTCCCTCCGGATCCTTTTTAGTTTCAGGCGACAGGCGTCGCTATGTCGTGCGTCTGGACCGATGGGAACCAAGTCTTCAAAACCATCTTGATGAACATCTGCCCGCAAGGCACGAGCTGGAAATTGCCCCGATCCAGCGTCCATTCGGTGATAAGGCCGCCGATGACGGCTGTCAGCGCTGACGCGGCAGTATCCGGCGTCCAGGGCGGCGGCAGTTGGGTCTTCTCATTCATCAACTTGAAAATACGCTCGAAATTGTCGTGCATGTCCTGCCGGAAGGAGCTGGCACGGTTCGTCGTGCCGTCGCAGAAAGCCATATCGAGATGCATCATGACCTTCAGCATGCTGCGCTTGCGCGGGTCGTGCTGAACGTCCTCGAATATGGATGCAATGGCGTCGGCAATAAGGTCGAGTGGGTTGGGCGGCAATTCCCGCGACATCCGCTCGGCCAATTCATCGAATGGCTGCTGGGCCTCGTCGCGGATTGCGAACATCAGCCCCTGCTTGTTCTTGAAGTGCCAGTGAACCGCCCCCCGCGTCACACCGGCCGCCGTGGCAATTTCTTCCAGGCTTACGTTTTCATATCCTTTGTCGAGAAACAGCGCTTTTGCGGACTGCAAAATCTCATTCCTCGTTTCTGCAGCCTCCTCCTTAGTGCGCCTCATTCAGTTCTCCACATGTGCCCATTCTCAAGCGACCCCCTCATTCTTATTCTTAGTTTCTTGCTCCATCAACGTCGCGCCGGTGCTCGTCATCTTCTTGGATCTGCAGCATAGGGCGGCGAAGCGAAGTTTGGACATTCTCTAAAAATCGAGAAAGAAAATCGCAACGAGAGGTATTCGTCAAGCGCCTATAAGCCACGCACAAGTTTCCTTGTGCAATTTCGCGGCGTTGGGAAGTGCAATATCGAAAATGTGCAGATGCCGATAGCGCCATGACGGCGACGAATAACTTCGGGCGATTCTGAGTTCAGCCGCTTCATGATTGGCTTTATCCGCCAAACCGGGGCACAGAACGGCTTTGATCTCCGTCCTCGGCAATCCTCCGCCCATATCGATGGTCAAGAGCCGTGGCATTGCGTCTGCGCGGGCATGCCTTGGCGGTTCTGTGTTGAGTTCGTATATGCGCAGGCCATCGGAGTCCCTCTCAACGCTCGCACCTGGAGGCCCCAATGACGAGCATTACCTCAGTTCTGTCCAATCGCTATTTTCAGTATCAGACATCTCGCTCAACATCCTCCGTCAACGACGATTCGGCATCCTTGATCCCGGCCGCCGGCTCTTCCGGCAATTCATCCGATGCAGGTACCTCTTCGTCATCGGACGACCAGTCTCAGATTTCTGCCGCCCAGCAGCTGATCGCGCAGTTGATGAACGTTATTCTCAATCTTCAGTCCGGTAGTGGCGGTGGCGACACCGGCGGTTCGAGTGCCAAGTCCGACAGCGATTCTGCCGGCTCGACATCGAGCTCTCAGCCGGTAGTAGCGACGAACTCTCAAAGCAGCAAACAGGCTGACCTGATCAAAGCCATGGACACCAATGGTGATGGCAATATCAGCGAGGCGGAATTCGTTGCCGCGCGTCCGGCAAATGTCAGTGCGGACCAGGCTAGCAAGCTGTTTGAGAGCTTCGACAAGGATAAGACCGGCTCGCTCACCGAAGAGCAACTGGCAAAGGCGATGAAGACCGGCCATCATATGCACCATGGCGGCAGGATGGGTGATGAAGAGCTCTCCAAGGCCTTTTCCTCCATGGATACCGATGGTGACGGCAATGTCACGGAAGCTGAATTCGTTGCTGCGCGACCGTCCGACATGGGTGCGGATCAGGCGACTGCACTGTTCGGCAGCCTTGATACTTCTGGCTCGGGATCCCTAACGCAAAACCAGTTCGAAGCGGCAATAAAGGCGCAGCGCCCGCAACTTGGCAATCTCTACGCTTCCGACACGCAGGATCAGACGACAACCGATCTGCTGACACTCTGATAAGAAATCGCCTCGGGATTCGGATCTTCGCATGGGCCGGCAGCCCGGTGGGAGACCTTGCGGTCTTCCGGCCTGGGCGAGCCGGCTTTTTGTGGTTCCCGAAAGAGACATCGGGTCTGCGGAAATAGTCCAAAATCGGTGATGCCGGAGCGACGGATTTCGGCGGCCTGGCCGTTCAACGGTTGAGACCCCATGCTTCATGTCGAAGGAAAGAGACGCTGCGATCGGATTGGTATCCCGTGCCGGGAAAGACGAACAGACACGGCCCTCTTGTCAACGGCGCGGAAGGGGCGTGCAATGCGCAGAGCGCTCGAATTTTGGACGGTGGCGATTGTCGATGAAAAGGGATCGCGCGCCCGAGAATGGCGACCTGGAAGGGGATCTGGTGGGCCGTATCGCCGCCGGCGACGTGCCGGCGATGCGCATGATGGTGACGCGGCAACTGCCGCGTATCCTTTCGGTGGCAACCCGTATGCTCGGTGATGCCGTCGAAGCTGAGGATGTGGCGCAGGAAACCTTCCTGCGCGTGTGGAAAAATGCCGGCGGCTGGCGCCAGCGCAACGCTCGCTTCAGCACATGGGTGCATCGCGTGGCGATCAACCTTTGCTATGACCGCCTGCGCCGGCGCAAGGACGTCCTGGCCGAGTCGCCGCCTGAAATCGAATATGAGGGGCCGGCACCGGATGCGGGGCTGATGAGCGAGGAAGATCCATCGCGGCGGGTGGAACTGGCCATGCAGATGATTGCGCCTCGGCAGCGCGAGGCAATCATTCTGGTTTATTATCAGGCGCTGTCGAATGTGGAAGCGGCTGCGATCATGGATGTCAGCGTGGACGCATTGGAGAGCTTGCTGGCGCGAGGAAGGCGTTCATTGCAGGCGCTGTTGTTGAAGGAACAGGGCGATGGTTGAACATATCGCAGGCCCGATGAGTAGCGAGCGGTTTGCCAAAATGGCCGACGCTTATGGCGGCGACATCAGCCGCTGGCCGCAGGCAGAGCGCGCGGCCGCCCGCGAATATACCGCGCAAAACAATGCGTATGACGTGCTGGATCGCGCCGCTGATCTCGATGCATTGCTTGACACCTACACGCTGAAACCGATCCCCTTGCGGCTTGGTAGCCAGATCGTCGGGCAGCTTTCGCGCCGGTCGCGGATCCGCAACTGGTTCCGGTTCGGCTCGGCGGGCATTGGTCTTGTCGGCGTCGGACTTGCCGGCGCCTTTGCGGGCAGCGTCGCCATCGCCGTGCTGGCGCCAAGCCTGACATCGGAAACCACCGTCGTGTCGGAGGGGACGAGCACCATGTTCGGCGACATCGGATCGGACGTGACTATAACGCAGGAAAGCCAATGACAGATCGCAGTTTCCGAATATTGGTCATAGCGCTGCTCGTGTTGAACACCTTTCTGATCGCGGGGCTGGCGGGCGGGGGATTGACCTGGATCCGCAATTCGCGGGCACCCGTCGGTGCAATGCCCCTGGGCGGCGAACAACTGCCGTCGAGTGAGAGGAAGGCACTGAGGGCTGCTCTCAACGAGGCACGCAAGGAAGAGCGCCAGACCATTCTCGATGCGCAGCAGGCTAAGGTCGATGCCGCTTCGATTTTAGGCCAGCCGACACTGGATACGGCGGCACTCTCGGCTGCATTGGCAAGGGCGCGCAATGCCGATATCGGGTTGCGGGCCAAGCTTGAGCAACGCGCCGTGGATTTCGCTGCAACGCTTTCCTACGACGAACGCCGCGCCCTTGCCGAAAGCATGATCCGGCGCAGCGTGCCGAGGGGCGCCGTCACGAAATGATCACACTCGCCGACCGACGGATCGGAAACGCACCCGCGTTTAAGCTATGTGTTTGATACAGGAGTTGGCAGGAACATGGCTCAGCAATCGAATGATGTTTATGCCGCGCTCGCCCTTTCCCGGTTCGGGTTGGGAGCCGACCACAATGGCACCGCGCCGATCGCATCCGATCCGCGCGGCGCACTAATGGAAGAGATCACCGAACGCTTCGTTCCTGTTCCAGTCGGGCCGGAACTTCAATCGACGGCCAATCTTCTGGTCGCTCTTTATGCTTTTCAGGAGCAGCGCAAGCAGGCGAGGCAACAGGCGGTCACTGCTGTTGCCGCCTCGCCGCAGGACAAGCTGGTGCAAGGTCCGCCACGGCCGCAGCAGGCTGCGCCACAGCCTGCCGGCGCCATGGCTGCCCAACCGGGTAATCAGGCGATGGCGCCGCCACCCGGCAAGCCCGTCGACAAGCCGATGCAGCCCGCCATGCCCTATCTTCCGCAGCAGATCCTGCTTGCCGAAGTGGATGCTCGCTTTAACGGCACCATCCGGCAGCCGCTCATCGGTTTTGGCGAGCGGCTTGCCATGTTCTGGGCAAACCACTTCGCGGTCGCAGTCTCCAAGAGCGAAGAGGTCCATATCGTGGCCGGCGCTTTCGAGCGCGAAGCCATTCGCCCGCATGTCTTCGGGCGTTTCGCCGACATGCTGCTTGCCGTCGAAACCCATCCGGCCATGCTCGGCTATCTCGACAATCAGCAGTCGATCGGGCCAAACTCCAAAGCCAACGGCAACAAGAAGCGCGGTCTGAATGAGAACCTCGCTCGCGAAACGCTGGAACTTCACACGCTTGGCGTCAATGGCGGCTACACACAGACCGATGTGACGACGCTTGCCAAGATCATCACCGGCTGGACGGTGGCGCGCGCCGAAGGAAAGCTCGGCGCTCCCGGGACTTTCGTCTTCAATGCCGGCGCACATGAGCCCGGCGATCAGACACTCCTTGGCCTCACCTATGCCGACAACGGCGTTGGGCAGGGGCGTGAAGTGCTACGGGATCTTGCCCGCCACCCCGCGACCGCTCAGCACATCGCCACGAAGCTAGTCCGGCATTTCGTCGCCGACACGCCGCCCCCGGCACTTGTGCAGGCGGTTGCTGCCACCTTCAGCAAGACCGATGGCGATCTCTCGGCCGTCTACAGCGCGCTCGTCGGCTCTGAAGACGCCTGGAATCCAACGCTTTCCAAGGTTCGCTCGCCGCTGGAATTCATGACCGCGCTTCTGCGCGCGAGCGGCGAAACGCCGAAGCCGAATGTCATTCTCGGCACCTTGAATGCCATGGGTCAACCATTCTGGGCTCCAGCCGGACCGAACGGGTTTGCCGATACCGTCGATGTCTGGGCGTCCAGCGAGAGCCTTAGCATGCGCATGGATGTTGCCAACATGATAGCGAATGCGGTGCCACCGCAGATCGATCCGCGCCGTTTCATCTCCGACAGTCTGGGGCCGCTTCTTTCGAAGGAAACGCTGCAGGCCGTGTCGCGAGCGGAAACGCGCAGTCAGGGCCTGGCGATCGCCTATCTTTCCCCCGAATTTCAAAGGCGTTGATCATGACTTGCGAATTGATGACTCCTACTCGCCGCGCCATTCTTGGCGCTTCTGGTGCTCTGTTTGCCTGGGCCTTCATCCCGCGCTTCGCCTATGCCGCGGGCGGGCGTGACCCGCGTTTCATCACCATCATCCTGCGTGGTGCGCTTGACGGGTTGACGGCCGTTCCACCCATTGGTGACCCCGATTATCAGGCTTTGCGGCAATCGATCGCCATGACGACGAGCGGTCCGCATGCGGCGCTACCGCTCGACAGCTTCTTTGCGCTGCATCCTTCGATGCCGAATTTCAACCAGCTTTATCGTGCGGGACAGGCGGCCGTCGTCCATGCCAGCGCGACGCCCTATCGCGATCGATCGCATTTCGATGGTCAGGACGTGTTGGAATCCGGTTATGAAATGCCCGGCCGCGTCGATTCAGGCTGGTTGAATCGGATGCTCGAGGGGCTTCCCAAGGGCGATAAAGTTTCTCCAGATGCATCGGCGTTCCGTGGACTGTCGGTTGGGGCCAATGCGCCGCTCGTCATTCGAGGCAAGGCGCCGGTCCTCGGCTGGTCGCCGTCCAATCTTCAGCCCGTCAGCGACGACTTGCCGCCGCGGTTGATGGATCTCTACACCCACACTGATCCGCTTTTCGCGAAAATCCTGGCGGAGGGCATTTCCACCGGAAAGATCGCGGCCGGTCTCGACGTCAAGGCAAGGGGCGGTCCTGGCGATCCGACAGGCATGGAGCAGATGGCAAGAGGCGCTGCGCGCCTGCTGGCGCAAGAAGACGGTCCCCGTGTCGCTGCCCTTGCCTTCGAAGGTTGGGACACCCATGCCGGTGAAGTTGACCGGCTGAACAAGCTGCTTGTCGGGCTCGATAACTCACTGGCGGCCTTCCAGCAAGAACTTGGACCGGTGTGGAAGGACACGGCGATCGTCGTTGCAACCGAATTTGGCCGGACTGCGCAGGTCAACGGCACGGAAGGCACCGACCATGGCACCGGGACAACGGCTTTCCTTGCCGGTGGTGCGATCAAGGGCGGCCGGGTGATTGCAGATTGGCCGGGTCTCAAGCCGGCGCAACTGCGTGACGGCCGAGATCTTGCCGCGACGACCGACCTGCGCGCAGTCATCAAGGGGATCGCCGTCGATCTGCTCGGTGCGTCACCGGTGGTGCTGGCGCGCGACGTCTTCCCAGGTTCCGATCATGTCATGCCGATGAAGGGACTGATCGTATGATCGATATCCGGATATCTAGATATCAGGGCCAATCGGCGTAGCCCGAGGACAAGGTGACCGTTGAGGCCTCGCTCTTACGGGCGAGGTCTCGATAGATGGCAGGCGAGAAGCCGGTTTTTTTCTTGAAGAAATGGCTGAAATAAGTGGGATCGCGGAAGCCGAGCCCATCGGAAATCTCCTGGACGGTGCGAGCGGATCGCTCCAATCGCAGTTTAGCCTCCTGCACGACCCGTTCGTGCAACAACTGAACGGGCGAACGGCCAAGCTCGCTGCTGCAGATGGAGTGCAGCCGATCCGTGGTCACGCCGAGCTCCCGCGCATAATCCGTTATCGATCGATGCTGCCGGAAACCGATCTCGACAAGCTGCCGGTATCTTTGCAGCACTGATGCTCCACCGCCACGTCCGCGCTGCTCTGCAGCTTCCGCGCCGGCGGCCCGCCAAAGCGCCATAAAGATCAGGCGCATATAGGCTGCAATCGCCATCCAGGACGCGCGGGAGGGGTCGCCGAGTTCGCGCACGAAACCAGCCACCAGTGGTTGCAGCTCGTTGACGGCTTCGGCATCCGGCTCGGCCATGAACCATGGCTGCTCGCTGAAGATTCTGAGCGCGTAGGATTCGGCGCGATCGCCGATGGCGTCGACGATGATTTGCGTCGAGGCACCTATGATGAAGCCCGCGGCCCCAGCGGCCATATGCAGCTCGCAGCGCGACTGCGGCGGCATATAGGCGATGGTCGGCGCCTGCAGGGATCTTGGCTCTTCTCCCTCCAGCGCCAATGTCGCCGTTCCCGCTTGCAGCAGGCAGAGATGATGAAACTGCGCGTATAGGCCCTTCTGGAAACGGATCGTCCGAAGCGTCAATGACGGCTCGCGCCATTCTCCGCGCGCATGCAGATGAATGCCGCTGTCGGAAACCAACGCACTCTCCTCTGTGTGGCATGACGAACCGATGACATGATTGCCAGATATTTGCAATATTAACCCAGAAAATCACATTCAAAGCTCTCGGTAACCACGTAATCTCTCTTCATGAGCCTTTGGGAGGAGGCCTCCACAGGAACTATCAGGCGCTTGCGGTTCCATCGCGCCGCGCCGCCCTGCGTGCCGCTCCCACCCGGAAAACTGTAGGCGGTGCCTGCACAAATGTGGACGATCGCGATGTTCGTGGCAAAGCTGCTGATCGATAATGAAGCGTCCGATGCTTTGGACGCAGCCACTTTCGAATGCATTGATCCGGCGACCGGAGATGTCGCCACCATCGCGCCGGCGGCTTCGGTGGCGGATGCAGCCCGCGCTGCCTCAGCCGCAGCGGCCGCTTTTCCCGCATGGTCGCAGACCGGGCCTGGTGAGCGCCGGAAATGTCTCAACAAGGCGGCCGACATTCTGACGGTACGTCGGGCAGAATTCGTTGCAGCGATGGTCGGCGAAACCGGAGCGACCGCGCTCTGGGCTGCGATCAATTGTGACCTCGCAGCCGAAATTTTGCGCGAGGCAGCTGCCATGACGACACAGGTCGCGGGCGAAATCATCCCCTCCAGTGAACAGGGCAGCCTCGCAATGGCTGTGCGCCAGCCAGCCGGGGTCTGCCTTGGAATTGCCCCGTGGAACGCGCCGATCATTCTCGGCGTCCGCGCTATCGCCATGCCGCTTGCCTGCGGCAATACGGTCATCCTGAAGGCATCCGAACTTTGCCCTCGAACTCACTGCCTTATCGGCGAGGTGATGCGCGATGCCGGTTTCCCGCCCGGTGTCGTCAATGTCATCACAAATGCTCCCAAGGATGCAGCGGCGATCGTCGAGACATTGATCGCGCATCCTGCCGTGCGCCGGATCAATTTTACCGGTTCGACGCGCGTCGGCCGTCTCATCGCCGAAGCCTCGGCGCGGCATCTCAAACGATGCCTGCTGGAACTTGGCGGCAAAGCGCCGTTTATCGTGCTTGCCGATGCCGATATCGATGAGGCCGTGCGGGCCGCCGCCTTCGGTGCCTTCATGAACCAGGGCCAGATCTGCATGTCGACCGAACGCATCATCTTGATGGAGGCGATTGCCGATGAGTTCGTCGACAAGTTCAAGGCGAAGGCTCAAACACTTGTCGCGGGCAATCCGCGCGACGGCAACACGCCGCTCGGAACGATGATCACTGCGGAAGCGGCAAGGCGTGTTCGCGCCCTCGTGGAAGATGCCACGCAGAAAGGGGCGGTGATCGCCTGTGGCGGGCATGCGCGCGGCACTTTGATCGACGCCACGATCATCGACCAGGTAACGCCCGCCATGCGCATCTATCGCGAGGAAAGCTTCGGGCCGGTCGCCGCGATTATCCGCGTCGAGAGCATCGATGAGGCGATCACCGTCGCCAATGACAATGAATATGGCTTGTCGTCCGCGATATTCAGCCGCGACATCAATCAGGCGCTCATCGTCGCAAAGCGCATCGAGACCGGTATATGCCACATCAACGAAGCAACAGTTGCAGACGAGCCGCAAATGCCGTTCGGCGGCGTCAAATCAAGCGGCTACGGCCGCTTTGGCAGCAAGGCGGCCATCGACGAATTCACGGAGCTACGCTGGATCACGCTTGCGTCGGGCAGGCGAGACTATCCGATCTGACGTTGGCGGCCGGAAATGCACAAGGGCATGCGGAGTAAGAGGGCTCCGGCAAAAAGGGAGGAAGATCACATGACGGATAAGTTCAACAGGCCGAAATTGATGAGTGGGTTGAC
Organism: Rhizobium sp. BR 314; assembly: GCF_047445805.1. Lineage (NCBI taxonomy): Bacteria > Pseudomonadati > Pseudomonadota > Alphaproteobacteria > Hyphomicrobiales > Rhizobiaceae > Rhizobium > Rhizobium sp. BR 314. The sequence continues at coordinate 160,618 of NZ_JARWLA010000012.1, read as the reverse complement.
GCGGCGCGGGTTTATGGTGGCGACGGCAGCTGGCGCCACCGCAATTGCAATCGGCAATCGTGCCGCTTTTGCTGCCGACGATACGTTGAAGGTCGGCTTCATCAGCCCGCGCACGGGGCCGCTTGGTGGCTTCGGCGAGACGGATGGCTACGTCCTGGATCTCGCGCGCAAGGCCCTGGCTGGCGGCCTGCAGATCGGGGGTAAAACATGGAAGGTGGAGATCCTCGACCGCGACACGCAGTCCGATCCGTCACGGGCCGGGCAATTGGCAAAGGATCTCATCAACAACCAGGCGGTGGATCTCATGCTGGCCGTTTCGACGCCGGAGACGATCAATCCCGTTGCCGATGCCTGCGAGGCGGCGGGTGTTCCCTGCCTTTCGACTGTCATGCCGTGGGAGGCCTGGTATTTCGGTCGTGGCGCCAAGCCCGGCGCACCGTCGCCGTTCAAATGGACCTATCACTTCGGTTTTGGTGTCGGAGAATTCCTGAAGACCTATATTTCGCAGTGGAACCTGATCGAGACCAACAAGAAGGTCGGCGTCATGTATCCGAACGATGCGGATGGCAATGCGATCCGCGCCAATCTGGCCCCGGCGCTCGCCAAGGCCGGCTTCACCATCGTCGATCCCGGCGCCTACGAGACTGGAACGACTGACTTCTCCTCGCAGATCGCGCTGTTTCGCCAGGAAGGCGTAGAAATCTTCAACAGCTTTCCGATCCCGCCGGATTTTGCCGCTTTCTGGCGACAGGCGGCGCAGCAGGGTCTCACCCAGCAGATCAAGATTTGCCAGATTGCAAAGACCGGTCTCTTCCCGTCTGACATTGAGGCGCTCGGCGATCTTGGTATGAACATCGGCAGTGCCGCCTATTGGCACAAGGCCTTTCCTTACAAGTCGACATTGACGAGTGTCTCCGGAACCGAGCTTGCCGATGGCTATGAGGCGGCAAGCGGCAAGCAATGGACGCAGCAACTCGGTGCGAGCCTTTCGCTTCTCGATGCCGGTTTTGACGCCCTCAAGGCTGCTTCTGATGCCAAGAGCAAGGAGGCCGTCGCTAAGGCAATGAGCACGCTGAAGACAACGACGATCGCCGGAAGGGTGGATTTCACCAACGGTCCCGTCGCCAACGTGTCTCCGGGGCCGATCATCGGCACGCAATGGGTGAAGGCGCCTGCCGGCTCGAAATTCGCGCTCGACTATGTCGTCACCGAGCATGCAACCGATCCGAACGTGCCCGTCGCGGCTAAGCTCATTGCTTATAATGGGTGAGACTATCGTGCAGGAGCAAGAACGACATAGGCCAGACCGGGATTTCCTGTCGGCCAAGGGAATCCACAAGCGCTTCGGGGCGCTTGTGGTTCTCGAAAACATCGATTTTTCCATGGGTGACGGCGACGCCGTCGGCATTGTGGGTCCGAACGGAGCAGGAAAAACAACCTTGCTGAGTGCGCTAGCGGGTGCCTTTCCGCTGAACGCGGGGACGATCTCCTTCGATGGGAAGAATGTCACCGCCCTAACTGCGGCCGATCGCTGCCGGTCCGGTCTGGTCAGAACACATCAGATTCCCAAACCATTCAGTGGCATGACAACCTTCGAAAACGTCTTTGTTGCCGCCTCCCATGGCAAGGCGTCCGAGCGTGACGAAGCCTATGAGCGGGTGGTTGATTCCTTGCGGCTCTGCGGCATGCTCGGCGTTGCCAACCGCCGGGCCGACACGCTTGGATTGCTTGATCGTAAGCGACTGGAATTGGCCCGCGCCCTTGCAACGTCCCCCCGGTTGCTGCTGCTCGACGAGATCGGCGGTGGATTGACCGACGGCGAAGCGGCGGAACTGGTCGAGACCATTCTCGAATTGCGCCGCCGGGGCATCGGCATCGTCTGGATCGAACATATGGTCCATATCCTGCTGCAGGTCGTCGATCGGCTGATCTGCATGGATGCCGGTAAGATCATTGCCGATGGTGATCCGAAGGCTGTCATGAACGACGCCGAGGTGGTGCGTGCCTACCTGGGAGGAACGCCCGCATGACGATCCTTTCCGTGCGCAATCTCGATGTTCGCCACGGCTTGCTGCAAGCGGTGCGCGGCCTCAGTTTCGACCTCGCCAAGGGTGAAGTGCTCGCCCTCGTTGGAGCCAATGGTGCCGGCAAGACGACATTGCTGCGCGCCATTGCCGGCGCGCATCTTCCCGCCGGCGGCCAGATCTTGCTCGATGGCGCTGATGTCACCCTCATTCCGTCGCACAAGCGCATTGCGAGAGGCATTGCCCTGGTGCCGGAGGGCAGGCGACTGTTTTCGCAAATGACGGTCGAGGAAAATCTGCTGCTCGGCAAGAGTTCTGGCCGCAAAGGCGCCTGGACGGTCGAGAGGGTCTTCGATGCCTTTCCGAATTTGAAGCCACGCCGCCAAGCCAAGACCGGCCATTTGTCGGGTGGCGAACAGCAGGCGACTGCGATCGGCCGGGCGCTGATGAGCAATCCCGATATCCTGCTGCTCGACGAGGTATCGCTTGGGCTATCGCCGCTGGTCGTCGATCGCGTCTATCAACAGCTGCAAGGCCTTTTGTCATCCGGCACGACGATCGTTCTCGTGGAGCAGGACCTGTCGCGGGCGATGAGCGTCGCAAGTCGCGTCATCTGCATGCTTGAGGGGCATATCGTCCTTGATAGACCGGCGTCCGGCGCCACGCGCGATGATGTCACCAGAGCCTATTTCGGCCTGCATCGGGCAACGGCCGAAAGGAGCGCGTCATGATCAATACCCTACTTCAAGGTGTCCTGCTCGGTGGCTATTATGCTGTCATCGCCTGCGGATTGTCCTTCATGTTCTCGGTCATGCGCGTCATCAATCTCGCGCATGGCAGCTTTGCCGTCGTCGCTGCTTACGGCCTTTGGTTGCTGGCTGCGAAACTCGGCGTTCCGCCTTTCGCCGGCTTGCTGATCATTTTGCCCGTCATGGCACTCATGGGCTGGTTGCTACAGAGGTTTGTGCTCGAGCGGAGCGCCCGTGGCGGCACACTTCTGCCGATCCTGACGACGTTCGGATTGTCGATCGTGATCGACAATCTACTGTTCGAGCAGTTCGGCGCCGATACGCGGTCGCTGGCGCCCTTTATCGGCAATCTGTCCTACGCCTCGTGGCAACTGCCGGGCCACATCTTCGTCGGCAAACTGGCCGTGCTGATGATGGTGAGTGCGATCGTCATTCTCGGCGGCCTGCAGCTCTTCCTCAGTCGTTTCGCTCTCGGCCGGTCCATTCGTGCGACGGCGGAAGATCCCGATACGGCTGGTCTCGTCGGCATCGACGCTCGCAAGGTCAATGCGGTTGCAACAGCGATTACCATGGTGACCGTCGGTATCGCCGGGGCGTTCCTTGCGATGCGGGCGACCTTCAATCCCTATTCGGGCGGGCCGCAGCTGCTGTTCGCTTTTGAAGCGGCGGTGATCGGCGGTGCGGGCTCTCTCTGGGGAACCCTGGTTGGCGGCATCGTTCTCGGTCTGGCGCAGTCCATCGGCGCCCAAATCCACCCGCAGGGTTTCCTGATCGGTGGCCACGTCGCCTTTCTGCTTGTTCTATTCGTTCGGCTCCGCCAGCTCCCTTTGCTGGGGCTCGGCAGGATCCGCGCGCTTCTTCGGAGCCCAACATGATCACGATTGTTCCCGGAATATCCGTCGAGCGCTGGACCGCCTCATCTCGACGGACATTGGCTCTGATGATCGCGGTTGTCATCCTGCTTGCCGCTTCGCCTGCGGTTCTCGGGGCCGGCGCCATCGACCGGATGACCACTCTGTTCATCTACGTCATCCTTGCTGCCATGTGGAATGCGCTGGCGGGCTTCGCCGGCCTGGTTTCCGTCGGCCAGCAGGTCTTCTTCGGTCTCGGCGCCTATTTCACCATTCGTCTGGCGGATGCAGGGCTGGATCCATTTGTCTCGGTGTTTGCTGCTGCTGTTATCACCGGCATTCTGTCTGTGCCGTTGTCATGGCTCATGCTGCGGCTGAAGGGTGGGGAGTTTGCGATCGGCATGTGGGTGCTCGCCGAGCTTGCCCATCTGCTCGTCAATCTGGACCGGCTCATTCAAGGAGAAACCGGCACCTCACTCATTGCATTGAATGGTTACGACAGTGCTGCGCGGCGGGTGGCGATCTACTGGCTGGCGCTTGCAGCCATGATCGCCTTGCTTGGTGCTCTCTTTGCCCTGATGCGCAGCCGGGCAGGTGCGGCGATGCAGGCGATCCGTGACAATGAGGACGCAGCAACCTCGGTTGGCGTCCGAGTAGCTGCTACCAAGCGATTGCTCTTCGTGCTTGCGGCTTTTGGTATCGCTGTTGCCGGCGGATTGTGGCTGGCGACCGCGGTCACCTTCCAGCCAAAGACCTATTTCAGCGTGCAATGGACGGCCTACATGATCTTCATGGTGCTCGTGGGCGGCATCGGCAAGTTCGAGGGCGCGATCCTCGGGGCGCTGTTGTTCTTTGTGATTGAAACCGCGTTTGGCGGGACGGGGGTCTGGTATCTGGTCGGCCTCGGCGCGGCAGCTTTGCTGTTTTCGCTTTATTTGCCGCAGGGTCTGTGGGGCGCGATCGAGCGCCGCTTTGACCTGCAATTGTTGCCGGTCGGTTACCGGCTGACCATTTCGGATCTTTTCAAAGACAAGCAATAGCGACAGAGCCAATCGTCGCGTTTCATGAGAAAGGTGAAATCATGCTTTTCGGCAAGACCATCGTCGTCACCGGGGTCGCTTCGGGTATAGGCGCACGCACCGCTGAGCTTGCGGGCCAATTGGGCGCGGATGTTATCGGGATCGATGTGCGCGAACCATCGCAGGGCATCACGTCTTTCATCAAGGGCGACATTTCGAGCGTTGCGGGCGTGACCGACATCGTCGGGCAATTGCCGCGCAGGATCGACGCATTGGCCAACGTCGCCGGCCTTTCAGGCAGTACTGGTATTGCGGCAACGCTTGCGGTCAATTTCTATGGCCTAAGGGCGCTTTCGCAGGCGGTCGCGTCACGATTGCGGGAGGGGGGCGCGATCGTCAATGTCGCCTCGATCGCGGGTTATGGCTGGCGGGCCAATCTCGAGCGGGCAAAGACGCTGACGGCGATCGAGGGCTTTCCCGACGTCGCTGCCGTCGCGGCTGAGCACGGCTTGAAGAACGAAGAGGGTTATCCGCTGTCCAAGGAATTGCTGCTGCTCTGGACTATGCAGGCGGCGCATCAGCCGCTGTTCAGAGATCGCAGCATTCGCGTCAACGCCGTTAGCCCCGGACCAGTGGAAACACCGATTCTCAAGCAATTCCGCGCCGTACTCGGTGACGAGCGTGTCGATAGCGACATCACGCGCGTCGGGCGGGCAGGAACGTCAGCCGACATCGCGCCTGCGATCCTGTTCCTCTGCTCGGATGGCGCGCGCTGGGTAAGCGGGGCCAATCTTCCGGTCGATGGCGGGCTCGAAGCCTCCATCAATGCCGATGTCCTCGGCTTCTAAAACGCGTCGCGAACCTTCGGGTTCGCTCCTCGCGCTTTAGGTCTTTGAATTCATGCATGTCGCGCAAAGCCGCTACGCACTTTTGCGTGACATGCATTGGAAAACATCCTCATCAGGAGACAAGAGATGAATATTTCCCTTCTCATCAACGGCGTCGACAGGCCGGCGGCCAGCGGGCGCACTTATGATCGCCACGACCCCTTTACCGATAAGCTAGCAAGCCGCGCACCGGCCGCTGGTCTTGAAGATGTAGCCGCCGCGATCGAGGCGGCTTCCAATGCCTTTTCCGCATGGTCGAGCACGGGTCCCGGGCAACGTCGCACGATCTTGGCAAAGGCGGCCGATATCATGGATGCGAAGGTTGGTGAATTTACGCGCCTGATGATGGAAGAGACAGGCGCGACGGCACCCTGGGCCGGCTTCAACGTCATGCTGGCAGCCAATATCCTGCGCGAGGCCGCGGCGATGACCACCCAGATCGGCGGCGAGATTATTCCGTCAGACAAACCCGGCACACTTGCCATGGGTGTGCGTCAGGCGGCCGGTGTCTGCCTCGCCATTGCCCCTTGGAACGCGCCCGTTATCCTTGCCACACGCGCCATCGCCATGCCGATCGCCTGCGGCAACACCGTCATCCTGAAAACCTCCGAGCAGTGCCCCGGCACGCAGCGGCTGATCGCGACCGCGCTGACGGAGGCCGGCCTTCCCGCCGGCGTAATCAATGTCATCACCAATGCGCCTGAAGATGCGCCTCTGATCGTCGAGGCGCTGGTCGCGCATCCGGCGGTTCGCCGGGTCAATTTCACCGGCTCCACCAAGGTTGGCAGGATCATCGCGGAGCTTAGCGGCAAGCATCTGAAGCCCGCATTGCTGGAACTCGGCGGCAAGGCGCCGCTTGTCGTGCTTGACGACGCGGATATCGATGGCGCCGTGAACGCCGCCATTTTCGGTGCCTTCATGCATCAGGGCCAAATCTGCATGTCGACGGAGCGCATCATCGTGCATCAGGCGATTGCCGATGCCTTCGTTGCCAAGCTTGCGGCGCGCGCCGCAGCACTTCCGGCCGGCGATCCGCGCGGTCATGTGGTCCTCGGCTCGCTGATCAGCCTCGATGCAGCCAAGAAAATGGAAGAGCTGATTGCCGATGCGCAGGCAAAGGGAGCCAAACTGGTTGCAGGCGGCAAGCGCACCGGCACCGTTGTCGAGGCGACGCTGCTCGATTTCGTGACGCCGGATATGCGGGTCTATGCTGAAGAATCCTTCGGTCCGGTGAAGCCGATCATCCGCGTCGCCGATGAAGACGAAGCAGTGCGTGTCGCCAACGATACCGAATATGGTCTCTCGTCGGCCATCTTCAGTAGCGACGTGCAGCGCGCCCTGGCCGTTGCGGCGCGCATCCAGTCCGGCATCTGCCACATCAACGGCCCGACACTGAACGACGAGGCGCAAATGCCGTTCGGCGGCGTCAAGGGCAGCGGCTATGGCCGCTTCGGTGGGAAGGCGGCGATTGCTGAATTCACCGATCTCAGATGGATTACCATCGAAGATCCGGCGCAGCATTATCCCTTTTGATCAAACGGCATTGCGGCGGCCAAAGCGTGTTGGCCGCCGCAATGCGAATTCACCGCATGCTCTTGAGCTGCGCCGTCAGGCAGGACGAGCCGCATTGGCGACGACGACCGGGATCAACAGGTCGCCCCAGTTGCCGTCCCCGCCATGGTGGCGGGAAGAGCGGACGAGTTCGACGGAGACGCCCGCCTCGACCGCATTCATGACCGCCTGGTTGAGGCGGTGCAGTTCATTGGCCAGCATGCGGATAACGGCCTGCTGATCGGAATTCATGGTGAGAGATTGCTCCTCGGCTCTCTCGCGAACGCGTGCTATCGATGGCATGTCTTTCTCCTCCTTTGATCTCGATTTCACTCTGCTGCCGGTTTGAACTGGGCATGCTCGGTCGAGCCGCGCATGGCCGTAGTCGATGACTGGCCGCCGGTGATTGCCAGCGATACCGCGTCGAAATAGCCGGTTCCGACTTCGCGCTGGTGCTTGGTGGCGGTGTAGCCATTGACCTCGGCTGCGAATTCCGCCTGCTGCAGCTCGGAATAGGCAGCCATTTGGCGGGCCTTGTAGCCGCGGGCAAGCTCGAACATGCCGAAGTTCAGCTGATGGAAGCCGGCAAGCGTGATGAACTGGAACTTGTAGCCCATCGCCCCCAACTCGCGCTGGAACTTGGCGATCGTTGCATCGTCCAGATTCTTCTTCCAATTGAACGAGGGTGAGCAATTGTAGGCTAGCAGCTTGCCCGGATGCACCCGATGCACACCTTCCGCGAACTTCCGCGCCTGCTCGAGATCCGGCTTCGACGTCTCGCACCAGATGAGATCGCAATTCGGTGCGTAGGCGACGGCGCGGGCGATGCAGGGCTCGATGCCATTCTTGACCTGATAGAAGCCCTCGACCGTACGTCCCGCATCGTAATCGACGAAAGGCTGGTCGCGTTCGTCGATGTCAGAGGTCAGGAGCTTAGCCGCTTCCGCGTCGGTCCGCGCAACGACCAATGTCGGTACGCCCATGACGTCGGCCGCCAGACGAGCTGCGTTGAGATTGCGGATGTGGGCGGCGGTCGGGATGAGAACCTTGCCGCCAAGATGACCGCACTTTTTCTCCGATGCCAGCTGATCCTCGAAATGGACGCCTGCAGCGCCTGCCTCGATATAGGCCTTCATGATCTCGAAGGCATTAAGAGGGCCGCCGAAGCCGGCTTCGGCGTCGGCAACGATCGGAGCGAACCAGGTGTCGACCGATAGACCTTTTCCTTCTGCAGTCTCGATCTGGTCTGCGCGCTGCAGTGTCCGGTTGATGCGCTTCGCCAGCTCCGGGCCGGCATTGGCCGGGTAGAGAGACTGGTCGGGATACATGGCGGATGCAGTATTGGCGTCCGCAGCAACTTGCCATCCCGACAGGTAGATCGCCTTCAATCCGGCACGAACCATCTGCATGGCCTGATTGCCGGAAAGCGCACCGAGCGCGTTGACGAAATCTTCTTCGTGGATCAGCTCCCATAGGCGGTTTGCACCCATCTCGGCCAGGGAGTGGCGAATGGCGACAGATCCGCGCAGCCGCTTCACATCCTCGGCGGTATAGGGCCGTTCGACGCCATCGAAACGGCCGGTCGGTGCGCTTGGAACCAGTTTGTAAAAATCTGTCATGCCAGTCTCCCAATGCTGTTCTTCTGATCGTGATGTCGATGTTGAATGCACGACGATATTTACAAAATACTCGTTTGGATGGCTAGGGAAACCGATAAATCCCAATAGATAAAGGGGTTATGATGTGTTATCGTTGACAAAGCGGATGTGTAAATTTGTAAATAATGTAAATCACACCTCCGGCGTACCGCTGTAAAAGGAACGACAAATGGCCGAGCGCAAGATCTTTGCCGGACCTCGGGTTCGACGCATCCGGACTGGTCTTGGCCTCATGCAGACGACGATGGCGCAGGCGCTGGACATATCGCCGTCCTATCTCAATCTCATTGAGCGCAATCAGCGACCGTTGACCGTGCAACTGCTGTTGAAGCTGGCAGCCGTGTACAAGGTGGACCTCGACGAATTGCAGGGCGAGCAAAGCGGCAATGCCGGGCAGTTGCGCGAAATTTTCGCCGATCCGCTGCTGGTCGGTGAGATCCCGGGCGATCAAGAATTGATCGAACTTGCTGAAGCGGCGCCCAATGCCGCCAATGGTATGATCCGGCTGTATCGGGCCTATCGGGAACAGGCAGCGAGATTGTCGGATCTTGCCGAACTCCTGTCCCGCGAGGGCAGGATCGCCGAGGTTGCCGGTCCACGCCTGCCGTTGGACGAGGTACATGATCGACTGCACGGTAGGGCGAATTTCTTTGCCGGTATCGAGGATGCTGCCGAGGCCTTTCACGCCCGCCTTGTGCCCGGGGACGAAATCGCCGGCGCTCTGAAAGCATGGTTGAAAAGCGAACATGGCATTGCCGTGCGTCTGCTGCCGGTGCATGCCATGCCCGGTTTGCGGCGGCGCTACGACCGGCACTCCATGCGCTTGTTCCTTTCGGAGCGGTTGTCGCCCTTCGACCAGCTTCGCGAGATCGCAACCGAGGTTTCGCTGCTTGTCATGCGTGACGAACTCGCCCTCGAGGTCGACGCCCTTGGTCTCTCAACGCCGGAAGCCAGGCGGATCGCCCGCTTTGAACTGGCGCGCTACGCCTCACATGCCCTGCTGATGCCCTATGCCGCCTATCTTTCGGCGGCGCAGCGTTTGCATTACGACATTGAGGGGCTCGGCGCGCGCTTTGGTGTTTCCTACGAGCAGGCGGCCACACGGTTGACGACGTTGCAACGCCCGGGGGCCGCAGGCATCGCTTTCTTTTTGATGGAAGTCGATAGCGCCGGTCATCGCCTTCGAAAGGCTGGGGCACAGGGCTTCCCGCAGGCCCGCTTCGGCGGGGGGTGTCCCAAGCTCAACGTTCACACCGCCTTTGCTCAGCCGGGACAAATACTGACCGAGGCGACGGAAATGCCTGACGGCCTGGGCTTTCTGACGATATCGCGGACCATCGAAGGCCCCCGGGCGGATTTTGGCGAAAGGATTCGCCGCACGGCACTTCTCGTCGGCTGCGACATCGCGCACCGCGATGAGGTGGTCTACGGCAAGGCGCTGAGCTCGATGCCCGTTGCGATCGGTCCAGCCTGTCGCTTGTGCGAACGCCAGGGCTGCCTTGCAAGGGCAGAGCCGCCGGTTACGCGACCGCTTGGTCTAGACGAGATGGCGACAGGCCTGAGCGTGTTTGATTTCCAGTGAGGGCGAAAGCCCACCTGGCAAAAGTGTGCGGCGATCTTGTCCGCGCAGTTGGGCGACATGTAAGAGTGGCAAGCCGAGACGCGAAGGCTCGGCTTGCGATGATCGGTTGATACCAATCTGTCAGGCGTAAAGCCCGAACTGCGCATTGTGCAGCCGGGCGTAAGCGCCATGGCGTGCGATCAGCTCGTCATGCGAGCCCTGCTCGACAATGCCCCGATCACCCATGACGATGATGCGATCGGCGTTGCGGATCGTCGAAAGACGATGCGCGACGACAAGGGTGGTGCGTCCTTTCGCCAGTTCCAGCAAGGCCTGCTGAATCGCGTACTCGGTGGCTGTATCGAGCGCCGAGGTGGCCTCATCGAGAATAAGGATCGGTGGGTCTTTGAGAAAGATGCGAGCGATCGCAAGTCGCTGTTTCTGACCGCCCGAAAGCTTGACGCCGCGCTCGCCGGTCGGCGTGTCGAGCCCGCCGGGCAGCGAACGGACAAAGTCGGCAAGTGAAGCGCGCTGCAGCGCCTTCATGATATCCTCGTCGGTCGCGCCGAGCTTTCCATAGGCGATATTCTCGCGGATGGTCGATCCAAACAAAAAGACATCCTGTTGCACGATGCCGATCTGATTGCGCAGCGACGTCTGTGTCATGTCCCTAATATCGGTGCCATCGATGGTAATGCTGCCCGATGTGACGTCGTAGAAGCGCGGCAACAGCGAGCAGATCGTCGTCTTGCCGGTGCCGGATGCGCCGACGAAAGCGACTGTCTCGCCGGGAACGATGGTCAATGTGAGATCACTGAAGATCGCGCTTTGATCGGAATAGCCGAAGCTGACGTGTTTGTAGGCGATATCGCCTTTCAGGTGATCGACCGCGATGGCGTTCGGCCGGTCGGCAAGATCCGGCTCCGTGTCGATCAGCGAGAGGAAGCGTTTGAAGCCCGCAATGCCCTTGGGGTAGGTTTCAATCACCGACGTAATCTTGTCGATCGGCCGGAAGAATACATTGATGAGCAGCAGGAAGCTGACGAAACCGCCATAGCTCAGCTCTCCCGATATGACGAACCAAGTTCCTGCCATCATGACGATGAGCTGTACCAGACGCGTGCTGAAGTAGCTGAGAGCAATGCCTGCCGTCATATAGGCGTAGCCGTCGAGCTTGGTCGCCTTGTAGTCGTCATTGTCGCTGGCAAACAGCTGGCTCTCGTATTTCTCGTTGGCAAAGGCCTTGACCACGCGAATGCCGCCGACCGTCTCCTGCATGCGGGTGTTGAAGTTGCCGACCTTGCCGAACAGGCTGCGTGAATTGAGCGTCATCTTCGAGCCGTAGCGGCTGACCAACCAGGTCATGAAGGGCACAATGGTGGTGGTCAGTAGCGCGAGCTTCCAATGGACACTGAACATCAGCAGGAAGGCGCCGATGAAGGTCATGATGGCAATGAACAGATCCTCGGGGCCGTGATGGGCAATCTCGCCGACTTCCTCGAGATCCTTGGTGACATGCGTGATCAGATGTCCGGTCCGGTTGTTGTCGAAATAGCGGAAGGACAGTTTCTGGATATGGTCGAAGGCCTGGCGGCGCATGTCAGACTCGATCGAGATGCCGAGTGCGTGGCCCCAATAGTTGACAATGGCAGAGAGGCCAGTGTTGAGCGCGTAGACGACAAGCAGTAGCGCAGCCGTTCCGAAGATCAGGCTCCAGTCACGGCTCGGCAACAGTTGATCGATGAAGAGCTTGATTGCCAGGGGAAAGCTGAGTTCCAGCAGGCCTGCGAGCACAGCGCAGCCGAAATCGAGGAAAAACAGCTTCCTATAGCGTGCATAATAGGAGAAGAAACGACGAAGCATATATGCCCTCCATGGGCATCAAGAGGATGGGAATGGACGAGAGCGGACCAAGGGACAGCCCGAATTCGGTGCTGCCAGTCAGCGTCAGTTGGAACCGAAATTTCTCATCTGGGCGATCCTCCTGCTTGAGTCGCGGAGACTGATATAATCCACGCGTGCATCGCTGTCATCCCCTTAACCGATGGATGACCTGTCCTTGGACCAAGAACTGACTGTGTGCGCCTAAGGCGTGCCTGGCAGTTGAGCCGCGTTCATCCGCGCGATGACCTCGGCCCGCGTCGGAGCGCCCGACCGCCCGCCAAAAACCTCGCATTTCATGGCCGCGGCAACCGATGAGAGATGGATTGCATCCGCCGGCGTCATCCCTTCAGCGATTGCAAGCGCAAAGGCCCCGTGAAAAATATCGCCGGCTGCCAATGTGTCCAAGACCCTGATGCCAATCGTCGGACTGTGTCTGATGAGATCGCTTTGGTCATCGAACCAGAAACTTCCGGCGGCCCCAGCTGTTACGCAGATGAAGGCATGGCTGAACTTTTTCTTCAGGAGGCGGGCCATTTCCGCGAAGTCCGCAACGCCGGTAAGGCGTCGGGCGGCAGGTTCGGAAAAAACGATATGAGTCGCTTCCGGTGCCAGGCGTTCGATGATGCCGTCCGGTGCCACATCGCCATCGAGAACGGCCGGCTTGCCCAGGCCGCGTGCTGTCCGCAGTACTTCAAGCGCCAGGGATGGCCAGCGCACGTCGACGAGTACCGCGTCGAAACCGGCGACATCGTCATGCGTGAAGTGTTTGACGTCGTGATGCAGTTTCGGATCGTAGAAGGGGACGATCAGTCTTTCGCCGTGGTCGTCGACGAGGATTGTCGATACGGCAGACCGGGCGCCTTCGACACGCAGCATGCCTTCGGTGGCGACGCCTGCAGCGGTCAGATCATCGATGATCCGCTCGCCGGTTTCATCGCTGCCGACAGCACCCCAGAGGCTCGCTCGTCCTTCGAGCTGAGCAACGGCATAGGCCGCGCTCGAAGCCATGCCTTCGGCGATCTGCAGCATCTCATACGGCAAGACCTTGCCTTCGCCGGCGGGCAGCGTGCGAACTCGAAACAGCGTATCAAGGACGGYAGCGCCGACGCAAAGGACATGCTTTGGGGCACCTGCTGGCGGATCGAAATTGGAAGGAGGGTTCAAAGCCGCTTTCCGTTTGTCTTCATCAACGGGTTTCTCTGGAACGAAGGCTGCATCATTTGACAGCACCGGCGGTCAGGCCGGCGATGATCTGCCGTTGCGCGAACATCGTCAGCACGAGAACCGGCAACGTCACGATCAGTGCGGCAGCCGCAAGCGGCCCCCAGCTGACCTGCTCGAACGAGAGCATATTGTAGACCGCCACCGGTAGCGTGCGGGTCTCGCGGCTGGCAAGCACGATGCCGAAGACGAAGTTGTTCCAGGAGAAGATGACCGAGAGAATGAAAGCAACGACGATGCCGGGTCGTGCGATCGGCAGGGCGACAAGGCGAAAGACTTGCCACGGTGTTGCGCCGTCGATGCTTGCAGCCTCCTCCAGTTCAATCGGTGTGGTCTCGAAATAGCCGATCATGATCCAAACTACGATCGGGACTGTCACCACGAGATGGATGATGATCTGCGGCCAGAGCGTTCCCAAGAGATTGAGCCATTGGAACAGCAGAAACAGCGGAATGAGGAAGGACAGGCCCGGCGTCATGCGGGCGATCATGATGACGATCGCGGACTTCTCAGCCTTCAGCCGCGCAATACCGTAACCGGCCGGTACGCCGATGACGAGCGCAAGCAGGGTCGCTGCCCCCGTCACCAGAATGGAGTTCCAGAAATAGAGGAAGAAATTGTTTTCCTGGAAGACGTTGAAATAGTTCGTCCAGGCAATGCGATCAGGAATGAGGATCGGTGGATAAGCGCCGTTGTCGATCTCGTATTTCAGCGAAAGCGAGATCATCCAGAGGAAGAACAGCACGACGGGTGAAACAATCACCAGCGCCACGAACAGCAGGCCGATGCGGTTGAGCGTCGAACGCTTCATCTCAATGTCCCTCCGCGTCAGTCCATTTCGTCCGCTGCCGCATCATCAGGAGGATAAAGGAGAGCGCGACGATGAGAATGAAGAACACCACCGCCATGGCCGAGCCATAGCCGATGTCGTAATAGGAAAATGCGGTATTGTAGAGGTAGATATTGATCGTCTCGGACGCTGTTCCCGGGCCGCCTTGGGTCATCGCATAGATGATGTCGAAGCTCTTGATCGCATCGATGCCGCGAATAATGACGGCGATCATCAGGAAGGGCGAGATCATCGGCAGCGTCAGATAGCGAAACTTCTGCCAGGCATTGGCGCCATCGATTTCAGCGCTTTCATAGGGCTCACGCGGCACCGAGGCGAGGCCGCCGAGCACGATCAGCATGACAAGCGGCGTCCATTGCCATACCTCGACCAGAACGAGCGATGGGATGACGCTGGATTGATTGTAGATCCACTCCTGCGGTCCGATGCCGACCAGCGATAGCAGGTAGTTCAGTACGCCGAGCTGAGGATGGAACATCATCGTCCATACGAGCGCCACGGCGACCGGCGTTGCCATCATCGGCATGACGAAGACGCCGCGCAGGAAGCCACGCAGCGGGAAATTTGCATCGAAGATCAGCGCTGCAAGCGTCCCGAACACCAAGGGGCCGACCACGGACAGGGCGGTGTAGAGAACCGTATGCCATAACGACTCCCAGAACCGCGCGTCCGTCGCCAGCCGGACATAGTTATCCCAGCCGATAAAGCTTTGCGATTGACCGAGCGTCCACTTGTTTACGCTCATCCAAAGGGTGAAGACCCAGGGGAAGACAATGACTGCGGCGATCACGATCAGTGCCGGAACGACGAAGGGCCAGTAGTTGGGAGCAAGCCTTTGCGGCTTGCTCCTCTTCTCAGCTTTCGTTCTGGTCTCTTCGATACTCACAGAGGCCATTATCCCTCGCTTCGCGCCAATACCGGCTCGAACTGCGCCGTCGCCGTTTTCAGTTCGCTTGCAGGATCGGCGCCGCCGATCATATTGGTGAGCGCGACGCCGTAGATGTCACGGAACTCGGTGACCGGAATGATGACGGGCAGGGCGAGTTGCGAGACCTTGGCGGAGCCCGCCACAGCATCCAGCCATGCGCCCGGCATTTTCACGCCTTCGCGCACCTTCTGATCTTCCAGGATGGACTGACGGAAGGGAACGCCGGCGCCGGCCTGCAACAGCCGCGCGCCCATGTCGTGCGAAATCGCCCATTGGCAGAAGAGATAGGCTGCTTCCTTCTTCTGGCTGGCGGCGGTGACGCCGATTCCGTCGCCGGTGGTGGCGGCTGCCTGCGCATTCGGTCCTTTCGGCATGATGCCATAGCCGACCTGGCCGACGACGCGGGACTTTTCCGGGTTTTCGATCGGCGGTGCGAAGCCGACGCCGTCAAGCCACATGCCGATCTTGCCCTGCAGGAAGGCGGATTGTGCTTCGGCCCAGTTGAAACCGGAAACGCCGGGAGGGGCCGATTTCGTCATTAGACGCTGATAGAGCTTGGCGGCGTCGACGGCGCCTTGCGATTCCGTCTGCAGTTTGCCGTCGGCCGAGAGCGGCGTCGTGCCATGGCCGAGCATGAATGTCGTCCAGACCGGCGCGTTGGCGTTCTTCAGGCCGCGCGCGACAAAGCCGTAGGTGTTGGTCGCTTTGTCCGTTAGAGCCTCGGCGGCCTTGACCATGTCCTCGAAGGTTGCGGGGTAGGTGAGACCCTTCTTTTCGAACAAGGTCTTGTTCCAGTAGACGATCCAGTAGTCGACCGAGAAGGGGAGCGAGCGCATGACGCCCGCGGAATCCTTCGCGAATTTCAGGCCCGCCTCGGCAAAGTCGCTTTCCGTCAGCGACGCATCGGTGAGCGACGGATCTTTCATGAAGCCGCTGATATCGGCGAGCCAGCCGCCTTTTTCGAACTGGCGCTTCTGGACGTGATAGCTCAGATGCACGACATCGAAGCTTGGCTTGCCGGAGGAAAGCTCRATCGTCGTCTTCTGCCGCTGCTGCTGTTCGGGCGTCGCCTCGGCATTGACCTTGATGCCGGTCAGTGCCTCGAATTCGCTTAAGTATTTGAGGATCGTCTCGCTGCGCGGGCTCTTGATCAGGTTGACCTCAAGCGTCGTGCCGGAAAAGCGCTTCCAGTCTACGGCGGCCGATGCGGTGCGAACACCCAGAAGGCTTGCTGCGCCAAGCGCGGCGGTGCCGGCCATGAAGCCGCGACGTGTCGGATTGAAAAATGACGATGACATTCTGTTCCTCCTCTTTTGGCCGAGAATCTCCTCATTCGCGGCCTTGTTATTCAAACCCATTCAAATCTTCAATGCGCGGTCCCGGGCACCGCCGATATGCGAGACGAGTGCTGTGACGGCTTCGTTGGCCGAGCGCCGCTCTATCGCCTCAAGCACTTTCAAGTGTTCCTCCATCACCGGCCCGACATGGCCATTGATGCGGAATCTGTCCTGGCTGATCAGCCGCATCTTGATGGAGTTGACGCGATAGGCATTCGAGATGATCGTGTTGCCAAGCGCGTCGATGAAGGCGTCATGCATGCCCCAGTCCACGGACTGCGCATGCAGCTCGAGTTCTGGAGAATTGTCGCCGGAGCGGATGGCATCGGCAATATCGCGATGATCCTTCAAAAGCTTGGCTATCGTGTCGTCCGACGCCGAATAGGTGAACAATGCCACCGCTTCCTTTTCCAGGAAGAGACGAAGCTGAAACGCCTCGCGGATCAGATCCAGATCGATATGGGCGATCTGCAACCCGCGCTGCGGCACCGTCTTGATCAGCCCTTCGGCTTCCAGGCGCGGAATGAGCTCACGGATTGCTCCGAGCGTCAGTCCCGTCAGCTCGACGAGCCGTCGCTGTGAGATGAACTGGCCTGGGCGAACGTCGCGCGCCAGAAGGTGGCGCGTGAAGCTCTCATAGGCTTTTTCCCTCAACGTCGGCTGTTCGCCTGGTCCGTCCATCGGCAGCTCCGGGTTGTTCGGTTACGCCGCCCTGGCGCGAAACAATGCGTCGAAGGCAGCAAAGAGCTTGTCAGAATCCTGAGCGTTCATTGGCACGAGTGGCGGGCGTACCGCAAGCCAGCTCGCGTCATTTGCAAGGCGAGCGAGGATCGCCTTGATGGACGGGATGACCGGATAGTTCAGCAATTCTCCAACGAAACGTTCGACGTTGGCGTCATCAACGCCTTGCTCGGCCATGGCCTGCACTTCGCGGGGAAGCAGGTTCGCCATGCCAGAAATCGCACCTTGCCCGCCGAGGCGGACGCCGCGCGCCAGATGGCGTTCGTCCCCGATCAGAATGATGAGGTCACGATGCGTCTTCAAGAGCGTCTCTGTATAAGGCCAGTCGCCGGAGGAGTCCTTGACGCCGACTACGACCTCCGGAAATGCCGCGCGCAGCTGCCCGACGAGAGAAACGGAAAGTGGTACCATCGTCACCGACGGAATGTTGTAGACGATCACGTCGCGGGCATGGGCGCCCAGCATGGTGAAAACGGCGGCGAACCATTTGAAAAGTCCATCGTCGCTGACGTTCTTGAAATAGGATGGCGGAGCAAGGAGGATGCCGCGAACACCCTGTGCGAGCGCCTGGGCTGCCTGCGCTGCAGCGTCCTCGGCGGCATCGACCAGAACGCCCATGACGATATGCCTGGGAGCGATGCCGGCCTCCAGCATTGCCGCGAGAACCTGCTGGCGTTCCTGCATTCCGATCGAGGCGCCTTCGCCCGTCGTGCCGAACAGTGTGACGCTCCTGCAGCCATTTGCAAGGCAATGCTTGGCTTGTGCGATCACGCCAGCAATTATGATCTCGCCCTCAGCGTCAAAAGGGGTTGCCAGGGCGGCCGACAGGCCAAAACTCTCTCTCATTCGATCCTCCCGATCTTGCGAGATCAGTGCGTATCATGCTGACATGTTAGTTGTAAAGTGAGGTTTATATTAGTCGCGCATATGTGATCTATACGCGCGATGGATTGGTGGATGGATTGGTGGAAAGAGGCGGTCAAAGTTGGTTGACGTGAATGGTTCTCGCACAACGCAGTCGCCTGATATCCCGCAACAAGAGTGTTGCGAGATACCGCTGTGCGGTGAGAGCGAGGCCTGAGCCGCGGACGGCTTAGTTGTGGCTTACGAGACGGATTGCTAGCTCCTGACGGGCACGTAGTCGAGCCCGCCATCGATCGTCTGTGGCCTGCCGTCAAGGAAAAGCTCGCCGATGCGTGGGGCTGAGCGGGCAATGATCTTGCCGCGCTTGATGACGGCGAGGCGATTGGGCTTCAGGCGAAGCGCCTCCAGCATATCGACGGCCTGCAGCACCACGAGATCGGCATTGCAGCCCTTTTCTAGCCCGTATCCCTCAAGGCCCATCGTCCTGGCGGAGTTGACGGTGAGGGCGTCAAAGATCTTCTTTTTGTCCTCGATGCCAGCCATCTGCGCGACGTGGATGGCCATATGCCCGACTTCGAGCATGTCGCCGGAGCCCATCGAATACCAGGGATCCATCACGCAGTCATGGCCGAAGGAAACGTTGAGGCCCGCATCCATCAGTTCGCGCACGCGCGTCATGCCGCGCCGCTTGGGGTAGGTGTCATGCCGGCCTTGCAGCATGATGTTGATGAGCGGGTTGGGGATGACGTTGATCTTGGCTTCCGCCATCAGCGGGATGAGCTTGGAGACGTAATAATTGTCCATCGAATGCATCGAGGTCAGGTGCGAGCCGGCAACACGGCCCTGCAGCCCGAAGCGGACCGTCTCCGCTGCCAAAGTTTCAATATGGCGCGACATCGGGTCGTCTGTTTCGTCGCAATGCATGTCGACGGGAAGACCGCGATCGGCGGCGATCCTGCAAAGCGCTTCGACCGAGGCTTTGCCCTCAGCCATCGTGCGCTCGAAGTGGGGAATGCCGCCGACGATGTCGACGCCCATGTCGAGCGCTCTCCCAAGCGAGGCGACACCATCTTTGGTGCGGTAGTAACCATCCTGTGGGAAGGCGACAAGCTGCAGGTCGATATAGGGCTTGACCCTGTCCTTCACTTCCAGGAGCGCCTCAGCCGTCACCAGTTTGGGATCGGAGGTATCGACATGGCTGCGGACGAACAGCAGCCCTTGCGTGACGGCGAGATCGCAATAGCGTAGCGCCCGATCGACAAGCTCCTCCTTGGTCACGATGGGGCGCAACTCTCCCCAAAGCGCGATACCTTCCAGAAGCGTGCCGGAAACGTTCATACGCGGCAGACCGAGCGATAGCGTCGCATCCATGTGAAAATGCGGGTCGACAAAGGGCGGGCTCACCAGCCTGTTCGTCGCATCGATCTTGTCCTTCGTCTCGGCGGTGATCGAGGCTTCGATTGCTGCGATCTTGCCATCCTTGACTGCGATGTCGATGCCCTTGCGGCCATCGGGCAGATTGGCATTGCGAATGATCAGATCGAACATGAAAGGCTCCTCGGATTATCTCTCGCCACGGCGATAGGGTTGCATCAGCGCCTGCGGCACGCGGGCTCGCCGGCTCATGACGGCAAGGGCGACGATGGACAGGATGTAGGGTGTCATCAGAAAGATCTGATAGGGGATGCCTTGGACTGCGGTTTGGAGGCGCAATTGGAATGCGTCGAAGAAGGCGAAAAGCAAGGCGCCGAACAGTGCTCGGCCCGGCCGCCAGGACGAAAAGACCACCAGTGCGATGCAGATCCAGCCGCGGCCCTGCACCATCGTCGGAAAGAAGCTGTTGAAGGCTGACAAGGTTAGGAAGGCACCGCCCATGCCCATCAAGGCACTGCCCGCGATGATGCTGCCGTAGCGGATCTTCATCGGGTTGAGGCCCTGAGCCTCGGCCGCATGCGGGTTTTCACCCGCCATGCGGATTGCAAGCCCGACCGGGGTGCGGAAAATGAGGTAGGCCATGACGAGCGCCACCAGGATTGCGAGATAGGTCGGTGCTGTCTGGGTAAAGAGAGCCGGGCCGATGAAGGGCAGGGTCGACAGGCCGGGGATTGCGATCGGTTGGAAGGGCGTGATGGTTGGCGGCGTTCCGGCAACTGGTACGACCAGCCGGAAGATGTAATAGCTGAAGCTGGATGCGAAGAGCGTCACGCCAAGGCCAGAAACATGCTGCGACAGGCCGAGCGTTACGGTCAGGGCTGAATGGAGCAGGCCGAAAATGCCGCCGGCGATCGCTGCGATCAGAAGGCCGGTCCACAGGTCGGCACCGTGATAGACCGAGAGCCAGCCGATCATCGCGCCGAACGTCATGATGCCCTCGATGCCGAGATTGAGGACGCCGGCTCGCTCGCAAAGCAGTGCGCCGAGCGTGCCGAAGATCAACGGTGTGGCAATCCGCAGCACGGCAGCCCACAGTCCGGCAGAGGCAATGATGTCGACCAGCGTGCTCATCGGCGGATCCTGTACTGCGTGAAGAACAATGCAATCAGCATGGTCAGTAGCGAAAGGGCGACCGTGACGTCGGCGATATAGGTGGGGATGCCAAGGCTGCGGCTCATGCCATCCGCGCCGACGAACATGGTTGCGGTGAAGATCGCCGCAAGCACGACACCAAGCGGGTTGAGGTTTGCGAGCATCGCAACGACGATGCCGGCATAGCCGAAGCCGGGCGACAGATCGGTGGTCACATAACCTTTGACGCCCATGACTTCAATCGCACCGGCAAGGCCGGCCAGCCCGCCCGAAAGACATGCGACCTTGACGAGGGTTGAGCCGAGGCGAACGCCGGCAAAGACAGCGCCCGACGGGTTGAGGCCGGCTGCCCGCGATTGCACGCCGAAGACGGTGCGCGACTGGACGAAATAGACGATCGCCGCGATGACGATCGAAATTGCGAAGCCGATATGAAGGCGTGAACGGGCGATCAGCTTCGGTAGCATGGCCTGATCGACCAGAGCCTGGGATTGCGGCCAGCCGAATGCCGTCGGATCCTTCAGCACGCCGTCGATCAGCATGGAGACGAAGAGAACGGCGATGAAATTCAGGATGAGGCTCGTCACAACCTCGTCGACGGAAAAGCGCAGCCGCAGCCATAGTGGCACGAGGATCAGGATCATTCCGGCGATGGCGCCGATCACCATCAGGAGCGGAATGAGGAAAGGGCCGGGCACACCGGCCAGCATTTTCGACCCAAATGCTGCAACGGCAATGGCGCCGAAATAGAATTGCCCCTCGGCGCCGATGTTCCACAGGCGGGCGCGAAACGCGATGGCGGCGGCAAGCCCCGTCAGGATCAATGGCGTTGCGCGTGTGAGTGTCTCTGTTGCCGAGAGCCGAGAGCCGAAGGCGCCAAGCAAAATCCGCCGATAGGCTTCGAAAACCGGTGCCCCGGCAATGGCAATCAGGATGCCGGCGAGCGCGAGCGCTGCGATGATGGCAAGCAAGGGCGCGAGGATCATCATGTAGAGTGGGCGGTGTTCTCGCCGTTCAAATCGCATGGTCGGCCCTGCTCTTTTCTTTCCATTCGCCTGCCATCATCAGTCCCAGCAGCCGTGCATCGGCCTCATCGGCATCGATGGGCGGCGAAAGACGCCCGCCGACGATTGCCTGGATTCGATCGGCCAGCGCAATGACCTCGTCCAGATCCTCAGAGATCAGCAGGACGGCGGTGCCTTGCCGGCGAGCTTCCAGAATGCGCCCGTGAACGGCGGCGACAGCGCCCTCATCCAGCCCCCGCGCCGGTTGCGCGGCGATGAGGATGCGCGGGCGTTCATGGAGATTGCGTCCGAGGATCAGCTTCTGCATGTTTCCGCCCGACAATAGGCGGGTGCGGGTCACTGCATTGCCACCGCGTACGTCGAATGCCTCGATGATCTCCTGCGCAAAGGCCATGCCGGCGCCTTTGTCGACCAGTCCGCGCTTGGAATAGGAGGACAGGCGCTCGAGCACGGCATTTTCCCAGATTGCCATTTCGCCAATGGCACCGTCGCGGTTTCGGTCCTCCGGAATGCGTCCGATACCGGCATCGATGACCGCGGCGACGTCGAGATCGCCGACGGGCTTATCGAATAGGAGAAGCTCGCCTGAGGAACGGTTTGCGGTGCCGGACAGAATCTGGCCCAAGCTCGCCTGGCCGTTTCCGGACACCCCGATGATGCCGAGAACCTCGCCCCCACGGACATGAAAGCTGATCTTCCTCAGGCGCTCGACGCCGCCGCTTTTGAGCGTGATGTCGCGAGCTTCGAGTGCGATGCCGCCAGGTACGCTTTTTTCCCTGGTCGGGCGTGTGACGCGATGTCCGACCATCAGTTCGGCAAGCTCTGCTTTGCTGGTCTGAGACGCCTGCCTTTCGGCTGCAACCTTGCCGCCGCGCAGCACGACAATACGGTCGGCCGTCGCCATGACCTCATCGAGCTTGTGAGAGATGAAGATCAAGGACAGG
Source organism: Rhizobium sp. BR 314 (assembly GCF_047445805.1). Classification (NCBI taxonomy): domain Bacteria; kingdom Pseudomonadati; phylum Pseudomonadota; class Alphaproteobacteria; order Hyphomicrobiales; family Rhizobiaceae; genus Rhizobium; species Rhizobium sp. BR 314. The sequence continues at coordinate 137,998 of NZ_JARWLA010000012.1, read as the reverse complement.
CCCTGCGCCGCCATTTGTTTCAGCGTCGAGAAGAGTTTCTCCGCCTCGATCTGGGTGAGAACCGCGGTCGGTTCGTCGAGGATCAGGATGCGCGCATCATTGTAGAGGGCTTTCAGGATTTCCACACGCTGCTGCTCGCCGACGGAGAGATCGCCAAGGCGCGCGTCGGGATCGACTTTCAGGCCGAAGCGCTCGGAGATCGCCAGGAGCTTTTTGCGGGCTGCCGCCGTTTGGGACCTGAGCGACCATAGTCCCTCCGTACCCGTCATGATGTTTTCGAGAACGGTCAGGTTCGGCGCGAGCGAGAAATGCTGATGCACCATGCCGACGCCGGCTTTGATTGCGGCGCGCGGTTTGCCCTGCGGCAGTTCCACGTTGTCGATGAGGATGCGTCCGGTGTCGGGCACATAGTGCCCGAAGAGGATGCTCATCAATGTCGTCTTGCCCGCACCGTTTTCTCCGAGCAGGGCAACGATCTCGCCCTTTGCCAATGACAGCGAGATATTGTCATTGGCAATCGTGCTGCCGAAGCGCTTGCTAACACCTTCGATGGTCAAGACAGGAATGCTCATGTCGGAAATCCTGCAATCGGGGAGCGGTGCTGCCAACGTTGCTCGGCCTCGAGCACAGATGCAAGCTGCAGCAAGAGGTTATCCTCACCCATGGGTGCCATCAGCTGGACCGGCAGCGGCAATCCTTCGGCATCTTCGCCGAAGGGAAGTGTGATCGCTGGAAAGCCGGATATATTGGCAAGCGAGGCAAGCGGCGCAAAGGTGGTCATGCGCTCAAGGTGCAGCTCGGTGTCCGAATGATCCGTGGGGAAGGATCCGATCAGCGGTGGCGCCGAGGCGAGCATCGGCATGACGATGACATCCGCCGTGTCGAAGATCTCCCACAGGCTGCGGCTGGCCCTTACGGCGCCATTGAGCGAGCTCCAAAGGGCTGTTGCCGGCATGGCGCGTCCGCGCGTGATGAAGGCCTGCGTCATCGTCTCGGCGGCACGCATGTCCAGGTCGAGATCGTCAATCAGGCTGGCAATATTGACGGAAATGATATCGCCAAAGGCGAGGGCGCTGGCCTCAACGGCGCGTTCTACGTCCCCCCAACGAAGGGATATCAATTCGTGTCCCTGTCCTTCAAGCAAGCGGGCAGCGGCGTCCACCGCTTCGGCTCTGTCTGGCTCGATCGCATAGTGCTGTCCGGTGTCGGCAAGAAGCCCAATGCGAAGCTTGCCGATCTTGGCGGGGAATTGCGCGATATCAGCGAAAGGTCCTCGTGTCCGACCGCGTACGACATCGAAGATCCGCGCGGTATCGCGCACGGAGCGGGTCAAGGCGAGTTCGCTGGCTATGCCGCCGAGATGATTGCCGAAGGACGGGCCGGCGGGCACGGCGCCGCGCGTCGGCTTCAGCCCGATAAGGCCGCAACAGGCGGCTGGCACTCGGATCGAGCCGCCCGCATCCGTCGCATGGGCGATTGCCACGATGCCGGCGGCAACTGCGGCCGCAGCTCCACCCGACGAGCCGCCGGCAGTTCTCATCGGATCCAAAGGGTTCCGGCAGATCGGCCCGATTGCCGGCTCGGAGGCGAGGGAGAAGCCGAACTCCGGGCTGGTGCTCAAGCCAAAGGCGCAGAGGCCGGCATCGCGAAAGCGCCCCGCCAGATCGCTGTCTACGCCATTGCCGGTACGGATGAACAGCCGAGAGCCAGCCGTCACTGGCAACCCCGGAAAGGGGCCGCCGAGATCCTTGGCAACCGTCGGCACGCCGGCAAAGGCCCGCTCAGCGAAGCGCTCTGGATACGCCGACGTCTCCTGATCCAGGGCGCGCGCTGCCGCAAGCCCTGCCTCCGGATTGAGATAGGTGATGGCGCCAAGCTCGTCTTGCTTGACGCAGGCGGCAAGAGCTGCCCGCATCGCATCCACGCAGGCGAGCTTGCCGGCCTTGATCGCGCCGGCTAGCTCGGTGGCGTCGGCGAATGACGGGCTGCTCATGATCGAACCGGAGAGTTACTTCGGCTGATCCGGCACCTTCGGCACCTCGAAGGTGCCAGCCTTGATGTCGGCACGGACCTTTTCCATGGCCGCTTCCGCTTCTGCCGAGGCGGTGCCCTTCACGTAGACGATGTCGCTGCCTCCCTCCTTCATCAGTCCATAGGCCGTGTAGTTGCGACCGACCGGCTTGCCAGCTGCAACGTCGGCGATGGCGGCATTGAGAATGGGACGGAAATACCACATAGCATTGGCAAAGACGGTGTCGGGGTAGCGCGGCGTGTAGTCGATCAGCGATCCCACGGACTTGATATGCCGCTCCTTGGCGGCATCGGCCGTGCCGATGCGTTCGCCGAAGAGAACATCGGCGCCTGCGTCGATCTGTGCGAGACCGGCCTCACGCGCCTTGGGCGGATCGAAGAAGGTGCCGATGAAAGAGACGAGGTGCTTGCAGTTCGGGTTGACCGCCTTGACACCAGCCGCAAAGGCGTTGATCAGCATGTTGACTTCGGGGATCGGAACGGCGCCGACGGATCCGACGACGTTCGACTTGGTCATCTTGCCGGCGAGCATGCCTGCGAGATAAGCGCCGTCATAGTTCCAGGTGCCGAAGACGCCGAAATTGCTGCCGGCAGCCTCGCCGCTTGAGCCGAGCACGAAGGCGGTGTCCGGATAATCACCTGCGACTTGGCGGGCTTCCTTTTCAACTGCGTAGGCCTCTCCGATAATCAGCTTGTTGCCCTGTTCGGCATATTCGCGCATGGCGCGCGGATAGTCCGTGCCCGAGACTCCCTCAGAGAAGGCGTATTCGATGACGCCTTCCTTGGCAGCGTCCTGAAGGGCTTTGTGAAGACAGGAATTCCAGGCATTTTCGACCGGCGAGGCGTGAATGCCCGCGACCTTGAGTGGCGCTGCCGCTCGAGCAGCCGGTGCAAGCGCACCGACGCCGAGGGCAATGCCGGATGCGATGACGGCACGGCGTGTCAATATGATCTGCTTGGTCATTTTTTAGTTCCCCTGCTTTTTGATCATTTGGTAAAAAAATCATAGGAGGCGTCTAAAAAAGTGTCAAGCAACAGCTGTGCTCAAATAATATGCGGAATAATGGCCATCCGCCCGTCGCGATGAGCATCAAACAGTCCGAGCAGCCGGTATTTGCGTGGCGGGCGAACTGCGATCTCCAACCGTCAGGCGGGCGTGTTCCTCATCCCGCAATATGCTTGATCAGATGCGCAATCGCTGCGCGATATCGATCCGCATCACCGCCGGTATCGACTGCTAGGGCTGCCCGATCAAAGGCTGCTGAAAGGATGTCGGCAAGTGCGTCGGCTGGGATGCCGGAAGTGTTGCCTGGATTGAGTGCTGCTTCCAGCCCGTGCTGCAGGGTCAGTGCCGTTGTTTCCTCGTCCAATTGCTTCATGTCGAGATATCCGAGCACTGTCGGTCCTTCGATCAGCAAAAGCCGTGTGCGGCCGCTCACCCGCATCGCATCGAGATAGGCATTGCTGCCGGCGATCAGTGCATCAAGAGCTGAAAGACGATCAGGCGTCGCCGCTTCGATCGCGGCTGTGACGGCAAACGCCTCCTCCTTGACGACGGCGCGAAAGAGGGCGCGCTTGTCCTCGAAGTGATGGTAGAGCGCGCCGCGCGTGATGCCAGCCGCCGCCACGATCTCCGGCGTCGATGTTTCGGCATACCCCTTTTCAACGAACAGGGCGCGCGCTGCTGCGATGAGCGCGGCCTTTGTCTTTTCGGTTCTTTCTCGATTGGAGCGATAGTCTTGCATGCATGCAGCCTGTATGTTATTTGCGAAAATACAGGCAGACTGTATGTCTTTTTTGAGGAGAAGTGAAGCATGAAGGTGACAAGCTACTATCCGGTCATCATGACGGAGCGCGTTGAGGAGACTGCGGCTTTCTACAGGACGCATTTCGGTTTTCAGGAGAATTTCGCCAGCGACTGGTACGTGCATCTGCAGCATGGGCAGGATAGCGCGATCAACCTGGCCATTCTGGACGGGCAGCATGAAACCATTCCGGAGCAGGGCCGCGGGCGGGTTGCGGGACTATTGCTTAACTTCGAGGTGGATGACGTCGATGCCGTTTATGATCGTGTGCGGCGGGCCGGCCTGCCCATTTTGCTTGCCATTCGCGACGAAGCCTTCGGTCAGCGCCACTTCATCACCGCCGATCCGAACGGTGTGCTGATCGACATTATAAAGCCGATACCGCCGAGCGCGGAATTTGCGGCGCTTTATGCCGACGATGCCCTGCCAAAAGAGCAGTAAGCTCTTGAAAGGCAATCGCTAAAATCCGCTGATACAACTCTATCTTTCATTAACTAGGTCACTTCACCCATCTTTTGGGGTTTCTATGCGAAAAGCCCGATGAAAGTGAGGTGACCCCATGCAAGAACTTCTGGTTTCGTCGAAAATCATCAAGTCCGTATTTTTCCGCCCCGATGACGGGCGGCTGTATATCCGTTTCAAGAATGGCGAGGAACGCCAGTTCACCGGTGTGCCGCAGAAGGCGGCGCTGGCCATGGTCAAGGCATCTTCGCCCGGCCAGCACTACATCGAGCATATTCGCACGCAGTTCGAACGCGTCGCCTAAGGGATCCGCTCGGGGCTGCCCTCTCGCATTGGCGACATGTAGCCACCTGCGTCACCCGCAAGCTCGATGGGCAAAGTGAGCTTTGCCGACTAGCGCATTGATAAACGGCCAGTTACGCTATCTATATCAATCAGAACCATTTTTCTGGGAGGAAGAGGCGTGGTTGATGAAAAGCAGCTCATCTCCAGGATCACCTGGAGGCTCATGCCGTTTCTGGGCATCCTTTATCTGATCGCCTATATCGATCGTCAGAATGTCAGCTACGCGAAGCTGGAAATGGTCGGCGATCTCGGCATGAGCGAATATGCCTATGGTCTCGGCGCCTCGCTGTTCTTCATCGGCTATTTCATCTTTGAGGTGCCGAGCAACCTGCTTCTCGACAGGTTCGGCGCAAGCAAGTGGTTCGCGCGCATCCTGATATCCTGGGGGATAGTCACGGTCGCCCTGGCCTACACGCAGAATGCGACGATGTTTTACATCCTCCGCTTCCTGCTCGGCGCCTGCGAGGCGGGCTTCTTTCCCGGCGTTCTATATCTCCTGACACTGTGGTACCCGTCCGCCTATCGCGGCACGATGGTCGGTCTGTTCATGATTTTCAGTGCATTTGCTAATGCGATCGGTGCGCCGCTGGGAGGTATGCTCCTCGATCTGAACGGCCTTTATGGCATGGCCGGATGGCAATGGGTCTTCCTCGTCACCGGCATACCTGCAGTTATCGCTGGGATCATCACGCTCTTCTTTCTTCCAGATCTGCCGGCCCGGGCGTCGTTTCTCAGCGATACGGAAAAGACATGGCTCAAGGACCGGCTCGCGGCGGAAAATTCGAGCATGGAGAAGAATGCCGCTGATGGTTTCCGCGCACTCATCAATCCGCGCGTATTGCTGATGGCGCTTTGCTATGTCGGCTTCCCGCTGGCTGCCTATGGTCTGAGCTACTGGCTACCGACCATCGTCAAGAATTTCGGCGTCAGCAACACGACGAACGGCTTCCTGAACATCATTCCCTGGCTCCTCGTCGCCGTCGCCCTTTATGCAGTGCCGGCAGCGGCTGACAAGGCGCAGTCCAAGACGCCCTATATCGTCTTGCCGGCATTGGCCGGCGCGGTCAGTCTGGTTCTCTCTGCCGTTGTTCCCGACCATGCCCTGCAGTTCGCCTTCTTGTGTGTCGCGGCCGCCGGGATCTTCGCCGGGCAGCCGGTGTTCTGGAGCCTGCCGTCGCGTTTCCTACAAGGGGCAGGCGCTGCGGCGGGACTGGCTGCCATCAATTCGGTCGGCAATCTCGGCGGCTTTGTCGCCCAGAACGTCGTTCCCTGGATCAAGGATTCGACCGGCAGCACGATCGCGCCGATGTTCTTCCTTGCTGCTTGTCTTCTGGCTGCGGCGCTGTTGGTTCTCGTCATCGGCCGCATGATACCGAAGGCTCCACGAAGAGAGGATCTTAGCAATCCAGGTGCCGCAGGCGCGAAGTGATCGCCGGCAAGCCCATGTGATGACTTACGTCAAAAAAAGGGGCGGCTGAAGGCCGCTCCTCTGTCGGTTTGGATGCAGATTCTGCATTCAGGCTCGCATCGTCCGCTCAGGCGAAGGCATAGGATCCATCCGGGCGTTTTGGCACCCGCCGCTGCCAATGGATATAGCCTTCCTCTTCCATTGCCTTTTCATCCATATCGACACCCCAGCCGGGCCGGTCGGGCCGAAGCTCGAGATAGCCATCCTTCGGCAGATAGGGATCGACGACATAGCGGGTTTCGCCCTGCCGCTGCTCGACCTCGTTGCCACCATAGACATAGGCCTGGCCCTTCGGCAGCCGGTATTCGAGTATCCTAAAGTTCTGTGCGGCGGCCGAGAAATGCACGTTGACGGCGGTTGCGAGCGGACCCATCGGATTGTGCGGGGCAACGCCGACGAAATGCGCCTCGGCAATGGTCGCAATGCGCCGCATCTCGCTGATACCACCGACGACGCAGATATCGGGCTGGATGAGGTCGGCGCCCTTGACCTGCAACAGGCGCAGGAACTCGTTGCGGTTATAGAGGGATTCGCCGGTTGCGAGCACGCAATTCAGACCCTGCTTCAGTTCGCCCCACATCTCGATATTTTCGGGGCGCAGCGGCTCCTCATAGAAAAGCGGATCGTAAGGTGCGAGTGCGTTGCCGAGCTGGCGTGCGGCAACCGGTTCGAAGATCTTCGCATGGGCGTCGAAGGCAATCTCATAGTCGTCGCGCACGGTCTCACGTAGCGAGCGGAAATAATCGGCCGATGCCTTGACGACATTGCCCCAGCGGTGGGCATGCATGTCGATGCGCCAGGGGCTGAGCTTGAAGGCGGTAAAGCCCCATTCTGCGTTCAGCCGGTCGAGCTCGTCGCGAGCGGCCGGCGCGTCCGGTGCGGTGTAGACGCCGGCATAGACCTTGATTCGATCGCGCACCGCGCCTCCGAGCAGCTTGTAGACCGGTACATTGAGGGCTTTGGCTGAGAGATCCCAGAGGCAATGGTCGAGCGCGGAAATCGCCGAAAGGCCGAGGGCTCCCGGCGGAAAGCGGCTCTGCTGGATCAGGAGGTTGATGAGATAGTCGATGCGGCTAGGATCCTGGCCGGCGATAAAGCCGTAGAGATAGTCGAGGATCGGCGGCAGTGCCAGATCGGGGCCGTGATTGTAGCACTCGCCCCAGCCGGTCAGTCCGTCATCCGTATCAAGCGCCACGATGACGCGCGGGCGATCCTTGTCACGGGTCATATACACCCGCATGCGGTCGATCTTCATCTAACTTTCCTTCTATCGATTGACATGGATGCGGCATGGGAGGCGCCGCAGGTGGGAAAACCGTTGCCAAGTCGAGCCAAAGCGGCGGCACGTGATTGTTGGGGCCGTGAGGATGCAAGCCATCAGGCAGCACTCCCGTTTTTGACGGTCTCAGGCTCGATATAGCGGAAGCGCCGCGAGCGGTCCCGATCACGCGGATCGGGGCGCGGGATGGCTGAGATCAGCGCTTGCGTATAGGCATGTTCGGGTGCGTTGCAGACCTTGTCGGCATCGCCAACCTCGACAAGGCGGCCCTTGTACATGACGCCGACCCGGTCGCACATGTAGCGAATGACGCCGATGTCATGGCTGATGAAGATATAGGCGAGACCAAGTTCGTCCTGCAGGCGCATTAGCAGATCGAGCACCTGAGAGCGCACGGAAACATCGAGAGCCGAGGTTGCCTCGTCGGCAACGATCAGGCGTGGATTGAGAGTGATGGCGCGGGCAATGCCGATGCGCTGGCGCTGGCCGCCGGAGAAGGCGTGCGGGTAGCGCTCGCGCGCCCTTGGATCGAGCCCGACCTGCTCCATTAGGTGGCAAACGCGCTCATCAAGCGCTCGGCCCTTGGCGATGCCGTTGACCAGCAATGGCTCGCCGATAATCTGCGAAACGGTCATGCGCGGATTGAGCGAGCCGAAGGGGTCCTGGAACACCATACGCAGCTCGCGGCGTGCTGCTGCAAGAGTTACCCCTTTAGCGCTTGCCAGATCCGTAATGCCGCCATCGGAACCGCGATAGAGAATCTCCCCGGCGGTCGGATCGATCAGGCGCATGATCGAGCGGCCCATCGTCGTCTTGCCCGATCCACTCTCACCAACGATACCAAGCGTCTCGCGCGGCAGAAGCGAGATCGAAACATCGTTGAGCGCGCGAACCTCGCCAAAGGCCATCGACACATTGCGCAATTCGAGGATCGGCACCGCGGCTCTGTCGAGCGGCGGCCGTGCCAGGCGGATTTCGGCCTTCCGCTCGAGCTTCAGCACCGAGCCGATCAGCATGCGCGTATAATCGTCCTTCGGCGCATGGAAGATCTGCTCGACCGGGCCGTATTCTTTGACCACGCCATTGTGCATGACGAGCACGTCGTCGGCGATTTGAGCGACGACGCCCATGTCATGCGTGATAAACAGGACCGCCATGCCATTGGCTTTTTGCAGCCGGGCGATGAGGTCGAGGATCTCGGCCTGCGTCGTTACATCGAGTGCCGTCGTCGGCTCGTCGGCGATCAGAAGCTGCGGTTTGCAGGCAAGCGCCATAGCGATCATAGCGCGCTGGCGCATGCCACCCGAATATTGAAAAGCGTAGCGGTCGATCGCCTTTTCCGGGGAGGGGATTTCTACCTGTTTCAACAGGGAGATCGTCTCGGCGCGTGCTTCAGCCTTACTCATTTTCATGTGGAGGCGCAGCGCTTCCATGATCTGGTCGCCGACCGTGTGGACCGGCGACAGTGAGGCCATCGGCTCCTGAAAGATCATGGCGATGTCACGCCCGCGGATCGACCTGATCTGTCGCCCGCGCGGATTGAGCTTGACGAGATCGACGGAACTGCTGTTTGCGCCATCCAGGATGATGGAGCCGGCGGTGATGCGGCCGGGCGCATCGACAATCTGTAGGATCGAGCGGGCGGTCACGGATTTACCCGAGCCGCTTTCCCCAACGACGCAGAGCGTTTTTCCCGGTTCTATGGCAAAGGATAGATTGTCGACTGCGCGAAACGTGCCGGTTCGCAGCGGAAAGTCGACGGTCAGGTTTTTGACCTGCAGCAATGGGCGAGCGGTGTTCATGCAAACAATGTCGGTCATGCCCGCCTCATTTGTTGTAGGGGTCGGCCGCATCGCGCAGGCCATCGCCAAGAAGGTTGAGCGCCATGACGGCAATGACAACGGCAACACCGGGCAGGAACAGCCACGGCGCCGTTGCGATCGAGCGGATGTTCTGCGCCTCGCGCAGTAGAACCCCCCAGGAGATGGTCGGCGGCTGCAGCCCAAGCCCTAGGAAGGAGAGGGACGTTTCGGCGAGGATCATCGCTGGGACCGCGAGCGTGATCGAGGCGATGATGTGGCTGGCAAAGCTTGGCAGCATATGGCGGAAGATGATGCGCCCTTCGCTGGCGCCGTCCAGTCTTGCTGCAGCCACGAATTCCTCGGTGCGCAATGATAGGAAACGACCGCGCACGACGCGGGCAAGCTGCGCCCAGCCGGTCAGAGACAGGATGATGGTGATCATCATATATTGCAGCGCTGCTGGCCAACCCTGCGGCAGAGCCGCCGCCATGGCGAGCCAGATCGGAATGGTGGGCAGCGACAGCACGAAGTCGATCAAGCGTTGGATGAAGAAATCGAGCTTGCCGCCGTAATAGCCTGAAATTCCTCCAAGAACGATCCCGAGCACCAGCGAGAAGAACACGCCGACGAGCCCGATTGATAACGAAATCTGCGCGCCCTGAACCGTGCGGCTGAAGACGTCGCGGCCGAGCCGATCCGCACCGAACAGCAAGAGTGGCGTCGCTTTATCCGACGATGCAAGAAGATGGATGTTGGTCGTGAAAAGGCCGAGCACGGAGTACTCGTAGCCGCGCCCGAACAGGCTGATGGAGACCGGCTTCGTGGTGTCTTCCTTGAAAATGGCAGCAAGCGTTTCCGGGTCTCTTGTCAGTTTCAACGGGTAGTAGTGCAGCCCGAAGGAAAAGCCATTGTCCGTGTCGATGAAATGCACCCGTTGCGGCGGGTGGAAGGTTGCGCGTGCGTTTTGCTGATTGGGATCGTTGATCGCAAAGAAGCCCGGCACGATCGCAACGATATACATCAGCACGGTAACGACGAGGGCGACCATGGCAAGCTTGTGACGGCGGAATGCCCACCAGATCAGCTGCCATTGCGATGCCACGGCGTTTCGGTCGGGACGGAGATTTGTAACGGCAATATCGGCCATGGGCTGCTCCTATTCCAACCGAATGCGGGGATCGACGAGGGCAAGCAGGATGTCACTGATGAGTGACCCGATCAGCGTCAGCGCGCAGATCAGAAGCACGAACGCGCCGGCAAGATACATGTCCTGCGCCATCAGGGCCTGAAGCAGCAATGGCGCCGCCGTCGGCAGATTGAGAACGATGGCGACGACGACGGAACCCGAAATGAGATTGGGCAACAGCCAGGCGATCGTCGAAATGAAGGGATTGAGCGCGATGCGCAGCGGGTATTTGACCAGAAGCCGAAACTCCGAGAGACCCTTTGCCCGCGCAGTCGTCACATAGGGTTTTGGCAGCTCGTCGAGCATATTGGCGCGCATGACGCGGATCAGGCTGGCGGTCGAGGACACCGCGAGAATAATCACGGGAAGCCAGAGATGCGACAGGAGGTTCAGCATCTTGGCGATGCTCCAGGGCGCAGTCTCGAACTCGGAGGAGAAGAGACCGCCGACATCCTGACCGAACTCGACGGCGGCGACATACATCAGCACCAGTGCCAGCAGGAAGGAGGGGATGGCGAGGCCAAGAAAGGTGAAGGCGGTAAAGAAATAATCGCCGATCGAGTATTTCTTCACGGCGGAATAGACGCCGATCGGCAAGGCGATGGCCCAGGTGGCGATCAGGGCTGCCAGCGCCAGAATAAGCGTCAGCGCCATGCGTTCCCAGATGAGGCCCGAGACCGGCTGCTGCCACTCAAATGAGATGCCGAAATCCCCGCGCGAAAGAATGCCCCACATCCACTTCAGATATTGGATGAGCATCGGCTGATCGAGGCCGAAACGCTCGCGCAGCTGAGCAGCCGTATTCTGATCGACCACCTCATTCGACGAGGCGAGCGTGGCGATATAGGTCGTGACATAATCGCCCGGCGGTAGCTGGATCAGCACGAAGGCGAGGAAGCTGATGGCGAAGAGGGATGGGATCATCCATAAGAGGCGTTTACCGATGAAGACCAGCATGGCTATTTCTCGCAGTAAGCGCTGCCACGGGCAGCTCCGCATGAAGGAGAGCGCCGCCCATGGAGGACGGCGCTTGATCGGTGTGATCAACTGGTGAAGAAGAACTGCTGCGGCATAGCGGGTCCCGGATTCGGCCAGGACCAGCTGTCCGGCTGTTTTTCGGGAACATTGTGCAGATTGTTGCGGATAATGCCAAAACCGCCGACCGCAAGACAAAGCCCAACCGTTTCAAATTCTTCGGCGGCGATGTCGAAGATCTGCTTCATCACGGCGCCGCGCTTTTCGAGATCGGCCGTTGAACGCGCCTCGTCGAAGAGCTTCATGCGCTTCTTCTGGCTTTCCGGCGGCTCCTCGCCCTGTTTGCCGTTCGAGGTGTACCAGACCGACCATGGGATTGCGTAGCGCGAACCCTGCGGATGAAAGGCGAAGAAATCGCGCGGATCGAGCATGGGGTCGAGGCCACCTGGTCCGGGCCAAACCTGTGCGTCGTGCGCATTGTCGTCACCACGGGTATAATAAAGGGCACGCTCGATCGTGTTGACCTTCATGTCGACACCGATCTGCGCCCAATGTGCCTTGACCAGTTCCAAAGCATCGACCAGATCGGGATAGAGGGTCGGAATGACGTCGATCGTGAAGAACATTTTCTGGCCGTCCGGCCGCAGGCGGAAACCGTTGGCATCCTTCTTACCGTAGCCGGCCTGATCGAGCATCGCGCCGGCCTTGTCCGGATCGTAGTTGGTGAATTGACGTGCGTATTTTTCGTTGTACCAGGGATGCTCCGGCCGCGGTCCGGCTTGATACGGCTGGCTTTGGCCAAAGTAGACGATGTCGATGATTTCCTGCCGATTGACGCCGAGCGACAGCGCCTGCCGGACGGACTTGTCGGCAAACATCTTGCGCATGGCCGGATCTTTATGGGTGATGTTGAAGTAGATCTGGCATTGCTGCGAGCTGGAAGGAATAAGAGTGAGAAGGCGATAGTCGCCCTTCTTCATGTTCTGCGAGAGCGTCGGCTTGTTCGCGAGCACGCTGATGTGGCGCTCCTGAATATCGACCTTGCCCGAGATCACATTCAGCATCAGCGACTCCACATCCTGCGAGATGCCGAAGTTGATCTCGTCGACATAGGGGAGCTGATTGCCGGCTGTATCGACCTGCCAGAAATAGGGGTTACGGGTCATGACGACACGGGTGGCGCCGCCGCTATAGGGCTCTTTGATGACCCAGGGGTCGAGCGTTGGCTTGTCCGGATTGCCCCAGCGTGAAGGAATTTCGATATCGCCGCAGCGGGCGCGGAAGAGTTCGGGCCAGTTGCTGACGCCAGCCTTCTTGGCATCTTCGGCGACGTTCGGATTGTATTTTGGCAGAAACTGGCTGCAGTAATGCTTTGGAAACAGCGTCGGATGCTGACCGAGCGGGGTTGCGAGATTTTCCAGATAAAGCGCGTTCGGTGCGGCAAAGCTGAATTTCACCGTATAGTCGTCGATTTTCGCTACATCGACAGGCTTGCCAGCGACGGTCAATTGCGCCGGTGTTGCGCTATAGAGATCGGTGTTCTTGACGCAGTCCTCGATGGCAAAGACCACGTCGTCGGCCGTGAACGGATGCCCATCAGACCAACGCGCGCCCTGAATGAGGTAGAAGGTGAATTGCGTGGCGTCGGCATTGACATTCCAACGCTCAGCAAGGTTCGGCAGGACCTGAGTGAATTCGAGGTTCCAGCGCACCAGGCTCTGATTGCCCACCATGCGCAGAATGCCGTTATGGTCGGAGGAGCCCCGCAGGCCCCGTCGTAGGGTGCCGCCATAGGTCCCGACCTTCTCGTAAGGGGTGAGGACCATCGGCATTTTCGGCAGCCGGTCTGCCAGCGGCGGCAGTTTGCCGTCCTTGACGAGCTGAGCCAGCGCGGGTGCTTCGCCGCCCGCATTGGCTGCGCTGACGCGGCCGGCTAGAGACAGCGCTGCCATTCCTGCCATGCCGCTGAGAACGGCACGTCTGCTGACGCCGCGGGACAATATTTCATCGCGCATCGAATCCCTCCCATTTTAACCTCGGCCGGGCTTTGCCTCAACCGATGCGACAAGCTCCCGACCTGCCGCGATGCACCCTTCTGGCGCAGCGTCGAGACCATATTCTGTTCTCAGATAATTACAAGAGTTGACAGATTTTTACAGATTTAGTAGCCCTGTCGCGCAGGAAATGCGCTATGGCTGTCGCTGGTTGGCATTCAAGAAGGATGATGATGAAACTCTCTGTCGCCAACGAACCGATTACGGGCGCGACGCGCTTCGGCGACATCATCTATGAGCGGATCGTCGCCATGATTGCGGAGGGGAAATTCCCGGTCAACGAACGCCTGCCGGCGGAAGCCAGGCTCGCAGAAATGTTCGGCGCGTCACGGCCTGTGGTTCGCGATGCACTGGAACGGCTGCGTGCCGACGGTTTGATCGTTTCCCGCAAGGGGTCTGGCTCTTATGTTCGCCAGAGGCCGGATTCGTCAGTCCTCAAAATGGTGCCGGTCGGATCGCTCGCCGACGTCCAGCGATTCTTCGAATTTCGCGCGGGGCTTGAAGCTGAAGCGGCGGAGCTTGCTGCCCGCAACTGGCAGCCCGCCGACAAGGAGCGGATTTCGGCTGCGCTGCAAAAGATTGAACAATGTCTGCGCGAGGGCCGGCTTGGCGCCGAGGAAGATCAGGAACTGCATGATGCGATTGCGATCGCGACCGGCAATCAATTTCATGTCTCCGCCCGCGAGTTATTCAGGCCGCATTTCGCCATTGGTCACTCCGTCACGCGAAGTCTCAGCCTCAAGCGGACGCCCGAACAGATCCGCAGCGTCCAGGACGAACATTCCGTGATCGTGGAGGCGATCTTTGAGCGCCAGGAGACTGAAGCGCACGATGCCATGAAGCGGCACATATTGAATGCGCGCGCCCGCATGTTCCAGGGCGTTTAGGGAGTTTGAGGACACGCGGGAAGAGGTGAGGCACGTCTTGAAGCGTGTTCGTGTCCGTCTCAGCGGGCAAGAAGGGTAAGGGTAGGAAGATGAGCGTAGAAATCATGCGGCACGCGTTGACTGGCGTATCCGGCGTTCCCGTCACGGCCTATGATGCAAGCGGCGAGGTGGAAGCACGGGTAACGGCTCGGGTTTACCAGCGCGTCGCGGCTGCCGGTATCCATAACATCGTTGCAGCCGGCAATACCGGTGAATTCTATGCGTTGACGCCGGACGAAATCCGCCGTGTCCACGAAGCTGCCGTCGCCGGTGTGGATGGCAAGGCGCCGGTTACGGCGGCGATTGGCCGCTCGCTGCGCGAAGCCATCCGAATGGCGAAGGACGCCACGTTGATCGGCGCTTCGGCCGTCATGTCGCATCAACCGGTGGATCCGTTTGCCGCACCGGCGGCACAGATCGATTACTTCCGGGATTTGGCGGAGGCTTCGCCTCTGCCGCTTGTTGCTTACGTCCGTGCCGAGGGGTTCAGCGTCGACGATATGGTTCGGCTGGCTGGACACGGAAATATCGTCGGCATCAAGTTTGCGACAACCGATCTGATGCTGCTGACACGGTCGATTGCCGCCTCCGATCCAAATGGTGCGCTGTTCGTTTGTGGCTTGGCCGAAAGCTGGGCGCCGACTTTCGCTGCAGCAGGCGCGCGTGGTTTCACCTCCGGACTGGTCAATGTGGCGCCAAAGCTGTCACTTGCCGTTCATGCTGCCTTGGCCAGAGGCGATTTTGCTGCTGCGCGTGCCATCGTGGCCAAGCTTGAACCTTTCGAGCGCATGCGCACCAAGTTCCGTAACGGCGCTAATGTCACGGTCGTCAAGGAAGCGGTCCGCTATTCTGGTCTGGATGTCGGCCCGGTTCGAGTTCCAGGGCTGCCGCAGCTCGACCGGAAGGATCGCGAAGAGTTACATGCCTTGCTTCGCAGCTGGCAGGAAACCGGCGACGCCTTCTAAGGCTGAGCACATTCGATCTTTACGCGAATGTGCCGCCACTCGTGATTGAGGCTGCCGTCAATTTGGGGGCAAGGCATCGGAGGCTTATGCGCCGGCACCCGCAATTGGATTGCGAGAATGGTATTCTGTAACCGCACGCTTATCGCAGAGCATGGCCTTGCGGTGAACCTACGACGCCGGTGGGAGTGAACTTCGGCCGCCCAGACCGAAGCGCAGATCACCTGCCGCAGCGCATTGCTCCGTCTTCGAGACTATACTTTCACGTTATGTTCTCATACTGATCGTCGTCAGACTAAGACATGCCGAAGCATGCGTGCCGACCCCGTCACGTCGTCTCTCATGAAGTGATTCGGTGGTGACGCCGCAAATTTGGCCGGTTTACGCAAACCAGCGGCGTCGAAAACCTTGAAAAGGAATATCTGGCGTCCGGTCAGGGTGGCGATTTCCATCGGCACTCAAATGCATTGGCGACTTGGCAAAAGCTGCAGCTTCTGGTCGATTGGCGCGACCCAGTCACTTCCTCTTTCCCATCCCGTGTTGCCGATCGCATAAGCCGCGACCCTTCGCCGCTGGTGACCACTCTTGCGACTTCCCGCTTTTCATTGCTCTTTGCCAGAGGGCTACAACTGACCACATCGAATCCGAAATACGAAACTCGCTTGAATTGTTTGAAGCATTGAAAACTACAACTCTCCTTGCTACCGTCGCATTCTGATAAGCCGCTCCGGCGCGGTTCGAACAGATGAGGCTCCCCCATGATAGCGGCGCTTTATCGGCGCGCAGAATTGATGCCATTGCCCTCGCGGTTGCTGGCATCATTGACATCATCGCCGCCGGCTTCACGGCGACGAAGCTTGAGGAAACTGCGATCACCGATGTAACCAGTAAGGTTGCGTATGGCTCGCTCTTAACGAACGCGCCTCCCGTATTCGTTGTCGATCTGCCTGGTATGGTCACGCTCATCGATTGCATTTTTGCGTTCAAGATGAGCTCGATGAAGCCGTAGCCCGACCATGGAGTCGCTTGAGATGAAGCCGTTTCGAAATACCGACCGGATGGTCTGGCATCCGGTGGGCAGTTGAGAGCTTAAAGTGTTTTGAGTGCTTGGCCCAAGAGCGTGCGGGCCGATGGTTATGGAGAGTGCAATGGCTGTTTCACGAAAGACCTGGCTTGCGGGCGCAATCATTATCATTGCCGCGGCTGGCTACTACGCATGGACGAAGATCCATGCCCCCAGCCTTCCCGCCGGCTTTGCTGCAAGCAATGGTCGCATCGAGGCCGTCGAAATTGACATTTCCACCAAGACTGCCGGACGATTGCAGGATTTGCTGGTCCGCGAGGGCGATTTCGTCACCGCCGGCCAGACGCTTGCTCAAATGGATACGGCTCAACTCAGTGCCCGAAAGCGCCAGGCAGAAGCGCAGCTTCGTCGCGCGCAGATCTCGATCGATACGGCGGATAGCCTTGTTGCCCAGCGACTGGCGGAGAAGACCTCGGCGATGGCTGTCATCGAACAGCGCAAGGCCCAGCTCGATTCCGCAAGTAAGACCAATGCGCGCAACAGACAGCTACTGAGCAGCAACACGGTCTCGCAGCAAATTGTCGACGACAGTGAGGCGAACGAGCAGTCAGCCAAGGCAACGCTTGCCTCGGCACAGGCAGCTCTTGCGGCGTCAGATGCCGCCATCAACGCTGCCAAGGCGCAAGTGGTGGATGCAGAAGCGGCGGTCGATGCCGCCAAGGCCGAGATCGAGAGCATAGAAACGGATATATCCGACAGCACGCTCAAGGCTCCGAGGGATGGCCGGATACAATATCGCATTGCCCAGCCGGGTGAAGTGCTTGCAGCCGGCGGCCGAGTGCTGAATCTCGTCGACCTCGGCGATGTCTACATGACTTTTTTCCTGCCGACGGAACAGGCGGGCCGGACCTCGATCGGATCGGACGTTCGTCTGGTGCTCGATGCGGCGCCGCAATATACGATCCCCGCCAAGGTCTCGTTCGTTGCAGACGTTGCGCAATTCACGCCGAAAACCGTCGAGACCGAGGAGGAAAGGCAAAAACTCACCTTCCGCGTTCGCGCCCAGATCCCTCAGGAGCTTCTGAAGAAATACATCCAATATGTCAAAACGGGGCTGCCGGGCATGGCCTATGTCCGCCTCGATCCGCAGGCGCAATGGCCTGACAAGCTCGAACGCAAGCTCGTCAAGTAGCGGTTGACGACATGGTCGAAACTGTCGAACGGACATTGAACGACGACAAAGGCGATGTCGCTGTAGCCAGGCTGACCGATGTCAGGCTCGTCTACAAAAATGCGATCGGGCTGGACAACATCGCGCTTGATATTCCTTCGGGACGGATGACTGGCTTGATCGGCCCCGATGGTGTCGGGAAATCCAGCCTATTGTCACTGATTTCCGGTGCCCGCGCCGTGCAGACGGGACGCGTAGAAGTATTCGGCGGAGACATGAGCGATGCCCGACATCGCGACCGAACTTGCCCACGGATTGCCTACATGCCGCAGGGGCTTGGCAAGAACCTCTATCCAACCCTCTCCGTCTTCGAGAATGTCGATTTCTTCGGGCGCCTCTTCGGGCAGGACAAGGAAGAGCGGAAAGCCAGGATCGCCGAGTTGCTCGACAGCACCGGTCTCGGACCGTTTGCGCAGCGTCCGGCAGCGAAACTGTCGGGTGGCATGAAGCAGAAACTCGGATTGTGTTGCGCTCTCATTCACGATCCTGACCTGCTTATTCTCGACGAGCCGACCACTGGCGTCGACCCGCTATCGCGCCGGCAATTCTGGGAGCTGATCGGCAGTATTCGGGCAAGCCGGCCCGGTATGAGCGTCATCGTCGCGACCGCCTACATGGAGGAGGCGGCCGAGTTCGACTGGCTGATCGCGATGAATGCCGGCAAAGTCCTTGATACCGGTACTCCCCAGCAACTTCTTGAACGCACGCAGACCAGCGATCTTGATGCTGCATTCATCGCTCTGCTTCCGGAGGCCGATCGGCGTGACCACCACGACATCATTATTCCGCCACGTCCGAAGGCCGCTGACGGTGTTTACGCCATCGAGGCCAGCCATCTCAGCATGCGTTTCGGCGATTTCACCGCCGTCGACAATGTCAGCTTTCAGATCCCCAAAGGCGAGATATTCGGCTTTCTCGGCTCGAATGGTTGCGGCAAAACCACGACGATGAAGATGCTGACGGGCCTGCTTGCCGCGAGCGAAGGCGAAGCTAAGCTTTTCGGCCGCAAGGTCGACGCCAGCGACATGGCGGTCAGACGCCGGGTCGGCTATATGAGCCAGGCCTTCTCACTTTATGGCGAACTGACGGTCCGGCAGAACCTCGATCTTCATGCCCGTCTTTTCAGATTGCCCGAAGAGCGGATCCCTGCACGCATCGCCGAAATGACGGATCGCTTCGGGCTGGGTAATGTGATGGACGCGCTGCCGGACGCATTGCCGCTCGGCATCCGCCAGCGGCTGTCGCTTGCGGTTGCAATGATTCACGCGCCGGATATTCTCATTCTTGACGAGCCGACCTCGGGTGTCGACCCGGTTGCGCGCGATGCTTTCTGGCAGATCCTCGTGGACCTCTCGCGCAAGGACGATGTGACGATCTTCATCTCGACTCATTTCATGAACGAGGCCGAGCGCTGCGATCGAATTTCGCTGATGCACGCGGGCAAGGTGCTGATTAGCGACACACCGGCGGCCATCGCCCGCAGCCGCGACGCGGCGACGCTAGAAGATGCCTTCATTGCTTATCTTGAGGAAGCCTCGGGTATCGTTCGAGGCGAGGAAGCCAAGCCTGTCGTGATGGCAAACGCTCACCGGCCATCCGCAATGCCGGCCCGCCGGCGGCTCTTCGATTTTCGACGGATGTTCAGCTATACGCGCCGCGAAGCGCTGGAGCTGCAGCGCGATCCCATTCGCGGTACACTTGCCGTTCTCGGGAGCGTTATTCTGATGTTCGTCATCGGTTATGGCATCAACCTCGATGTCGAAGATCTGACCTTTGCCGTGCTCGACCGCGACGATTCGACGATTAGCCGCGACTACGTGCTCGATATTGCCGGTTCGCGATATTTCATCGAAAAGGCACCGATCAAGGACTATGCCGACATGGATCGCCGCATGCGCGACGGCGAACTCAGTCTTGCTATCGAGATACCGCCAAGCTTCGGACGAAACGTGTTGCGCGGCGACAATGTCGAGATCGGCGCATGGATCGATGGGGCCATGCCGCAACGGGCCGAAACGGTCAGAGGGTATGTTCAGGGCATGCACGCCAAATGGCTGGCACGCAAGGCAAAGGAGCTCTATGGATCAGCAGCCACGCAAGGCGCGTTCACGATCGAAACGCGCTTTCGCTATAATCCGGACGTTAAAAGCCTGGTGGCAATGGTCCCTGCAGTCATCCCGCTGCTGCTGATGCTCATCCCGGCAATGCTTGCAGCCTTGAGTGTCGTGCGCGAGAAGGAACTTGGCTCGATCATCAATCTATACGTCACGCCCGTCAGCAAGCTGGAATTCCTGATCGGCAAGCAATTGCCCTACATCGCGCTGGGCGTATTGAATTTTGTTCTGCTGACAGCCTTTGCCACGCTGGTTTTCCGTGTTCCCTTTACCGGCAGCTATCTGACCTATCTGACGGGCGCGCTGCTCTATGTCGTCATCGCGACTTCGATCGGCATCGTCATCTCGTCCTTCATGAAAAGCCAGATCGCGGCCATTTTTGGCACTGCGCTACTGACCCTGATACCTGCGACGCAATATTCCGGCATGATCGACCCGGTTTCGTCATTGCAGGGCGCAGGTGCATTGATTGGCAAGCTCTATCCGGCAACCTATTTCATGACGATTTCTCGCGGCACCTTCTCCAAGGCGCTCGACTTTGCAGGCCTCTACGGCTCCTTTATTCCGCTATTGATTGCGATCCCGATCCTTTCGATCCTGGGCACGCTGCTTATCAAGAAGCAGGAGGGATGACATGGCACTGTCCAATATCCTGCAGCTAGGGATCAAGGAGTTGCGTGGCCTGGCCCGCGATCCGATGCTCCTCCTGCTCGTCGTCTATGCATTCTCGCTGCAGATCTATACCGGCTCCAGCGCCTTGCCGGAAACGTTGAACAACGCGGCTGTCGCGATCGTCGACGAGGATCAGTCGCCGCTGTCTGGCCGTATCAGCACGGCGTTCTACCCGCCGTATTTCGTGCCGCCAAAGCAGATTTCCATCGCAGAGATGGATCAGCGAATGGATGCGGGCCTTGACACCTTTGCGCTCAACATCCCCCCAGACTTCCAACGCAAGGTCATGGCGGGGCAACAGCCGGCTATTCAGCTTAATGTCGACGCCACTCGCATGAGCCAGGCCTTCTCCGGGAGCGGCTATATCCAGACCATCGTCACAAGCGAGGTCGATGAGTTCATGAAGCGCTATCGCGCTACCAGTAACGTGCCAGTGGAGCTGACCTTGCGGGCCAGATTCAACGCGCAGCTCAACAAATCCTGGTTCGGCTCAATCAACAACATCATAACCTCGATCACGATGCTTTCGATCGTCTTGACCGGTGCCGCCCTCATTCGCGAAAAGGAGCACGGCACGATCGAGCATTTGCTCGTCATGCCCGTAACCCCGCTGGAGATCATGCTGAGCAAGATCTGGTCGATGGGGCTCGTGGTCCTGGTTGCCACCGCTTTCTCTGTCTTCGTCGTGGTCAAGGGTCTGCTTGGTGTACCTATAGAAGGCTCGATGGCGCTGTTTCTGCTTGGAACAGCGCTCCAGCTTTTTGCAACGACGGCAATGGGAATATTTCTGGCTACCGTCGCGGGCTCGATGCCGCAATTCGGCTTGCTCCTGATTCTGGTGCTCTTGCCGCTGCAGGTCCTGTCCGGTGCCATGACACCGCGCGAAAGCATGCCCGATATCATTCAGAACATCATGCTTCTTGCGCCGAACACTCATTTTGTCATTCTGGCGCAAGCCGTGCTCTTTCGAGGCGCTGGTATAGATGTCGTCTGGCCGCAGCTTTTATCCTTGCTTGCTATCGGCGGGATTTTGTTTTTCTTGGCTCTAGGAAGGTTCAGGAAGTTCCTGAGATAATCGTACGGTGATGCTGTTGCGGCAGCCCGTCGTATCTGCCCAGGGCTGCAAGACTGTAGAAGTGCGAATGATTTTTCGCCTGTACCACCAAGGCACAGCCCGTCAGCTCTGTCACAAGACTGACAACTATCAGTTGCGATATAGCGTCGCACGGGGCTGCTTGCTTGATTGCTTCCATGCACAAATGCCCTAACTTGGGGTGGCAGTACCCTCTGATCCGAGGCTTTTCATGACCGACGACATCCTACTGACATTCAATGCCGGCTCCTCGACCCTGAAGATCGGGGTCTTCGAACAGACGGGCCGCCACGCCAGGAATATAGGTCGCGGAAAGATCGACTTCGATAAAGCGCCTCTGACACTCGTTTACTCGATCGGAGGTGACCGTTACGAAAAGACGCTTACAGGAGATAACGCGGAGAATTTCGTCTCCGTCGTCAGCGAGACCCTCGATCACATCCTTGGCCATCTCCCTGGCACACTGCTTGCGGCATCCCACCGTATTGTTCATGGCGGTCTGCAGTTTCAAGGGCCGGTATTGCTTGACGATGCCAATATCGAACGCGTGGAGGACCTTGTCCCGCTCGCGCCCTTGCACCAGCCGCAGGCGCTGCGCGTCATTCGCTCACTTCGAAAACTTCGCCCCGATATTCGGCAAACCGCATCGTTCGATACTGCCTTTCATTCTTCTCAAGCAGATATTGTCAGGCGGCTTGCGATCCCGAGGGCGTTGCACGATGGCGGCGTGCGCCGGTACGGTTTTCACGGTCTGTCCTACAAATACATCGCCTCGAAGCTCAACGAGATCAATCCGGCGGGGGCACGAGGCAAAGTCATTGCGTGTCATCTCGGCAGCGGCGCCAGCCTCTGCGCCATGGAAAACGGGATCAGTTGCGACACAAGCATGGGGTTTTCGGCGCTTGACGGTATTCCGATGGCAACGCGCCCGGGATGGCTCGATCCTGGTGCCCTGCTTTATGTGATGCGAAGCGGCTTGCGTGATCCCGAAAAAATCGAGGATTTCCTCTATCATGAATGCGGGCTGCTGGGCGTCTCCGGCATCAGCGGCGATACGCGCATCTTGTTGCAGGACAAGCGTCCGGAAGCTGCCGCGGCCATCGATCTGTTCTGTCTGCGCATTGCCGGGGAGATCGGGCGGATGTGCTCGACGATCGGTGGCCTCGATTCCGTGGTGTTTACCGCGGGCATTGGCGAAAATCAGCCGGAGATCAGGTCTCGGGTGGCGCAAAGGTTGCGATGGTTGTCCGTCGAAATCGATGAGGATGCCAACAGGCGCAATTTGACTTCGATCAACGCGACCTCCAGCGCCGTCAAGCTATTCGTAATTCCCACCGACGAGGAACAAGTGATCGCCGATGAGACGATAGCGCTCATCGCGTGACGAAAACGAGGAGACGAACATGACCGCAATCGCCGCACCGCTTTCGCCCGAGGAATTGTCACTGATCGACCGCTATTGGCGGGCGGCAAACTATCTGTCTGTCGGGCAGATCTATCTGATGAACAATCCGCTTTTGCGCGAACCGCTGAAGCCCGAACATATCAAGCCGCGGCTGCTTGGCCATTGGGGCACGACACCGGGCCTGAACTTCATCTATGCTCACCTCAATCGTGTCATCAAGGCACGCGACCTCGACATCATTTACATGTGCGGACCTGGTCATGGTGGTCCAGGCATGGTGGCCAATACCTATCTCGAGGGGATCTACAGCGAGATCTATCCGGAGATTTCAGAAACCACCGACGGGATGCAGCGCCTGTTCAAGCAGTTCTCCTTTCCCGGCGGCATTCCGAGCCATGCCGCACCCGAGACGCCCGGCTCCATCCATGAGGGGGGCGAACTTGGTTATGCGCTGGTGCACGCCTTTGGCGCGGCTTTCGACAATCCAGAATTGATCGTCGCCTGTGTCGTCGGGGACGGTGAAGCAGAAACAGGGCCGCTGGCAGCGAGTTGGCATTCGAATAAGTTCCTCAACCCGGCCCGGGACGGCGCCGTCTTGCCAATCCTGCACCTCAATGGCTACAAGATCGCCAACCCTACCATTCTCGGGCGCGCAAGCGACGAGGATGTGAAGCGTCTTTTCGAAGGCTATGGCTATGAGCCTTTCTTCGTTGAGGGCCACGAGCCGGCAAAGATGCACCAGCAGATGGCCGCGACCTTCGAGCAGGTTTTCGACCGCATACGTGCGATCCAGGCCGCCGCGCGGCAAGGCAACGTTCTTGCTGAGTGCCCGCGCTGGCCGATGATCGTGCTTCGCAGCCCCAAGGGCTGGACTGGCCCGAAAGAAGTGGATGGCAAGAAAGTAGAGGGTTTCTGGCGAGCCCATCAGGTACCCGTGTCCAATTGCCGTGAGGATGAGGGGCACAGAAAGATCCTCGAAGACTGGATGCGCAGCTACGATCCGGAAGACCTCTTCGACCAGCAGGGCAAGCTCAAGGTGGAGTTGAAGGCGCTTGCGCCCCGCGGCACAAGGCGCATGGGCGCCAATCCCCATGCCAATGGCGGCCTTCTGCGCAAGGAGCTTCGGGTTCCGCCGATCGGGGATTACGCGATCGAGATCGGTGAACGCGGCAGCAAGCAGGTGCAATCGACGGAGATCCTGGGGCATTATCTCCGGGACACGTTGAGACTTAATGCCGACGAGAAGAACTTCCGCATCTTCGGTCCGGACGAGACGGAATCGAACCGTCTCGGCAGCGTCTTCGAGGTGACGGACCGGGTCTGGATGGAGCATATCGAGGACTATGATGTTCACCTGGCACGCGATGGCCGGGTGATGGAGGTCTTGAGCGAGCATCTTTGCCAAGGCTGGCTGGAAGGCTATCTGCTGACCGGACGGCATGGCTTGTTCTCATGTTATGAGGCCTTCATCCACATCGTCGATTCCATGTTCAACCAGCATGCCAAGTGGCTGAAAGTCAGCCGTGAACTCGAATGGCGCAAGCCGATCTCATCGCTGAACTATCTGCTGACCTCGCACGTCTGGCGGCAGGACCATAACGGCTTTTCCCATCAGGACCCTGGCTTCGTCGATCTTGTCGCCAACAAGCGGGCCGATATTGTCCGCATCTATCTCCCGCCGGACGCCAATACGCTGCTCTGGGTCGGAGACCATTGCCTTCAAACCTACGACCGGATCAACGTCATCGTGGCGGGCAAGCAACCGGAATCGCAATGGCTCACGATGGATGAAGCTATTGCCCATTGCAAAGCGGGTGCTGGCATTTGGGACTGGGCAAGCTACGAGGACAATACGATCGCGCCCGATATCGTCATGGCTTGTGCCGGCGACGTTCCGACCATGGAGACGCTGGCTGCCGTCATGCTGTTGCATGAAGCGATCCCCGATCTGAAGATCCGTACGGTCAATGTCGTCGATCTTCTTGCCTTGCAGGATCCTGAGCAGCACCCGCATGGGCTCGACCATCATGAATTCAATCGCATTTTCACGACGGACAAGCCGGTTATCTTCGCCTATCACGGCTATCCCTACCTCGTTCACCGCTTGACCTATAGACGCACCAACCACCAAAACATCCACGTTCGCGGCTTTATCGAGGAGGGTACGACGACTACCCCATTCGACATGACGGTTCTGAACGAGCTCGATCGCTATCATCTCGCGCTCGAAGCAATCAGCCGTGTCCCAGGTCTTGCGGAGAAAGTGCCGGATTTCGTGGAGGCCCTGGAGGCGAAGCTCGTAGAACATCACGCCTATGTCAGGCAGCATGGCGAGGATATGCCGGAGGTCAAGGATTGGCGCTGGAGGCGGTGACGCTTACAGTTGCATATCTGATGGGGATGACCGCTAGGCAGCAGCAGAACTCGTCGTTACGTGGTCGCTCTGGCCAGGCGCTGACCGGCTGATGTTACCCGGCCACTGAGCGATCAGCGCAGGCGGTTTCCCTGGGCGTCGAAATAGCGGCGGCGCGAAGGATGACAGTAGAGATGGATGATGTCGCCGCGCTGGATCTCCGGTCCGTCGCGGTACTCGGCAACCAGGCTTTGGCCATCTTCGCTCTGGCAGTAAAGGTAGCGTGTTCCGCCGAGATATTCGTCGAAATCAACTGTGACCCGAATGGTGTCATCCCGATCCGAGACGACTGTCAGATGCTCCGGCCGCATGCCGAGCATCAGTTGTTCGCCGGGGGACAGGCTTGCCTGTCGTATGTCAGTCTGGATGCAGCCGCCAGCCGTGTTTGCAAGACCGCTACCGACCCATTCCGCTTGGACCATGTTCATCCGTGGTGAACCGATGAAACCCGCCACGAAACTATTGGCGGGATCTTCATAGACCTCGCGCGGACTGCCTGCCTGTTCTATCCTGCCGTCCTTGAGCACGACGATCTTGTCGGCAAGCGTCATCGCTTCCGTCTGGTCATGTGTGACGTAGATCATCGTGTTGCCGAGGTCGCGATGCAGTCGGGCGATCTCGATACGCATGGAGACACGAAGCTCAGCATCGAGATTGGAAAGTGGTTCGTCGAACAGGAAGACGTCCGGCTTGCGCACGATTGCCCGGCCGATTGCGACACGCTGGCGCTGGCCGCCGGAAAGCTGACCCGGCCGGCGATCCAGCAGATGGTCGATCTTGAGGATCGCGGAGGCGGCCCTGACTCTCGCTTCGATGTCCGAAGCTCCAACGCGTGCCATCTTCAGCCCGAAACCGAGATTGTCGCGCACGCTCATATGCGGATAGAGCGCATAGGATTGGAAGACCATGGCGATACCACGCTCGGAAGGATCGAGATCGGTGACATCTCGACCCTTAATCGCAATCTCGCCGTCAGTGACTTCTTCCAGTCCGGCAATCATGCGCAGCAAGGTGGACTTGCCACAGCCGGAGGGGCCGACGAAGACGACGAATGCGCCTTCCGGTATGTCGAGGTCGATGCCGTGAATGACCTCCAGCCCGCCGAAGCTCTTGCGGACGCCGGTCAGGCGCATACTGTTCTTTGTCATCTCAGGCTCCGCGCTGCATGTGGTCGGCGCGGACCCAGACCAGCATTTCGCCGGGCTCACGATTGTCCCAAAGATGGTAGGGAACGAAACGCGCGGTCGAAGAAGTGGTTTTCGGCGGTGCTGTCCGATAGAGATCTGCGCCCCAGTCAGCTGTCTCCCGCGTCACGGCAACATCGAGTGCGACCGCTCCTTCCAGCGCGGCAATCTCCGTGGTTTTCGCAGTGGCCGGATCGCTGGAAAGCAAAATGCCGTTGAGATCGCGACCATTGTCCGTGGTCTCGACGCAATAGACGAGCGGCCCACGCATCAGGGCAGCGCGACCGGCATCCTGGCGGACTTTCGGGTTGGCAAACAGCGTGCGCGGGATAAGCGGAAGCGCGAGGTCGACACGATCGCCCGCCTGCCATTCACGATCGATGCGCGCATAGCCATCGATCGTCACCGTTGCCAGATCGATCGACGCGTCATTGATTGCGAGCGTGGCGCCTTCGGCCCATTCGGGAATGCGCAGCGACAGCGCAAATCTTGCCGCTCGATCGGTGCTGACGTCGAAGCGGATTGCGCCGTCCCAAGGGTAGCGCGTCGTCTGGGAAAGGTGCACGGTCGTGCCGCCGGCGAGCGGTACGCGGGCCTTGCTCTCACCGTAGAGATGGACGGCGATCTCGTTGTCGGCTGCCGCATACATATAGGAGCCGACGGAGGCAAGCAGGCGCGCGATATTCGGCGGGCAGCAGGGGCAATGATGCCAGGTCCAGCGGTGATGCTTGCCGGTGCTTTCCAGCGGGTTTTCATAG
The DNA here is from genome assembly GCF_047445805.1 of Rhizobium sp. BR 314. Classification (NCBI taxonomy): domain Bacteria; kingdom Pseudomonadati; phylum Pseudomonadota; class Alphaproteobacteria; order Hyphomicrobiales; family Rhizobiaceae; genus Rhizobium; species Rhizobium sp. BR 314. Next base: position 110,809 of record NZ_JARWLA010000012.1, on the reverse strand, counting down.
AAGAAGGTCTTACCGTCCTGCGACAGCCCCGCCATTGCACCATTGTAGAGCGCGACTTCCATGATATCGCCATAACGCCGGTTCGGCCCGCGACCCAGCATACGGTTCGCCCAGAAGACCAGTCCAACGGAAGCGCAGGTCTCGGCATAGGCACTTTCGTTCGGCAGATCGTAGTAGTCGGTGAAGCCCTCGTTGGAGGCCGCAGGCCCGATGCCGCCGGTCACATACATCTGCTTGGTCGTCAGATCGTCCCAAAGCGTCTCGAGTGCCACGGTCAGCGTATCGTCGTTATATTCCGTGGCGATGTCGGCCATGCCGGCATAAAGGTACATGGCACGTACGGCATGGCCTACGACTTTCGCCTGGTCGCGCACCGGCAGGTGCGACTGGCTGTACTCATAGGTCTTCTGCACGAAATTCTTAGGGTCGCGGCCGTCGCGAAGCGCTTCGTCGGTGAAGAAATGCGGTTGCTGGCCGCGCTCGTCGATGAAGTATTTGGCAAGGTCGAGATACTTCTTCTCGCTCGTGACTCGTCCGAGCTTGACGAGGGCGAGTTCCACTTCCTCATGGCCGCAATAGCCGCGAAGCTGGCCCTCGCCATGTCCGAAGACGGTGATCATGCAATCTGCAAAGCGGCTCATGATGTCGACCAGCTTGCGCTTGCCTGTTGCCTGATAATAGGCGACCGCCGCCTCGATCAGATGCCCGGCGCAGTAAAGCTCGTGATGATCGCGCAGGTTTGTCCAGCGACGGCCAGGCTGAACACGCTGGAACCAGGCGTTCAGATAGCCATCCTCCTGCTGCAGCTTTTCGTACATATCGATGATGGCGTCGGCGCGCGCTTCAAGCTCGGGGTTGGGGCGCCTGTAGAGCGAGTAAGCGATGGTCTCGATCGACTTGGCGAGATCGCTGTCCCAGAACATCTGCGTCGAGCCCGACCATGCCTGCAAGGGAATAACGATGCCAGGACTTGGCTGATCGACATCGATAGCCTTGATCATGCCGGCTTCGACGCAGCGATCGAGCAGCGTTGCAGCGGTAGAGTTGCAGATGGCATCCTGGCGGGCGCCGAAAAGGCCGGCAAGCTCGATATTCGGGACGGGGAGGGGGCGAAACTGGCGATTTTCTCTGTCAGACATGGTTTCATCCTTGTTGAAAGGGTTATTTCACCGCGCCGGCCATGAGCCCGCGCATGTAGTAGCGTTGCAGAAGCAGAAAGACGATGACGCAGGGGATGGTCATGACGGCGACGCCGGCCTGGACCGCGCCCCAGTTGACGGCGCCGAGACGGCCGGTCCTGACGGCGATCATCAGCACCGGTAGGGTGAATTTCTCGTTGCTCGACAGGAGCACTAGTGCGGCCAGGAACTCATTCCAGGCATTGAGGAAAGCGAAGATCGCAACGGTCGCGACACCCGGCAGCACTAAGGGAAAGAGAACGCGGAACAGAAGTTTCAGATCGCGTGCGCCGTCGATGCGCGCTGCCTCTTCGATTTCCTTCGGCACGGCGTCGAAGGCGTTGCGCATCATGAAGACTGAGAAGGGAAGCTGCAGCGTCACATAGACGAGTGTCAGCCCGATCAGCGAATTGTTGAGGCCGAGCCTTGCCAGGATGATGAAGAGTGGCGTCAGGATCGACTGGAAGGGGATCATCAGCGTTGCGATGATCAAGATGAAGAGCGCACTCTTGAAGCGGAAGCGATAGCGCGAGAAACCGTAACCGGCGAGCAGGCTGACGATGACGGTCAAAAGCACGGTCACGACCGATACGAAAAGCGAGTTCAGCGTATGCTGCACGACGCCGGCACCAAAGCCGTCAAGTGAGCGATAGGCGTCGAAGCTGAAGCCGGTCGTTGGCCATGGCGGCAGGGGCGGGAGGCTTGCCTCCGATCCATGCCTAAATGAGGACAGCAACGCGATCGCGAACGGCGCGAAGAAGAAAATGACGATGACGACGCCGATGCCATGATAGCCGATGCTGCCGAAGAGCTTGCGCCTCGCACGACGCTCGTTTGCGATGGTCACGGCTTATCCTCCCCGACGCGCAGCAGCCAGAGCTGGACGATACTGATCAACACCAGGATGACGAGGAGCGCGATGGAAAGCGCTGCGCCATAGCCGAGATTGAAGGACACAAAGGACTGGTTGAAGATGTAATAGACCACCGAGATCATCCGGTTCTGCGGGCCACCTGATGTCATGATGTAGAACTGATCGAAGGCAAGCACCGAACCGGTGATGGAAATGATCAGCGCAAGCGCGATCGTGCGGCGCATCAAAGGCAGCGTCAGATGCCGGAAACGTTGCCAACGTTTCGCGCCATCGATCCGGGCAGCCTCGGTCAGTTCGGACGGGATTGCCTGCAGGCCGGTCAAAAGAATGATCATGGTGAAGCCGGCGATCTTCCAGACGACCATCACGATGATGGTTGCAAATGCCATGTCGAAATCGGCAAGCAGGTTCGGTCTCTTGTCGACGAGACCAAGCGTCAGTGCGACCGGCGCAAAGAAGCCGCTGTCGACATTGGCAAGCCATACCCAGAGCAACGACGCTGTCGCAAGCCCGACGACGACCGGAAGGAAGATGATCGTGCGGTAGACGCCGACGAACGGTCTGTGCTTCTCGACGAAGAAGGCGAGGGGAAAGGCAACCGCAAAGATCGCGATAGTCACGACGACGGTGTAATAGGCGGTAAAGCGCAAGGCCGTCAGGAATCGGACGTCCGAGAGCATGCGTGTATAGTTGCCAAGGCCGATCCAGCGCGGATTGCCAAGCAGCGGCCAGTTATGAAAACTCATCCAGACGGTGAAGCCGACCGGTAGGACGAAGAAAATAAAGACGAGCGCCATGGCCGGCGCGATATAAAGAAACCCGTGCCAGTCGGCACGCTTTCGCCTTTTTCGCGGACGTGCGGCTGCGATAGCTCCAGGCCCGGCCATGGAATGCTCCCGATGTTGTGATGGAGGAACCGGGAAGCTCTCGGCGCTCCCCGGCGTTGATGGATCGGTTATTGTTGTGCGTTGTCGATGATCGACTGCATTTCCGACTGGGCATTGGAGAAGGCGCCATCGACATCGCTTCCGAACATGGCGGCGTTGGTAAAGCCCGCCCATGGGCCGTTGGCACTGTTGATCAGATCGTTGAACTGCAGCGTGTAGGGTGTCTTGGCGATGGAGATCGCCTTCAGTCCAACCTGCATGCGCGGATCGAGACCCTGAAGCACCTGCTCGGCGATATCGCCGCGCGTCGGCAGGCTCCCGTACTTCGCCATGATCTTCTGCCCGTCGAGCGAGTAGGTGTATTCGAGGAACTTTTTCACGGCATCGAGCTTCTTCGTACCCTTGGAGATGACGAAATTGTCGCCCCCTGCAAAGGAAGAGGGCTTGCCGTCGACACCGGGGATCAGCGTCACGCCGAAATGGATATCGGGATATTGCGTAATCAGCGTACCGATCGAAAAGGCGCCGATGCTCTGCTGTCCGATCTTGCCGTTGCTGATGCTGAGGAAATTGGCACCGGTGTCGCTTGCCGCGCCCGCCGGCACCAGATCCTTCTTCACCATGCTGCGATAGATGTCGATAGCCTTGCGCATTTGCGGCGTGTCGAGCGTCGCCTTCTTGCCGTCGGCTGAGAGAATATCTGCACCGGCACCCCAAACGAGGGGCGTGAAGGTGAAGATCATACAGCCGCCACAACCGCCGCCGGAGAAATAGAAGCCATAGGTGTCGCCGCCGAGCGCGCGAATTTTCTCCGCATTCTGTTCGATTTCCACCCAGGTCGCCGGCGCCTTTTCGGGATCGAGGCCGGCCTTCTTGTACAGATCCTTGTTCCAGGCAAAGACCGAGGTCTCGACGGAGAGCGGGAGGCCGTAAATATGGCCATCATAGGTGCCGAGCTTCACATGCGAGGGCGAAAGCGAGTTGAAGTAGGGCAGGCTTTTGGCCCAGTCGGTCAGATCCTCAAGCTGGCCGGCCGCAGCAAAGGCAGGCGTGTAGATGAGATCCATCGACAGCGCGTCGGGCGCCTGACCACCGGCAATGGCCGTCGCATATTTCTGCACGAGCTCGGCAAAGGGTACCTCGGTCAGCGTGACCTTGTCATCGTGACCGGCGTTATAGGCCTCAACGACTTTCTTGAAGGAATCGCCAATGCCGCTTCGAACCCACATGGAGATGTTTTCGGCAGATGCTAAGGATGTAAGGCATAGAGATATGAGGCCGGTTGCGGCCAGAAATCGCTTCATCATGTTTCTCCTCCCTTGAGGCAACTCCCATTGCCTCGTTTCTTGCACTAAAGCTTGGAATCTCCTCCGCACGATTGCCGAATGATCAATTCGCACGGCAACGTCCTGATGCCCGGTTCGACGGCATGGCCCTCGGCAAGCGCTAGGACCGTCAATCCCGCTTCGCGCCCGAGCGCCTTTAGATTCATGTCGACCGTCGTCAGTGGCGGGCGAGTTTGGGCAGCGACAATTTCCCAGTTGTCGAAGCCGATCACCGAGACATCTTCCGGCACACGCACGTCACGCTCACGCAGCCCGTCCACGACCGCACGCGCGATCTGGTCGTTACCGCAAAAAATGCCGTCGGGCTTCGGACCGGGCGCCATCCATAGCCTAGTGATCGCCTCGTGCCCCCAGGCCTCAGACCACTCGCCGTAAAACACCGGAAAGGCGTCGCCGACGAGGCTGCGATAGGCCTGGCTACGTTCGCGCACGGATACGAAACTCTCCGGTCCGGTAACATGCGCGATCCGGCGACGACCAAGATCGATCAGTCGCTTGACCGCAAGGGTCGCGCCTTGGAAATCATCAGCGCAGAATGTCACGCTGTCGGGCGCACCTTCGGTAAAGGCATAGACGACCGGCACGGGTAGGTTGGAAAGATCCACCGGTAGCCGGCGATCGATCCTTTTTCCCGAAGCGATGATGCCGTCAACGTGCTTGTCGAGCATGGCGTCCACATGAACCTTTCCGAGCGCCGGATCGTCTTCGATGGTGCAGAGAAACACCGAGACCCCATGATCGGCGAGCGCCTCGGTAATCCCGGCCATCACCGGAAGCGTAAAGCGGCCGTAAGTATCGTTGGTCAAAAGACCGATGGTAAAACTGCGATTGCTAAGCAGGCTCTTGGCGAGGGCATTCGGACGAAAGCCGATTTCAGATGCAATCCGCTTGACTCGGTCGCGGGTCCCCTGCGCCATCCGGCCGGTATTGTTCAATGCCTTCGATGCCGTTGAAATGCTGACGCCTGCAGCCGCAGCAACATCGTGAATCGTCGTTCGGCCGCTTTTGGTACGCTGATTTTGCAGATGACCTCTCCTGAATGAATGAAGGTGAGAAAACCTTTTCTCATAGTGTGTGTCAAGATGGGAAAAGGTTTTCTCATGGTTTTGGTCCGTATGGCAACCATGTGGTGTTCAAATTCCGCCGGCCCCGTTGGCGTGTGCGGTCCGTCGTAGCTTTCAGGCGAACTAATTGTGATCGTAGGTCGATCCGACACGGTGGGTGCTGGAGAGACCCGGAGGTAGCTCAAGGAGACTTGAAGGCTGGGGTCTGTGCTCCTGAAGGCCGGCAGTCGCTGCGCATCCGATTGATTAAATCAGCTAAATTGATATAGAACGAGGATACGCATTCATATCTTGCTGATCGGACCCCCATGAGTCGCAATTTTCTCGTCGTTCACCCTGAGGAGGGTATGTCCGTCCTGAAAGGACTTGCATCGCCGGCAAGGATCTCGGTGCTCAAATTATTGCACGAGAGAGGCGCGTTGAACGTCAATGAAATCGCTGAAATCCTTGATTTGCCGCAATCCAGCGTCTCGACTAATGTGCAGATGCTCGAGGAGGCAGGGTTGATCCGTACCGAGACGCAGAAGGCGCGCAAGGGCAATCAGAAGGTCTGCTACAGCGTCTATGACGAGATCCTCGTCGTCTTCAAGAATGAAATCAAGGAAGCTGAACCGGATGCCATTGAGGTGGCGATGCCACTTGGTCTCTATACAAGCTTCGATGTGACGGCGCCGTGTGGTCTCTGCTCGGTGGAGGGTATTATCGGGCTGCTCGACGTCCCGGCAACATTCCTTGATCCCGACAGGATGAAAACGGCGCTTATCTGGTTCACACGTGGCCATGTCGAGTACCAGTTTCCCAACAATGCGCGACTAACCAATGCCCATGTTCGTGAGATCGAATTCGTTATGGAGTTGAGCTCTGAGGTGCCTGGTACAAGTGCCGACTGGCCCTCCGACATTACCCTCACCGTCAACGGCGTCGATATCGGAACCTGGACGTCACCCGGCGATTTTGGCGACAAACGTGGGGTTTTTACGCCCGATTGGTGGAAGTTGAAGGGATCGCAATACGGAAAGCTGAAAAGCTTCCGTATCAATGATGATGGTGCATTTGTTGACGGCCTGCGCATTTCGAATGTGACGCTGGCCGATCTCAAGCTCAACGAACACCATTCGATTCGCCTGCGGATCGGGGTACGTGACGACGCAAAGCACCCTGGCGGCATCAACGTATTTGGCCGCGGCTTCGGCAATTACGATCAAGATATCTTGCTGCGCATCAGGACCCGCTAAGCCAATCGGCCTTTCTGATATTTACCCTTGACCGCGGCCGCGGCTTCCGCTTTATTCATCTAAAATTGTGATATATATCACAAAATATGATAATGTGGAGGGTATCATGAAAGCTGCGGTGACCGCGCACGGCAAGTATACGATCTCGGACATCGATCCGCGTCTCTACGGTTCGTTCATCGAGCATCTCGGCCGCGCCGTCTATACCGGCATCTACGAGCCGGAGCACGCGACCGCCGATGAGAACGGCATGCGCAAGGACGTGCTCGATCTCGTCAGGGAGCTTAACGTTCCGATCGTGCGTTATCCCGGAGGCAACTTCGTCTCGGCCTATAATTGGGAAGATGGGATCGGCCCCAAGGAAAGCCGGCCGACTAGGCTCGATCTTGCGTGGCATACGTCGGAAAGTAACCAGGTCGGTATCCACGAATTTGCCGATTGGTGCGTCAGCGCCAACACCGAAATGATGCTCGCGGTCAATCTCGGCTCCCGGGGCTTGGACGAGGCACGCAATTTCCTCGAGTATGTCAATCATCCCGGCGGCAGCGAGTGGAGCGACAAGCGTATCGCCAACGGCCGGGCTGAACCTTGGAACGTTAAGCTCTGGTGCCTCGGCAACGAGATGGACGGTCCCTGGCAGATCGGCCACAAAACGGCGGACGAGTACGGTCGCCTGGCGCATGAAACCGCCAAGGCCATGCGGGCCTTCGACAATGGCCTGGAACTTGTCGTCTGCGGATCGTCCAATGCCCACATGCCGACCTATCCGGAATGGGAAGCGACCGTTCTCGACCATACCTACAACGAAGTCGATTACATTTCGCTGCACATGTATTTCGAGAACCGCGCCAAGAACACCGCAACCTACCTCGCTCGCAGCCTTGAACTCGATCGCTACATCGGCACGGTTGCCGGGGTCATCGACTACATCAAGGCCAAGAAGCGTTCGGCCAAGGATGTCTATATCTCGTTTGACGAGTGGAATGTCTGGTACCATTCAAAGGAGCGCGACAAGGCAACGCTTGCCGGCGCCAATGGCTGGCCGCGTGCCCCAGCACTCCTCGAAGATGATTATAACTTTGAGGACGTGCTGCAGGTCGGTTGTATTCTCAATACCTTCATCAACCGCGCCGATGTGGTGAAAATCGCCTGCCTCGCGCAGTTGGTGAACGTCATCGCGCCGATCATGACGACGCCGGGTGGGGCGGCCTGGCGTCAGACGATCTTCTATCCCTACTACTTCGCCTCGGTCTATGGTCGCGGTACGGCGCTGAGGCTGATGGTCGACAGCCCCACCTATAAGGTGGATGAGCTTGGCGAGGTGCCATACCTCGACGTTTCCGCCGTTCACGATGCTGATGCTGGTGCGCTGACATTCTTCATCGTCAATCGTCACAGGACTGAGGTACTTGACCTCGATGTCAGCCTGCTTGAGTTCGGGGCGTTGAAGGTCGTCAACGATCAGCTCATTGCCCATCCCAATCTCAACATCACCAATACCGCCGAGGCGCCCTTCAATGTCGCGCCGGTCAGGGCGACGGACGCCGTGGTTGCGGACAGCAGGCTCAGCGCAAAGATCGCTCCCTTGTCTTACCGGATGATCCGTTTGCGGGCCTGAGTTATAAATCAGGATTTCCGATCTATATCGAGGATGCATTGACATCGAATTAGTATGATTTAATGTCAAAGCATCGGTCTTGGCGTGCCACTGGGAGGAAGAGATGGAAGCAGCAGCTTCTGTTTTGGCGCTGTTGCCGACTGACGCGTATCCATCTTTCACGATGGATATTTGCACGGTTCGCACATGTCAGACACATAGTCATATCGGCTTTTCGGATTCTGACTGCCTCATCGAGGTGGTCGGATGACGGCGAATATCGAAATCCAGAATGTCAGTAAGCGCTATGGCGCCGTAACCGTCCTTGACGATCTGTCTCTATCTATCAAGGCCAACGAATTCATGGTGTTCCTTGGTCCTTCCGGCTGCGGCAAGTCGACGCTTTTGCGGATGATTGCGGGCCTGGAGAGCGTCGACGAGGGTGCCATTTCGATCAATGGGCAGCGCATCGACACATTGCCGCCCGGCCAACGCGATGTTGCTATGGTCTTCCAGAGCTATGCGCTCTATCCGCATATGACGATTGCCGACAACATGGCGTTCGGCCTGCGCAATATCAATGTTGCGCGGGACGTGATTGCGGCCCGCGTTGCCGAAGCTGCCCGCATGCTGGAGATCAGCCATCTGCTGGAGCGCAAGCCCGGCCAGCTTTCAGGCGGCCAGCGGCAGCGCGTTGCGATCGGTCGCGCCATTGTCAAGGAGCCGAAGGCCTTCCTCTTCGATGAGCCGTTGTCGAACCTCGACGCGGCATTGCGGGTGCGCACCCGTGTCGAACTGGCCCAACTGCGCAATCGTGTCCAGTCGACGATGATCTTCGTGACGCATGATCAGATCGAAGCGATGACGCTTGCCGATCGTATCGTCGTCATGAACAACCGCAAGATCGAGCAGATCGGCTCTCCGATGGAGATCTACTCATGTCCAGCCAGTCGTTTCGTTGCCACTTTCGTCGGATCGCCAACGATGAATTTCCTCGACGTCGGCCTTTCCGAGTGCAACGGCTTCCTGTGCGCCCGGCTGCCCGACGGCACGATGTTGCAGACGGCAATCCGCGCTTCAGGCCCTAATGCCGGTCCCCATTCGTTGGGCATCCGGGCCGAGGCGGTAAAGGCCGCAGGAGGTGGCGATGCGACGACAATAGGCAAGGTCGAAGTGCTCGAACGCCTGGGCGACCGCACTCTTCTCTATACGCGTCTCAAGGACGGCACCACTTTGGTGGCCGAAGACATCGGCAATAGTCGTGTGGCCATCGGTGAGGAAATCGCTCTGATGCTCGACGGCACCCGCAGCCATATTTTCGATGCAGGGGGGCGCGCCTGGCATAATGAGGAACCAGGCCATGGCTGACGTGACGTTGTCGCAAGTTCGATCGGCCACTAGGGCCGGCACCCGGAACAAGGTGCAGAACATCAATGCTCCGCTGTGGCGCAACGCGCTTTTCGTTGCTCCCTATCTCTTCTTTTTTGTCACGCTGCTCGTCATACCCTTGTTCTGGGGCATGTGGCTAAGCCTGCACAAGGCAGATGCCTTCGGTACCGGACGCTTTGTCGGAATCGACAACTACGTGCGCCTGTTCCGTGACAAGATCTTCCTGCAGGTGGTTGGCAATACATTCTATTTCGTATTCCTGACCGTGCCGGCTCTGGCTATTCTCGGGCTCATGCTGGCTCTGGCGCTAAACCGGAAGACGAAGATGGCGGCCATCCTGCGTACGATCTATTTCTCATCGTCGGTGCTGTCAGTAACGATCGTGACGCTGATCTGGCGCATCGTCTTCATCGGCAACTTCGGCTTGCTTGCCACGATCTATGGCTGGTTCGGCGCGACTTCGCCAGCATTCCTGTCCGATCCGAGCCTTGCGATGATTGGCATTGCGATTGCAACGATATGGTGGTGCATCGGTTTGCCGATGATGCTGTTTCTCTCCGCACTACAGCAGGTGCCGGCAGAGATTTACGAGGCTGCCGCACTCGACAATGCCAGCCGCTGGCGCACGCTGCGATATATCACCCTGCCGTCGATCCGACGCACTTTCGTCCTCGTTCTCATCATTCAGGTCGTGCTTCAGTTCCAGCTGTTCGGCCAGTCGAAACTGATGACGCTTGGCGGCCCGAACAATGTGTCCAAACCGATCGTCTTTTACATTTACGAGGCTGCTTTCACCAAATGGGACCTTGGACTGGGCGCCGCGGCCTCCGAGGTTCTGTTTCTGCTGATCCTGATTGCTGCCATGGCGCAGTACTTCATCTCGCGCCGCAAAGGAGAGGAAGGATGAGTATGGGTTCCGCTGGCAATATGGTGGGTCGCTCGACTGGCGATCGAGTGATCCTATTCCTTGCCATCCTCTGCGCTCTGATCATGATGGCGCCGGTGCTGTGGGTGATCGGGCTCTCGCTCAAGGACAACAAGGAACTGATGGCGGATATGAACGCCGTCTTCCATGCACCCTACACGATCAACAACTACATCAATATCCTTGCGACCTCGTCGGTCTTCCGCTGGATTTTAAACAGTGTCATTGTTGCCGGCGGTTTGACGATCATGACATTGATCTTGTCTTCGCTTGCCGGCTACGGCTTTGCCAGGCTGAATTTTCCCTTCCGCAATGTGCTGTTCATCATCGTGCTGCTCGGTCTTGCGGTTCCGGAACAGGCCGTCCTGATCGCCCGGCACCAGTTGTTCAGTTGGCTGAAGTTCCACAATACCTATCATGGCCTGATCCTGCCGGGTCTGTCGGCACCTTTCGGTGTGTTTCTGATGACGCAGTATTTTCGAGCCATCCCGAAAGAGCTCGACGAAGCGGCACTTCTCGACAATGCCAGCCGCTTCAAGATCTTCTGGGCGGTTCTCCTGCCGCTGACGATCCCAGCCCAGGCGACGCTTGGCATCTTCACTTTCCTCGGCGCCTGGAATGACTACTTCTGGCCGCTGATTTCGGGAACGAAGAAGGAAATGTATACCCTGACGATCGGCATCGCCTCGACACAGACCAACTTTGCACAATCCGAGGGCCTCGGCTTTCTGATGTCGCAAGCGGTCTTTGCCGGTGCACCGATCCTGGTTCTCTACCTGTTTTTCCAGAAATACATCGTGACCGCAGTCTCCGGCGCCGCCGTGCGCTGACGAGGCGGCAACGCGACGATGGTCAATCCGCCTCTTAGGGCGGCCTGCAGCCAGTGATCAAAGAACTCAAGAGGAGGAGTTGGAATGACGCATGCTTTGAGGAAATACATGCTGGCCGCGGCATCGGTCATCGCCCTCGTCGGCGCTACGCCGGCCTTTGCCGCAACCGATCTCACCGTCCAGCGCTTCTTCGGCGCCTGTGATGCCGATTTCGGTACCAACACCGACGTCAGCAAGGCCGTCGGCGAGTGCGGGATCATCACCTCGCTGATCAACAAGTTCAATGCCGACAATCCCGATATTCACGTCGCGGTTACTACGGTCGAGTGGCCGGGCTACGACCAGTTGACGGCGCAGTTCGCGGCCGGAGATCCGCCCGACATCGTTACCATCCACCAGTCCGTGCTGGCAGACTATCAGTCCAAGGGCCTGATCATGCCGCTTGACGATCTGCTGAAATCGGTTGGTGTTGCGCCTTCCGATTTCACCGATGCCAGCCTTGGTGGCGTGACCAAGGATGGGAAGATCTACGGCCTGCCGATCGACAACTGGACCATGCTCTTCCACATCAACATGGACCTCTTCAAACAGGCCGGTCTCGTCAATGCCGACGGTACGCCCAAGCTTCCAACCAGCGCCGAGGAGCTTCTGGCACAGGCAAAGCAGTTCAGGGAGAAGACGGGCAAGCCCTATTTCGTGCAAAACCTCGCCAACGAGGTCGCGCTCTACACCCGCAATCTCTACACCTACCTTTTTCAGCAGGATGCCGACTTCTTCGCCAATCCGAAGAAGGTCAAGCTGAATACGCCCGAGGCCAGGAAGGTTCTCGAGATGTACAAGGCGATCTATGACAACGGAGATACGACCAAGGATCTCGATTACGCTGCCGGCATCAATGCTTTTCTGAATGGCGATGGCGGCGTGCATCTGAATGGAACCTGGGTGATCGGCGACTATACGGCGTCGTCGCAAAAGGCAGGCACCGCCCTCAACAAGGGCGGCTACGCCGTATATCCCTATCCTCAGCTTTTTGCCGGCAAGAAGGCACAATATGCCGACGGCCACAGTTGGGCCGTTTCGCAGAAGGATCGCTCACCGGAGGCAACCGCCGCCATCGGCAAATTCCTGAAGTTCTTCCACGACAACGACTTCGATTGGTCGCGGACCGGCCACTTGCCTGCTGTCAAGGCGGTTCTCGACTCGGCCCAGTTCAAGGCCCTGCCGCATCGCGACACGATCTCGTCAATCGCTCAGCTCGGCACGCCGCTGCCATCCGCCGTCCAGCGCCAGTTTGCGATCCAGGACATTATCGGGCAGGAGATGAGCGCGGCGATCACCGGTCAAAAGGGCGTCGATGCCGCACTTTCCGATATGGAATCGCGCATCAACGACCTGCTTGCCAACATCTAAGGCTCACACTCTCCCCGAGCCGAAGAGCGGATGCCCGTCGCCGGTCTCGCGGCGGGCATCAGCACAGCCAGCATAGAATCTGGGCCCGGAATCGAATTTTTGCGGATCCTGCTTTTGAAGGGTTGACCCAGTCGATGACGGAACTGCAGAGTGGTAAGAATCTCGAATCTTGCAATATTCGGGAAGATGTCGAGCGTTGCAACCGACGTCACCACCCAATCGAAGCGGGTTGACACGCGGTTGTGAGTGGGCAGACGGAAGAGGAGGTCGGGGCTTATCGACGCTTTCCGTTTTATCGACAGGTGTTCTGTGGTGGTGAGAATCCATGCTGACCAGCTTCTTCGGTAACATCAGGCGGTCATGGCCTCATCTTCGGTATGCTGACCGGTGCGGTTCTGCTTTGTATTTTCGGCAACAGGCTGAACCTGATGGGGATCGATCCCTACCTTCAGGACATTATTCGAGGCATTGTCACCCTACTTGCTATCTACATAGCCCTTGAATGGCGGTGGCTGCCTCACGTCGTTCCCACACCACAGGAGAATGCGCATGTCTCAATCATTGGCAGGCAAGATTGCCGTCATTACCGGCGCGGCTTCCGGTATCGGGCTCGCCACCACCGAAAAGCTTCTTTCGCTCGACGCGACGGTCGTCATGGTCGATTGGGACGAAGCAAGGCTCGCGGAGCTTGCCGAGAAACTCGGAAGCAAGGCAGTTTCGCAGGTGACAAACCTGATCGACGCTGAAAGTTGCGCTGCGATGATCCCGGAAATCCTCAAGAAGGTCGATCACATCGACATTCTCTATTGCAATGCCGGCACATACATCGGTGGCGATTTGACCGAGACGACTAGCGAAGCGATCGACAAGATGCTCACTCTCAACGTCAATGCCGTGATGAAAAATGTTCACGCCGTCGTCCCACATATGATGGAGCGCAAGACCGGTGATATTGTTGTCACCTGCTCGATCGCGGGCCACTACCCAGTACATTGGGAACCTGTCTATGCCTCTTCGAAATGGGCGATCACCTGCTTCGTGCAGACGATGCGACGTCAGATGATTCCCCATGGGGTCCGCGTCGCTCAGGTTTCACCCGGTCCGGTTATTTCCGCACTTCTCGCCGATTGGCCAGAGGAAAACCTACGCAAGGCAAAGGAGTCCGGCAGTCTTATCGACCCGAGTGAGGTTGCCGATGCTGTCGAATATATCCTGACGCGCAAACGCACTGTGACCATTCGCGATATGCTGGTCCTTCCCACCAATTTTGATCGTGTCTGAGGAGCGGAAACGCCTTCACGAAGCAGGGCGACAATCCTGACGCCGGGAAATGCCGCCGATGGCATTCGCCTCAACCTTCACTGGGCTCGCATGGAGCGCCCCGGTAGAGCGGGAAATCAAACAGCTCCATGGGAGAACACTATGCAGTTCGCGGGAAAGACCGTCATTATTACCGGGGCTGGAAAGGGAATTGGCCGTGCCTGCGCCAGGATCATGGCAGAGCGTGGTGCGCAGGTGATTGCGCTTAGTCGCACTGCCTCGGATCTCGAAAGCCTGCTGGCTGAAATCGGTGGTCGGTCTATCGGTGTCGATCTCGCCGAACCCGCAGCTACCCGGGCGGCGATGAAGGAAGCCGGAACTGCCGACTTTCTCATCAATAGCGCTGGAACCAACGTTCTCGAAACCAGCTTTGATATGACCGAGGCGGGATATGAGGCCGTGATGGGTATCAACTTGCGCGCCGCCTTGATCACCTGTCAGGAGTTTGGCCGTGCGCGTGTGGCCGCCGGAGGCGGCGGCGCGATTGTCAACATCACGTCGATTGCCGGACACCGAGGCTTTCCGGAGCATCTTTGCTATGCGGCATCGAAAGCCGGTCTCGAAGGGGCGACGCGCGTGCTGGCGAAGGAGTTTGGGCCGCATGGCATCCGGGTCAATGCTGTAGCCCCGACGATCACGCTCACGGAGCTTGCTCTCAAAGCATGGAGCGATCCAGCCAAATCCGAACCAATGATGGCACGCCACCCGATTGGCCGTTTCGCAAATGTCGATGATGTCGCACGCACGATCGCGATGCTGCTATCGTCGGATACCGAAATGGTGACGGGAACGGTTCTGACTGTCGACGGCGGTTTTCTTGCTACGTAAGTTCGCTGATTAGGTGAACGGTTTGGCGTCATCTCCCATCGCGATCAGGGGAGCGGATAGAGAAAGCGGCATAGTGGACAGCGCCTGGTTCGATTTCATGGGCAAGACGCAACCTCTTGGGGCGTCTCATGAGGCGCGTGCGATGTCGTTGGAATTTTCTCACGTTCGAAGAATGGAAATGGAGCTGTGTGCAATCTTCGTCGCCCAAGCGGGATGAGTGATTTCGTCGAACAGACGCTTGGTTCGATCTTTGATTGCGAGAGCAGTATCTCCGCTATGAATGCGGTGTCATCTCATCGGCCGGCGTTTCGGCCGCGATTTCGCTTCCGCCATATTTCTCGGAAAGACGCTTGGCCCTTTCGGCAAGTTTCTCAAGGCGTGAACATATCTCGTGCAGGCTTAGGTCTTCGATCGCCTTTCGCGAAGATTTAGTCATACACAAACCTCCATATCGGGGCGAATAAACTTGTTAGCCGCCTGTCCATCTTAAACATATAGAGCTTGGTTTCCGATCGGCCAGACCTACCTCACCATCTTCTCGCGATACCGGATGTTTGTGCGGCGAGGCATGAGCTTGCTCTGGGAATACTCCGCCTGGGCTGCTGGCCGCCGAGCTGCAAACACCTCATCCATATTGTTGTGCAACGACCATTCGTGCGATGCTCTTCCCGGGCTGTGGCCTAAGAAGCGAGACATTGGATGAGATGAGCGTATCACAGTCAGAGAGCGGCGGTTCGCGCAAGACCAGCCTTTATGAGGAGCTTCATGTGCGGCTAAAGACGGAGATCCTCGGAGGAACACTCCCCAAGGGGCTTGTATTGAGTGAAGCTGCCCTTGCCGATCTGGTGGGCAGCAGCAGGGCGCCGGTACGCCAGGCGCTGCAATTGCTGTTCGATGATGGATTGATCGCTCGGTTCGACGGGCGCGGCTTTATCGTGGGTGCGGCCGGGACGCAGCCGACGCGGCTGAAGCTTGGCGACCATCTGGGCAAGTTGTTTGCCAGTGATGACGACCGGCCGATGTTTGCGTGGCAGGCGCTTTATGAAGACGTCGAGCGTATCGTCGTCCATCGCTCCTTCTTTGGCCGTTATCGCATCAATGAAAACGAGCTTGCGCGCCACTTCGGTGTTGGTCGCGGTGTGGCGCGCGATGTTCTGCTGAAGCTGGAGACGCTCGGCATCACCGAAAAGGACGACAATTTCCGCTGGTCAATCGTGCCGCTCGACAGTCAGCGTATCCGCGATCTTTATGAGGTGCGCGCGCAGATCGAACCGGTGGCGCTCGCAAGCGCGCTTGATGGGCTTTCGAAGGAGCACGTCGACGGGATGCTATCACGCCTGTCCCAGGCGCTTACGGACTATCCAGATGTTTCGGCCTCCACCATGTACGAGCTGGAGCTTGATCTTCATCAGCGCAGTCTCCAGGCCTGCCCGAATAAGGAGTTCCTGAACATCCTGAAGCGAACGCACTGCATTCTCACGCTCAGCAAGCATGTCGTCGGCAGCCGCATTAAAAAGCCCGAGTACGAGCCATTCCTTGCCGAGCACATCGGTGTGTTTCAGATGGTACAAAAACGCGATAAGGAAGGGTTGCGGAAAGCCATGCGCGATCACATCACCAATTCGCAGCCCAATGTGCAGACCCGCGCCGCCTACATCCGCGAACACTACCGCCCCGACGAATACAGCTTTATTTCATAGCTGCGTAGAGAAGCTGAGGCTCGGCCCGCGGATGATCGCGGTCTTCGCTGCTACTGCACTTTGGACTTTCGCCACCCGGCGGCCCGTGCGTCCGTCTCGCTACAGAACCAGCGTTCGCCACGGGAATAATTCACCCGCGTCGCGTCATAATATTTCTGACCCGGAACATAATAGATCCGTTCGCCAGAAGGGGAGCTGATATTGCCTTTGATATTGCAAGCCGGATCCGTGTCCGGCCGCACCGACAGGCTCAGAGGCTTCGGAGGCAACGTATAGCTTCCTGCCATCGTGAAGGATGCGGCCAGACAGAGCGCAGCCAGCGCAACGAACTTAAACATTCTCGGATCTCCCGGTTGCGGGAGGCATAGCAAACCGCGCTTTCGGTCCGGTTGAGGGGATCGATCAAAATCTAGCTAAATTCAAGATGGGAGAGGTGGCAACTGATTGTGATCGGTCGCAAATGGTTCAGAATCTTGAAAGGCGCCACCGCAGCACTGAATCAGGTGATCGCGCCGACCTGCCACGGAACAAATTCGTTGTCGCCATAGTCGAAGGTTTCGCTCAGCGTCTTTTTTCCAGAGGCGACAGCGATGATTTCCTCGAAGATCCGTTCGCCGGCCGCCTCGATCGTGTCATCGCCGCTGACGATGTCGCCGCAGTTGATGTCCATATCCTCGCGCATATGGTTATACATTTCGGTGTTCGTGGCGATCTTGACACAGGGCGCCGGCTTGAAGCCCGAAACCGATCCGCGACCCGTGGTGAAGCAGATCACGTTGCAGCCGCCAGCCACTTGACCGGTGACGGCGACAGGATCATAGCCTGGTGTATCCATGAACACGAAACCGGGTTCGTCAACGATCTCAGAATATTCGTAGACGGCCTTGAGCGGCATTGAGCCCCCTTTGGCGACTGCACCAAGCGATTTTTCAAGGATCGTCGTCAAGCCGCCGAGCTTGTTGCCATAGGATGGATTGTTGTTGAGCTCCGCGCCATTGCGGCGGGTGTAGTCTCGCCACCAGTCAATCCTCGAAAGCAGCTTTTTGGCGACAGCGGGGGTGACCGCGCGGCGTGTCAGCAGGTGCTCCGCGCCATAGATCTCCGGCGTCTCCGCCAATACTGAGGTTCCGCCATTACGTACGAGCAGATCGGAGGCGTATCCGAGTGCGGGATTGGCTGAAATCCCCGAATAGCCGTCGGAGCCGCCACATTCCAAAGCGAGCTTGATCCCCGAGAGCGGTTGGACGGTGCGCTTGGCAGAATTCACCTCAGGCAGCATATCGCGGATCATTTCCGAGGCAGCGGCGATGGTCTTGCGGGTGCCTCCCAGATCTTGAATGGTCATGGTGCGCAGCCGGTTTCCTTCCTCGAGCTTGTAGTGTTCGAGGATGGGCGCGATCTGGTTGGTTTCGCAGCCTAGTCCGATCATCAGGATGCCGCCGAAATTCGGATGGCGCGCGTAACCCTGAAGGGTGCGCGCCAGATAACGATACCCCTCGGAATTGGTGTTTATCGCGCAGCCGCCGCCATGGGTGAGAGCCACCACGCCGTCGACATTGTCAAAGCCGTCCAAGCCGCCGGTGCGGTTGAAATGCTCGGCGATATATTTCGAGACGGTTGCCGAGCAATTCACGGTGGTGATGATGCCGATGAAATTGCGGGTGCCGACGCCGCCGGCACCTCGATCAAAGCCCATGAAGGTCCGACAGTCCGCCTGTGGCAGCATGCCTGCCTCTTCAATGTCGACACTGAACTGATAGGGATGCTCGGACTCGATAACCGCCAGATTCTGCAAATGGACATGGCCGCCCGCCGGAATGAACTGTGTCGCAACGCCGATCGGCTGGCCGAACTTGCGAATTTCCTGTCCCGCTCGGATGTCACGCACCGCGATCTTGTGGCCGCGCGGAATTTGATCCGCCGCGATCAAATCGTCGATGCCGGTTGAACTGCCGGCGCGGATCATGGCGCGCGCGACCGCGACGTCGTCGATGGGGTTAAGCAGGATCACAGGTGAAATGGCGGGCATCGGAAGTTCCATCGGGCTGAATAATTGTCTATTGCTAGCAATAGACAATTATTCAGCAGGAGACGTCAAGCTTGATTGCGTGATGTGCACGCATGATGGTCTTCATTTTGAAGATGTGGGGTCTTACTGATCCCAGCGGGTTGCGGCCTTCTCAAGGATATGATGGGAGGCTGCTACTGTTGATGTCGGCCAGCGCGGGAACTTTGCTGGTCTTGGTGAGCCAGACAACAGCCCCGATGGCGCAAAGTCCTACCAGGCAACCCGCTAGCACATCGACGACATAATGGTTTGCAGAGGGAACGGCTGAAAGTGCCATCGCGATGTTCAAAGCCAAAGCGGGATAGCGAAACAGGCGCAGGTCCCACATGGCCCAGGTGCACAGTGTCGCCGCTGCCGCATGAACCGATGGGAAGGTCAGGATGCCTGAGCTCTTTTCAAGGCTCCATACAAAATTTGGGTCTTCTCGCACGGCTTGAAACTGCGCCAGAAATTCATACCCATAGGTAGGGTCAATATTCTGCAAAGTGGTCGGATCAAAATTGTAGAAAACATACGTGCCCACCGCTGGCCACAGCGTGGAGATGCCACTCGCGATAAAGCATATTAGCGCATATGCGATGATCATTTGATAGGCTCTGGCGCTTCTTTTCGCCACGATCAGGATCAGTGGGAATAATAGCAATTGATAGCTGAATGTTCGGTACGCCTGATTTAATATCTCAGCCAGTAGGCCATTCTTATCCAGCCATATCATAGCAGAACGCCAATCCACACCAAGCCAGCCATCCAAACGTGAAAGCTGAGCATCTGCGAGCGGAAAATTTGCCCTCATGGCCAAGTAGGTGGCTATGACATTCGGTACGATCAGTAGCAGCCCGCAACCCATACATTCGACAACTGCTCGGAGCGTCAGCATCTTACGTTTGGTCGCGAAAATGCTCACGGCACAAATGGCAAGTGCTATCGCAAAAATTGAGCCAAGCGTAGCCTTCAGTTCAAGCTGGAGGCCAGAAATTTTCGCCAGTATCCAGATCGCAAAATACGAAATTGGCGTGCCCGCGAGCAACAATAGTCGCGGTTTTGAAACATCCTGCATATCACCTTGCCCCCAACTACCAGGGGTAGTCTACATGTGGGTCGGTTGCTGCTCCGTAAACAAATCAACTCAAGGGCGAAGAATGCAGGGCGACAGCTCTAAAATCAGCCCGCATAGCGATCAGCAAGGGAGGCCTCTAAGTGATGGTTTATTGCTCGATTTGGAAAACTCGGTGGAGCGCCTGCAGACGGTGCTTTTATAACTCGTTTAAAGCCCCCAACGGCATCTGTCGCCGCATGTTATATTGGCCGTCGATGCGGATGGTGCATCGACAGTCCCGCTCATCCAGGCTCAATTATGTGGCTGGCGCGCGAGCCACACGCTGAGATCGGCTTCTGCCCGCTCGAGAGCATTGTGATTGAGCAGCTTTCGAAGAAGCGCAACGGCGACCGCTCGTGTTCTCAGATTGAACCGGCCATCATCGTCTTGGCCGCCGATCGGCTGATAAACGCCGAGTTTGACGTAGAGCTGCTGCAACCGGTTCTGTACGCTGCGCACTGAGAGATTGCGCCTCTGGGCAATGGCGCGATCGGTCAGGCCAAGTGCGATATCGACCAGGATTTCATATTCCGCCTCGGTGAAGCCGTTGGTGTTGCCGAGGCTCCTTTGCTGCATGCCGCGGACTTCCCGATCGATTACGCACTGGCTCTCGATGAAGATGCTGCGGAGCGCCAATTTCAGCCGGTCGTCAGAGGCGGATTTCAGGACATAGCCATAGACTGCACCAGCCGGTACGATGCGCGAGACACCACGAACATAGGCCTCATCTGAGTAGTTTGACCAGAAGAGGATGCGTGTCTCTGGCCGCTCCTTCCATATCGTGCGGGCAGCCTCGATGCCGTTACGCTGGCCCATCTGCAGATCCATGACGATATGGGCGGACTTCCAATCCCGGGCTAGCCGCTCGCCTGTGTCGCCGTTTTCGGCCTC
Source organism: Rhizobium sp. BR 314 (assembly GCF_047445805.1). Taxonomy (NCBI): domain Bacteria; kingdom Pseudomonadati; phylum Pseudomonadota; class Alphaproteobacteria; order Hyphomicrobiales; family Rhizobiaceae; genus Rhizobium; species Rhizobium sp. BR 314. Next base: position 90,171 of record NZ_JARWLA010000012.1, on the reverse strand, counting down.
CAGCACGCCGTCGCATTCGGGAAGGGCCGCGCGGATGGCTTCATTGAGGTAGGAGCGATGAAGCGGATCGTCCTCGATGATCAGAACCTTCATGCCGTAGCGCCTTCCGATGGCTTGGCGGTGATCGGCAAACTGACGCTGACCAGCGTTCCTCCAGTTGCTGCCTTTGCCTTGATCGCGAAACGTGCCGAGATGAGGCGCGCTCGGGTTTTCATGTTTTCTATGCCGCCTCCAGATAATTTGCGGGCATTCCCGAGTCCGAGACCGTCATCCATAACCTCAATGGTCAATGCGTTCCCGGACGCCTTCAGCTGGACCTCTATGCTGCTCGCTTGGGCATGCCGGATTGCGTTGTTGATGGCTTCCTGGCCGATGCGGAAAAGGGCGATGGAAACGGATTGTTCAAGGCAATCGATGGCGCCGCGGGTCTCGTCTTTCAGCGACCACGTCAAAATGGCCCCACTTTCCTGGATCGATCGCTCCAGATGGTTCTCAACCGCCTGCGCAAAGCCAAACAGTTGAAGGACAGAGGGTTTGGCTTCCTCAATGATCTGGCGAAGATCATGCATGCTATGCTGCAATCCGCGAAACAGCGGCTCAAGTGCTTCACCGGTGACATCAGGCTGGCGTGCAAGGCGTTCCAGTCGGCGGGAGAGACGGGTCAGATCGGCAAGGATTTGATCGTGCAGATCCATGCCGATGCGCTGACGCTCGGCTTCGAGCGCCTCGGTCAGTTTCAGGGCGCCAAGTTGCAGGCCCTCTTCGCGGGCGCGGGCTTCCGCTTCGACGATTGCCGAGCGCTTCGCCTGATCGGCGGCGCGGATGGCAAAGAAGTGAGGGGCCAGGAGATCGGCAATGACGCGCGCATTTTCGATGTCTTCCATCGTATAAAAGCCGGTCCGGTGGCTTGAGCAGGAGAGGGCGCCAATAACGTGGCCCTGAACCTTAAGAGGTACATGAAGACGGCTATGCAGCGACTGATGAAAGATCGGATGCGAGAAGGCGCCTTGGAAATGGAATTGCGGATCGCTCCAGGCGTCATCGGTCAAGAGGTAGTCGGTCTCGCCCCAAAGAAGTGTGCGGATAGGGCTATTGCTCACGGGCGCCGGAAACCGGCGCCCCCAATCCGTCTCTAGCCCGGTCTCGTATGCGGTGTGGAATTGCTCATCCACCAGAATGATGCAGACGTCGAGATGATCATGCGGGATGACATGGCTGATTTCAGCAGCGACCGATTGGATAACGGAATGAAAGTCGAGTTGACCGGCGAGTAGCCTCGATATGTTGAGGTAGTGGTCGAAGACAGACGCCGGCGCCAGATTGCGCAAAACAAACCCTCCGAGGTAGTATGTCGATCGCTTCTCCTCCGATCGATCTCAATATGCGAATTCTACGCTATTAAGCGCCTATCCGAGCTGTCCGTCCTGCGGATTTGCGCATTTTTTCTGCGGGATCCCGCAATGTCTCATCCGTTAAGCGCCTGTACAAGCGTAACAATCTCGGACATCCTGTTTCTACTGACGGGGGAACCTTCAGTGCAAATATTATTTTCGATCGGTCGTTGAGGAGCGCCTTCGAAAATCTTAGCCCAGAAGTGGAAGTACGGGCTCTTTGGGAGGAAAATATGAATATTGCGAAGATGCTTCTGGCATCCGCCGCCATCGCTTGCGTTGTCGTGCCGGGTTCCGCTTTTGCAGACACATCATCCAAGAAGATTGCATTGTCGAATAATTATGCCGGCAATTCGTGGCGTCAGGCCATGTTGACCAGCTGGCAGAAGGTGACCGGTGATGCGGTCAAGACGGGCGTTGTTGCCGCTGCCGATCCGTTTACAACTGCAGAAAATCAGGCGACCGAGCAGGCCGCGCAAATCCAGAACATGATCCTACAGGGCTATGATGCGATCGTCATCGATGCCGCATCTCCGACCGCACTGAATGGAGCCATCAAGGAAGCCTGTGACGCCAAGATCGTTGTCGTCTCCTTTGACGGTATCGTCACCGAACCATGCGCATGGCGGATCGCCGTCGACTTCAAGGGTATGGGCGCCAGCCAGATCGACTATCTCGCCAAGAAGATGCCGAAGGGCGGCAATGTGCTGGAAATTCGGGGGCTGGCGGGTGTCTCGGTTGATGACGAGATTTCCGCCGGCATTCATGATGCAGCTGCGAAGTATCCGCAGTTCAAGATCGTCGGCTCGGTTCACGGTGACTGGGCGCAGGACGTGGCGCAACGCGCCGTGGCCGGCATCCTGCCGAGCCTGCCCGACATCGCAGCAGTCGTCACCCAGGGCGGTGACGGGTATGGTGCGGCTCAGGCATTCACAGCTGCAAAGCGTACGATGCCGACGATCGTGATGGGGAACCGACAGGACGAGCTTGCCTGGTGGAAGAAGGAAAAGGATGCCAGCAGCTATGAGACCATGTCGGTTTCGATCGCTCCGGGCGTCTCGACGCTTGCATTCTGGGTGGCCCAACAGATTCTCGACGGGCAGCAGGTGAAGAAGGATCTGGTCGTGCCGTTCCTGCGCATCGACCAGGATAACCTCGAAACCAACCTCGCGACGACGCAGGCCGGTGGGGTTGCCAACGTCGAATACACGCTGGATGACGCAAAGAAGGTTATTGCCTCAGCGAAGTAATCACTTAGCCCGAATATGAAGCCCGGCGCTGCCAATCAAAGGCGGCGCCGATTGGACCCAACGCCCGGCCGGACGATTCATGGTTTCAGTCAAAGACACTAGCGTGATGAAAGAAAATACCGAGCAACAAGCTGTCGTCTCGGTCAAAGGCATCAAGATGCATTTCGGTGCCGTCAAGGCGCTGGATGGTGCCGACCTCGCCGTTCATACCGGCGAATGCATTGGACTCGTTGGACACAACGGCGCCGGCAAATCGACGATCGTCAACGTCATCAATGGCGGTCTCAGCCCTCATGAGGGAACAGTCACCTATAATGGCGACGCCAAGATGCATGGCATTATCGCTGCGCGTGCGCACGGTATTCGCTGCGTCTTTCAGGAGCTTTCGCTCGCTCCCAATCTGACCGTGGTCGAAAACATGCGCATCGTGCATCATGGCCTTTCCGGTTGGAATTGGCGTCGGCGGGCAGCAGCGATTGTTGGTGCCAAACTTGACGAAATCTTTGCCGGCCACAAGATCGACATCATGCGCACGGTCGGCGAGCTTTCGATCGCCGAACGCCAGATGGTGGAGATCGCGATTATCTTCTCGACCGTCACTGAGAGGCCGAAACTCGTTATTCTTGACGAGCCGACGTCATCGCTCGATGCAGGGCTCGCGGCCCAACTGATGGCCTATGTGCGCGGATTTGTCCAAGCTGGCGGCGCGGTGATGTTGATCTCACACATTCTCGGCGAAATCCTGACAACCGCGAGCCGTATCGTGGTCATGAAAGACGGTCGTATCGTTGCAGATCGCGCCGCGCGGGACTTCGGTGTAAAGAGCCTTGTCCAAGCGATGGGTAGCGTCGCCAAGGAACAGGACCGCAAACGCAAAGGTGAGGAGCGCGCCGCTACGCCGCAGATCCTTGCATTGCCTCATCGTGGTGAGCGAGGCCTTCGCTTTGAGGCTCGCAAAGGAGAGGTGATTGGTCTTGCTGGCCTCGCCGGGCATGGTCAGACCGATATGCTGCTCGACCTTCACCGCTCGCTTTCAAGCAACTGGTTTCCCGACGGAGGAGATAGCATTGCCTTCGTCGCCGGCGACCGCAGCTTGAACGGGACGTTTCCTTTATGGAGCATCCTGAAAAATCTCAGCGTCGCGTCCCTTGGCGATCTGTCGAAGGTGTACCTCGTCGATAGACAGCAGGAAGACAGCCTTGGCGCGGACTGGAAGGGGCGGATCGAGATCCGAACACCAACGATGGAAAACGGCATTCTGTCACTGTCCGGGGGCAACCAACAAAAGGTCCTGTTTGCGCGCGCGCTGGCGACCACGTCGCCTATCGTGCTCATGGACGATCCAATGCGCGGCGTCGACATTGGCACCAAGCAGGAAGTTTATCAAATTCTGAACGACGAGGCTTCGGCTGGCCGGACCTTCATCTGGTACTCCACGGAAATGGACGAAATCCGCCTTTGCGACCGTGCCTACGTGTTTCGTGACGGCGCAATTGTCGCGGAGCTCGTCGGAGGCGATATCACGGAGGAAAATGTGCTTGCAGCGTCCTTTGAAGGGGAGGGCGCATGATCCGTCCATCGTCCTCAACCCTGCGGCTCCTGATCCCGGCTCTCTCGCTTGCCGTCTTGCTGATTGCGATCTTTTATCTCCAGCCACGGGCGATGAGCTATGCCGGGCTCAATCTTCTTTTCAATCTCGCAGTGCCGATCGCGCTGGCGACGATTGCCCAGATGATGATCATGGCGGTCAATGATCTCGATCTTTCGATGGGAACATTTGTGAGCTTCACCGCCTGTGTAGCTGCAACCTACCTGCAGTCGTCGCCGCTCCTCGGTGTCCTCATCCTTACCGCAGCGATTGCCGTCTATGCCGTTATGGGCGTGATCATTTATGTCAAGGACCTGCCATCGATCGTCGTCACGCTTGGCATGAGCTTTGTCTGGGGTGGCCTTGCAGTGCTGTTACTCCCGGCGCCTGGGGGAACTGCCCCTGACTGGGCTCGCTGGATGATGACGTCAAAGCCGCCATTCGTCCCTGTGGCAATCGTAGCAAGCGTCGTTATCGCATTTGTCTCTCACTTGATCGTCATGTGCTCTTCCTTCGGCGTTCTCATCCGCGGGGTCGGTGGCAATCAACGTTCGCTTCAGCGTGCTGGTTGGTCTGTCCTAGGCTTGCGTGCGGCGGCATACGGCCTCGCCGGTCTGTTTGCTGTGCTATCGGGCATTGCGCTGGTCGGGCTAACGACCTCCGCGGATGCGAATATCGCTTTGCGTTATACGCTGCTGTCGATTGCCGGCGTCATACTTGGTGGCGGTGAATTCATCGGCGGCCGCGTCTCGCCGGTGGGAGCCGTCATCGGTGCGTTGACCTTGACCCTGGCAGGTTCGTTTCTGTCATTTCTGCGGATTTCTCCAGATTGGCAAATTGGAGCGCAGGGCGCCATCCTGATTATCGTGCTCGCCTTGCGGCTTTTGCTCAACCGCGTCGAGAAGCGGGAGAAACATTCATGATCGCCCTTCGCTCCCTCGGCAGAAAGCCATGGATCTGGTCCTTTCTTGCAGCGATCATCGTCTGGCTTGTGACCGTTCTTTTTACAGGCGGGGCGAGCTCTATCGGCCTTTCGCAGGCCGCCCTCACATTCGCAGCCTTCTCTGTGATCGTCGGGATCGGGCAGATGTTCGTCATAACGCTCGGTCCGGGGAATATCGATCTTTCCGTACCTTCGACCATGACACTTGCGGGCACTGTGGCGCTGAAGCTGATGAATGTCGAGGACGGTATGATCGTGCCCGGCCTCTTGGTGTCGATCCTGATTGGACTTGGAGTCGGTATCGGCAATTACACACTGATCAAGCTTTTGCGCATCCCGCCGATCATCGCAACGCTCTCAATGAGTTTCATTGTCCAATCGACGGCCATATGGAGCAATCGTGGCCTGCGCATCAAGCCGCCGGAGCAATTGGCCGATTTCACGACATCCGGCCTCCTTGGCGTCCCAAATATCGCGCTCGTCGCGCTGCTGCTTTCGGTGCTTGCCTGGATCTTGTTGGAGCGGACGATCTATGGTCGATGGATCTCGGCAATCGGACAAAGCATGTTTGCGGCGCGCATGGCAGGCATTCCCGTCGACGGTACGCGGCTCGTGACCTATGTGCTCTGCGCCATTCTGGCGTCGATCTGTGGCTATCTGCTGGCGAGCTTTTCTGGCGGTGCCGCCCTCAACATGGGGGTCGAATATCTGCTGATGTCGATTGCCGTTGTCATCATCGGCGGAACTGCGGTGGCCGGAGGAGACTCCAATGTTCCGGGAATATGGGGTGCTTCGCTCTTCATGTTCCTCGTTGTGTCCATGCTCAACACCTATGGGTTCGGCGCAGGCCCGAGGCTCGTTCTGACCGGTCTGATCATCATCGCAGTCATCCTCGTCGCAGGCGGCCGCCCAGCAGGCGGCCGCTGACACCATTTCCTCCCAATTGCAGGACCTTCGAAATGCCGCATGACGTGTCGCCCCTCTATGAGATTTACGATTCTCGCTTCCGCAATCTTGTGGTGCCGAGTGCCGGACTGGACGAACTCTATTCCGATTGCCGCTGGGCCGAAGGACCCGTCTGGTTTGCTGATACTGGGTGTCTGATCTGGAGTGACATCCCGAATGAACGTATGTTGCGCTGGGTGCCGGGCGGAGGTGTGTCGATCTTCCGCGCGCCATCGAATTTTGCCAACGGCAATACCCGCGATCGACAGGGCCGCTTAGTGTCCTGTGAACATGGCGGCCGCCGGGTGACACGCACGGAGATCGACGGCTCGATTACCGTTCTTGCGGACAGCTACAAGGGCAAACGTCTGAATTCGCCGAACGATGTCGTCGTCCACTCGGACGGAACAATCTGGTTTACTGATCCGACCTACGGTATCCTTTCGAATTACGAGGGTTACAAGGCGGAACCTGAGCAGACAACGCGCAATGTCTATCGTCTTGATCCATCGACAAACGCGCTTGAGGCGGTGGTGGACGACTTCGGCCAACCGAACGGTCTGGCCTTCTCGCCTGACGAAACCAGGCTCTATGTGGCGGATTCTGCTGCGAGTCATGATGTCAGCGCCCCGCGACACATTCGGGTCTTTGACGTCGTTGGCGGCAAAACCCTTACAAATGGCCGCGTCTTCTGCGAGATCGACGCCGGTATCCCGGACGGGTTCCGGGCTGATATTGAGGGCAATATCTGGACGAGTGCGGGTGATGGCGTTCACTGCTTCGCGCCGGACGGCATGCTGATCGGCAAGATCAAGATTCCTCAGACGGTGGCCAATCTCACCTTCGGTGGTCCGCGTCGAAATCAGCTATTCATCACCGCTACGCGTTCGGTCTATTGTATCTTCACCGCAGCGACCGGTGCCCAAATAGCATGAACCGGTGGATGGATGTCACATCAGGTTGCGGATACCTAGAGCGATAACCTGTAAGCCGCAAAGATCGAGAGAGCTGGCGAACACATCCATTGATATCGGAGCATTACTATTCCCCTGGCTGCGGATGCAGAGCCAGCATCAGGTCTCTGAGCCCGCGGCTGCCGTCGCGGTTGCCGGTGGCGGCGACGGCGGTGAAGATGCGTTGGGCATCGTCATACATTTTTAGATTGAGGTAGCTGTAGCCGCGCAACACCATCAGATCGGTGCGCTCCTGCTGGAGTTGTGAGCGTTGATCGAGATAGAGGAGGGCCTCGTGGTAGCGTTTGCCGTTGAAGGCTGCAAGGGCGCGGTCGGCAAGGATGGCGACCTGTAGTTCGGCGGCCCGTTGATGGTTCATCGGCGCCTTTGTCGCGGCGACGGCGGCGTTGTTGGCAAGTCCGGCGCGCAGATAAGCCAAGCTCTGTCCATAGGCAGCCTCTTCGCGCGACTTGGTATCGCTGCTCTCGAGCGCAACGCCAAATGCCTGTACGGCTTCCATTGGCCGGTTGAGGTTCATCAGGCACCAGCCATGCGAGAGTGCATTGGACGGCGATAGAAGCTCGGCATTGATGGTCGTGGTGCACCCGGCTGGTCGGCGGGTCGTGCGAGCGACCACTTTCGAGCGACCAGCAGGCTCGGCATATTCGACCGGGGCCGTGCGGCGAGCCGGCACCACGGGTTGCTGGACGACCTGTGTATTCACATAGGCTTGGTCGACGGGTGCCTGCGGCGCCACCTGAGGAGCAACCAAAGGAGCGCTCTGAGGCAGGGTTTGCGGCACAAGCTGCGGCGCGGCGACTTGCGCGGCTTGGTTCGGCGAGGGCAATGGCGCATAAGCAGGCGTACGCGGAGTCGGTTCACCAAGAGCGGCGATGCGCTGCGACCGGCCGGCCCATAAACGCTGTACCTCGGCGACACCTTGCCGGTCGTTCAGTTGATTGCGGGTGATTGCAAGGCCATAGGCGGAAGGCTCGTCATCGGGCTTCCAGCGCAGGGCCGTCTCGAACCAGCGGGCTGCCGCCTGCGGCTGGCTCATCGAGCGAGCAAACCAGCCGAATTGCTGGGCGGTCGGGACATATTTCTGCTTCACGACTTCGGCGGCGACGCGTCCCAGCACTTCTTCGGTGAGATTGGCGGGCGGCTGCAATGCCATCAGGTTTGCGGTCGCCGCCAGATAGGTCGCCATCGCATCCTTGGACTCACTGCGCCACTTGTACATGACGTCCTCAGCTTCCTGCGGCTTGCGATCGGCAATCAGCACCAGGGCGAAACCCTGCGAGATCGGCGCTGAATCTTCCTTTTCGTGAGCCGCCTTGAACCATTGTTCGGCGTCGGTGTAGTTACTGCGGCGCAGATAGTACCAGCCGAGCAACGCGTCGTCCGAGGCAAGGCCCTGGCTACGGGCCACGCGCTCGACCTGGGAGAGATAGTCCTCCGAGACTGTCAGTTTCGGATCGTCATTGCCCTGAGCTACGAAGCGTCGCGCCAAATCCGTCCGTATGCTGTCGAACTCGCGACCGCCATTGCCATCCGGCCTCTCAAGGGCAAGCAGATCCTGCATCGGCTTGTAAGGCAAGAGGGCAGAGGCCTTCTGGATGGTCGCAAGCCTTTCCTGCGGGTTCGTACAGGTCTTCAGGATGTAGCTGTAGGCGTCCTGTCCACGCGCCGCCCGATCGGTGCTGACGAATGCTTCGGCGACGCGCCAGAGAACATCGATATCGCTGCAGGTGAGGAGGCTCGGGTTTTTCGAGCCGATATCGATGACAGTCGCATATTGCTTGAGATCGGAGGCGTTGATGAGGCGCGTGCGCGCCTCGGCGATCGCGAGACGCTCCAGAAGGTCGCTGGGTGGCTGCCACCCAGTCTCTTCTGCCTGACGGTCGGCCACTGCCTTGCGCACTTCCGCATAGCGGCCCTCGGAATAGAGCTGCCACATGGCTTCCAGCTGTTTGTCGCTATTCTGCGGCACTGCGAGCGGATCGGCAGGCGGCGTCCAATTCGGATAGAGCGTCTGCAAACGCGAAATCTCCGCCTGAAGACGCGCCTTATCGCCCCGACTAGCAAAGTAGCGCAAGGCGCTTTCATCTACCTTCTGTGGGGCTGCGGCGGGCTGACCCTGAGCGGACATCTGTTGCGAAGTTTGTTGCGGTGCGGGCTGCGGGGCGGCCGGCTGTGGCTGCTGCGTGGCCTGTGCGGCTGTATTGGCTCTGGTATCAGTCGTTGACGCAGTACTTGGTACATCAGCAAGCACTGCGGATGGTGCCGCCGCCTGAATATGATCGGCGATTGTCTTCAGGTCGACCGGTTGTCCGGGGGCAACGGCTTTGGTTTCGGCAACGAGCGTCGCCAAGGGTTCCAGCCGGTTTGATCTTGCCAGCTTAATCTTGTCTTCCGGCGTGTCGAGATCCTTCGTGGCGAGGGTGAACCCCGCTACGGCGACGGCCATGAAAGCCATGATCAAGGTGGACTTTATAAACACTCCGGGTGTTTCTCCGTAACGAAAGCCAGGCTCAGCAGTTGCAAAGTGGCCGGGTAATAAAGTGTCGGAGCGAACTGCCGAACCGAAGCGGGCAGTTTCGTCCCGTCTACCACACACGCCACAACATCGTTAACAATTCTATAACCGGGGTCGGGGAGCCGGTCTTTCAGCTTGCCCGACGCCAGATCTATCGTCGCGGGTTCGTCTCCTTCGACGGTCATACCCTGCTGCAGTCGCGTAAGCAGGGATTTGTCTGTAATGCCAGCACGGGCGAGGTAGAGCGGGATCCTCACAGAATTATAGCCGAACTCCGGTTCGAAACCGTCGGCCGGCGCCGGCTTTGCCCGCAGGCTGACCCAATCGGCAGGCAATTTGCGCGGGCCGAACTGCATCGAGCGCAGCAACGAAAGACCGTCGTCCTTCAGCTTTTGCCATCGGCCGGACGGCGCCAGTAGCGCCATCACTGGAATGGCCTCATAGACCCAGTAAGATGGATTGATGATCGGGCCGTCCTTGCGACCGGGTGCCTGATAGCCCTCGACACCGGGAATGAGCAGTGTTCTCCCGCCCGTATCGATCACGACATGCGACAAGAGCGACTTCGCCATCGCTGCAGCCGTCTGCAAATAGTCCTTGTTGTTCCATGCAGATCCGGCAAGCGCCAGGGCATAGGCTATCAGCAGATCGCCATCCGAAGCATTGTTCGTGTCAGTCACATGTGGAGTAACTTCCGGATCCCATTTCCAGACGGCCAGACCATCGTCGCGCAACAGAAGCTCGGTCCGCGTGAAGTACCAGATCTGCTCGAAATCCGCCGGGTTGTTGGCGAGATAGGCGAGCAGCAGGCCGTAGCCCTGGCCTTCGCTGTGGCTGATGCCGCTGTTGCCGTTGTCGAGGATGCGCCCGTTCGCGTCCAGGAATCTCGCCTTGTAGAGGGTCCATGCTTGCGGATCGATTGCGGCGCGTTGTGCTGCGGCCGGTTGGGCGATCGCGAAAACTGCGGCGCAGCACAAAGCGATTATGGAACGGCGGCGTCTCATTCCCGCCTGCCGATCTTGGAGAGGATGTTTGCCGTGGCGATACCGAGAAGCAGCGAGCCGATGACCAGCAGGAAGGCGTAGGAGAGGATATTGCTGGAAAGCCAGTTGGCGGCGATTAGCCTATAGTTGGTCAGCGACCACGGTTCAGGCATGACGAAGTCGAAGCGATTGACCGCGACGGTATCGATCTTTCCGGTCTTGCCGGAATAGACGGTAATATGACCGCTAATCCGTGACCAGTTGAGGAGCGAGGTCATGGCCTCGACACCAGCTCTCAGGTCGGAGGCACTGGGCGCGGCAACGACGGTCCAGGTCCCGTCATTCGTGGGGTTCGCCTCCTGAGCAATCAAAAACGTATTCGTATTCGACGGAGTAAAGATTTGCTCCGAGCCGGGCATGAAACGCAGTGAGCTCAGCGAGATATCGAAATTGCGATGCATCCATCCCTGAAAATTGTCGACCTGTCCCTGCAATAAGCCGCCGCTGATGCGCGAACGCCAGTCTGCGATGGTCACCGATGAATCCGGAGCCGCACCCTGTCCCGGTGTGGGCGGGCGCCATGCCACTTGGCTGGTCGAAGCAATGTTCATTTGCGAGAGGATGGTCGACGGCAATTGTGAAATCGACCCAATGAAGATTGCATTCCGGCTACCGACCGCACTCGATGAGGCTATCGGCTCGACCGCGATGGGATGTCCTGCAACGATTGCCATCTGGCCCAGGAGTGTCGCGGTCGTCGACAGCATGTCTGCGTCGATCCGATCGATGAACAGCGCCGTGGCTTCGCCATCGCGATTGTACGGATAGCCGGTGCCGGCAAGTGCCGCGAGATTGGGCCGCTGCTCGACCCTTGCGAAATCAGGAATACGGAACTGGCTGGTGTCGAACAATGCAAAGCGTGGCGTCGTGCTGGAAGTGGCCGCAGGCGCGCAGGCCGAATCCTCGTCCGCGAGCAGCATGGCTTCGAGCGTCACCGTATTGAGACCGGGTTTGAAGTGCCGCATCGTGATGCGAATGGGCAATTGCCGGAAGATGCCACCACCCGTCGCGGTGATCGGTTTCGTCGTGGCAATATTGCCGTTGACATAGATATCTATGTGGCTGCCCGGCCTTACGTCTTTCGCATAAGCGGCGTCGAGCAGGATCGTGGCCTCACCATAGGCGTTCGCATAGAAATCGGATGGAATTGCGATGTTGAAGCTGGTTTGGAAGCGCCGGCCAGAGAATTCCGCTGTCTTGACGCCGAGCTGTTCGAAGGAAAGGCTGGTTCCAGAGTAGACCAATGGGGCATCAGGCGCGGTCCAGCGTTGCGTCACCAATAGGTCGCGCCGTGTACCCGGGTCTTTCTCAGTCGGCGACACAACCATGTCGATGGCCGAGGAAATGGCTTGCCAGGATGGACCGCTGATGAGCAAGATCTGCTGCCCGCTATGCGGGTCGGCCGCAAATGTCGCCACGGCGCCGGTCTGAGCCGCAGGCGGCACGGCAAACACCGGTTGCAGTTCGGTCGGTGTGCCGACGACGACGGTCATCTTTCCCGGGCCTGAAGGCGGCAGCGTGTCCGTGCTGAACGAGAAGATCTCATTAGGCATTCCAGCAAGCAGCGCCAGACCCTGGGCGAGCCGCAATATCGGCTTTGTGGAGCCTGGCTGTGCCAAAGCCGGCACCACGAGATTGAACTGCGTCTTGCCGCTGGAATCGACGCCGATTGCCCGTATTGCATCCGTCGTTGAAAGCTTTTCCGCTTCGCGTCCGGCGAACGTCAGATAGGTTTTTGCCGGGTCGATATCCGACCAGAGCTCGTAGGTCGACGGAATGTCGCAATCTGTACGATGCCGCTGCGAGGCATCGAAGGTCAGCAGGTTAGCCCCGGGCTGCAGGAGGCCGCGCGGGATGTCGAAGCTGATGTCCGATGGATTGTCGGAAGAGCCGATCGGCTGCTGATGAACGACGCGATCGTTCAGGAGAACCGTGAGCTGCGAAGCTTCCGGAGCGACGACAACCGCATTCTGATAGGAGAAATTGAATTTTACCGGGGCGGCAGCCTGTTCCGGGGTGAGGTAGATCGACCAGGATTTGTGGTCGTTCTCGCCTTCAAGGCGCAGCTTCGAATAGGGAACGACAAAGCGACGGAATGCCGCTGGGGCAGCTACGGCCTTTTCCACTTTCGGCGCTGTCTGCTGTGTCGCTTGCGCGGGTGCTGCAGGTGCTATTGATTGCGGCGCGGCGGTCTGAGGCTGGGGCGTGGCTGCTTGCGGCGCCGCGGCGGCAGGCGGGGTGGCCTGTGGGGCAACAGTTTGCGGCCCTACAGTCGGGGGCGCGGCCGTTTTCGGCGGCACGGCTTGTGGTGTGCTCGTCTGTGGCGCCGGGATCTGCCGCGTGACCGGCGGCTCGCCCTTGGGACGTTCGCCGGACATATCGAATGGCGTCGATTGAGCCTGCGCGACGGTGGTGCCAATCAGGAAGATGAGAGCAGGGAGGACGCGGTTCATCAGCTCTTCGCCTTTGCGTCCTGCCGTTGCGGCGCCCGTTCGCCCCCCACCCCTCGGAAGAGGTAAATCAAGCCGCGGCTGGTCTGATAGAGCGACAAGCCGAGGAACCAGATCGTTCCGCGGATGATGCCAGGGTTGCGCCGCCGCGCCTGCTGGAACTTCGTCCATTGGTTGGAATTGGCAAAAACCAGGTCGGCGATCAGTCGATGATCGGCAGCGCCCTTGGGGGCATACTGGCATCCGATGGCGGTGATGTCTCCCATTGGCTCTATGTTGCGGATGATGATCGACAAAGTGACCATGTCCGCACCACTATAGGGTTGGAAACGAAGGGTGGCTTCGGAGCCGATCTTTATAGGACCGAGATCCTTGTTAAAAACGTTCAATCGGGCGCCATGAACGGAAACGTCCTCGATGGAGGCGGCATTCCATCTGTCACCGGAACCGAATTCGCTGCGGCGATCGACCCGTACACGCCGTGAGGAGGCACGCTCGCCGCGCTCCGAGACGACGCCTAGTGCACACCCTGAAAGGATCAGGTTGATGATGTTCCAGCCACCGACGACAAGTGTCACGTCGGCCTTATACGGCTCGGCGTAGACGCGGTAAATCGTCACCGCGAGAGCAATGATCTGCACGGCAAAGATGACGAAGAACGGGCGACTGATCTCGGAAAGCCGGCTGACCGAGATGGACTCGTCCTTGGCAGTAACCTTGAATGTCGGCTTGCGCGGGTTGAGCATGACCGAGATGACCGCCGGCAGCAAATGCACCGTCTGGACATATTCGTATAGCTCGGAAATCCAGGGCCAGCGAAAGGAGCCATAGAGATAGTTCTGCATCATCAGGTTCACGAGCATGTAGGCAAGAGTATATGCGAGGAACTCGCTGCCGGAGGCTGTGAAAATCTCAAGGTCGAAGAAGAGATAGAAAAGCGGTGCGAACAGGAAGATTACGCGCGGGAAGGGGAAAAGCCAGAACAGCGTTGACGACATGTAGCAGAGACGCTGCGGCAAGCTCAGGCCGCGCTTTAGCAACGGGAAGCGGAAACGCAGGATCTGCATCATGCCTTGCGCCCAGCGGCTGCGCTGGCCGATGAAGCTTGCAAAGGTTGCCGGCTGCAGGCCCGCGATAAGCGGCTTGTCGACATAAATGCTGTTCCAGCCGGCGCCATGGAGCGCGAGTGCTGTTTCGCAGTCTTCCGTGATGCTGATACCGCTGAACCCGTTCTGTGATTCCAGCGCCCTGCGGCTGAGAACTGCGGCTGACCCGCAGAAAAACGCCGCGTTCCACTTGTCCAGGCCACGTTGAATAATGCCGTAGAACATTTCGTTCTCGCTCGGCATGGTATCGAAGGTTCGCAGATTGCGTTCCAGCGGGTCGGGATTGATGAAGAAGTGCGGCGTCTGGACGAGAAAGAGTTTCGGATCGTCCTCGAAATAGCCGACCGTCTCCAAGAGAAAGTCGCGTGCCGGCGCGTGGTCGGCGTCAAAAACGGCGATCAACTCACCGTCGGAGTGTTCGAGGCCATTATTGAGATTGCCAGCCTTGGCATGTTCGTTGCGTTCACGCGTCAGATATTCGACATCCAGGTCGACGCAGAGCCGCTTAAGTTCGTCATGCCGCGCGATGGCGGCCTCTGATTCCAGGACTTTGGTCGAATGCCGTTTTTGGGCGGTGCCGCCATCGTCAAGCAGCCAGACCTTGAGTTTGTCTGCCGGATAATCCATCGCCTTTGCGGAAGCGAGCGTGTTGGCGAGAAGGTTCGTATCCTCGTTGTATGAGGGCACGAAAACGTCCACAGACGGGAAATGCTGCGTCTTCAATGCGCGCGCGGTGCGTGGAGGTAGAGGCGTGGCAACGATGAAGAGGCTGAGCATCAGCATCGCCACGTTGTACATTTCGGCGAGGTAGAGCAGCAGTCCAGGAATGAAATTTTCGGGCTGATTCATAGGCGGAAGCGTATTGGTCGTCCGCCAGTATACGTAACGCAGTACGATAGCCGTGCCGAAGGCGAGCGCGACCAGCCGCCAGGTGCCCTGACGCTTGAGGATCTTAATGATCGCCATGATAGTGACGGCGACAGTGCTGGCGATCAGCTGCGTCTGAAGGTTGACCGGCAATGTGATCAGCACGACCCCGCAAAACGCGATTACGGCCCATATCAAGATGCTGCGTGCTGTCTGCATCGAAGTTCCTTCAAAGGTATTGCCAGGCGCCATCCTGGCGCCCCGAGACTAGCCCGCCTAACGGCGGCATGTCCCGGATATGCCAGCGTCTCCGTTACAGTCCGGTAAAGGCACGATAATATTGCTCACGGTATTCGTCGGTGCTGGCTGCACCAGCATCGACGACGGCCCACCCGCGCCACCTGTCTGAGATGGGTCGCTTTGTCCATCCGGCAATGGCACACGTGGGCCGATTATCGGCGGAAGAGCCGGCTGCACTTGTGGCTGCGGCGGCACCACGGCTGGTCGGCGTACAACCGCCGGGTGACGGAGAGGTTGAGCTGGACGGTTCTGATAGCCGATGGTGATCGGCGGCGTGCGATAGGGGGCCGTGTCGGGGTACACCAGCTCGCCCGGCTTGCCGAGAACGGCCTCGGCGCCGCGCGGCGTGCCCCAGGGTGCCAAAGCAGCGCCATCGAAATGGCCGGCGATCGTGTAGCCGTAGACGGTACTGAGAAGCTGGCGCTCGGTGGCGTGGGCATCACAGAGCCGGACCCTGGTCTGCACCATACCAAAATTGCGCTGGTCGAGCTGCCGCGCGAAACCGGCCTGAATCTGCTGCCAGGCATAGAGGCAGGTATCGCCGGTTCTGCTTTGACCGGAAGCATAGCCGAATGGCCCATAACTATTCTGGACGAGGATCGCCGAGCGGGCGAGGCGCACGCCTGGAATAGCCGAGGCCATTTCGCGGGCGATCGCGCGCTCGTTGATTGTGTTGAAAGGTCGGCTCCCGAGGCCCTGATTCGGCCCCGCTACGCCAAGGAACTGAACCTTGAGGAAATTCTGACCAGAGACAGATGAGGATGTGGCAAGCGAAATCGTCTGATCTACATCCTTCCCATGCCGGCGCTCGACCACATTGACGATCGCCGGGCCACCTGGCGGTGGGAATGCTAGCGCCTTGTCGTTGTCGACCGTTTCCACGCCGATGGACTGCTTTACATGACCAGTCGTCGTGCAGCCGGCTGCGAGGCAGGCCAAAGTAATCAGCGCTATAGTCCTTATAGAATGCATATCTCGGGATCGCGACAATTGTTTATGGTCAGATTCATCGGCAAATTGCGCGCCGGCAGGGGGAATCAAGTCCTTGTATTCACAAGGGCGAATAAAGGTGAATATGGTTAACGCCAGGTTAAAGTCCGCTAGAGATCGCGACGGAAGCGGAATGGTTTAGGGCTGCATCAGGGTTCAAATTTTGCCCACGAGATTTCTCTCTCTTCCTGTCTGAACCGCCCCCAAATTCGATCGGATAATCGGCGTGCTCCTTCTCCGCTAATCTCTAGCCGTCACGCACGATGTCGTCGGAAGGGCGGGCCATCCCATAGGTAACAGTGTTTCTGAATGCAATAATAGAACCCATTGTTCGCGAACACCCTGACCAATGGTATTTCATGGGCAATCTACTATTGTGGACTCAGTAATCGCTGATTGTCATTCGCGCAGGGTAGCTTGAGCAGATTGACTTTGATTGAAATCGAGCGAATTCCGATGCGGCTATGCGGCTATGCGGCTATGCGGCTATGCGGCTATGCGGCTATGCGGCTATGCGGCTATGCGGCTATGCGGCTATGCGGCTATGCGGCTATGCGGCTATGCGGCTATGCGGCTATGCGGCTATGCGGCTATGCGGTGGAGTACAATTAATAGCTGTGTAAGATTGAAGGGCATCGGCATTTGCAGCCCAATCCAGCGTCAACAAACATAACATTGCTTTCAGATCTCACTGCTTTGCTTGCGGCAAAAAACCCTTCGGCTATCGTCTTTTTCGCTATATAGCGACTGTGGCTTCAGTTTTATCCGACGATTTTGGACGGGAGTGGATTTCACATGACGATTTTGGTTTCCGGCGGGGCAGGATTCATCGGAGCGAATTTCGTCCTTAGCTGGCTTGAAAGGCATGACGAAACGGTAGTTAATCTTGATAAGCTCACCTATGCTGGCAACCTGGACACATTGAAGGGATTGAGAGGTGACAATAGACATGTGTTCGTGCACGGCGATATCGGCGACCGTGAACAAGTCAGCGCGCTGATTTCCAAGTCTAGGCCTCGAGCGGTGGTCAATTTCGCCGCCGAGAGTCACGTAGACCGCTCCATTCATGGTCCGGGTGATTTCATCCAAACGAATGTCGTCGGCACGTTCAACCTGCTGGAGGCCGTACGCGGCTATTGGGATGGCCTGCCGGAGGATGAGAAGTCCGCTTTCCGCTTTTTGCATGTCTCGACTGACGAGGTCTATGGTACCTTGTCCAAGGACGATGCTCCTTTCAACGAGCTTAATCGCTACGAGCCGAACAGCCCTTATTCCGCCAGTAAGGCGGCGTCAGATCATTTGGTTCGTGCCTGGTATCACACCTATGGTCTGCCGGTATTGACGACTAATTGCAGCAATAACTACGGCCCTTATCATTTTCCAGAAAAGCTGATCCCGCTGGTGATCCTGAACGCGCTCTCGGGCAAGAACCTTCCTATCTATGGTGATGGGCAGCAGATTCGTGATTGGCTTTATGTAAGGGATCATTGCAGTGCCATTCGGCGAGTGCTGCAGGAAGGCAAGATCGGCGAGACCTATAATGTTGGTGGTTGGAACGAGAAACCGAACCTGGATGTCGTGCATGCAATCTGCGCGATCCTGGACGAGCTCAAGCCGAAGGCCAATGGTGGCCGCTATAGCGATCAGATTGCTTTCGTGAAGGACCGCCCTGGCCATGATCGCCGCTATGCGATCGACGCTGGCAAGCTTGAGCGTGAACTGGGTTGGAAGCCGCAGGAAACATTCGAGACCGGAATTCGAAAGACGATCGAATGGTATCTGGCCAATCAGGATTGGGTTCGCAACGTCACCAGCGGCGACTATCGCGACTGGGTCGGCAAACAATATGAGGCTCAGTCGTGAGCGCCATTCTAGTTACCGGCGCAAATGGACAGGTCGGGTATGAGTTGCAGCGGTCACTTGCACCATTGGGTGGAGTTGTCGCTCTGACGCGCAAGGAAATGGATTTGGCCAATGAAGCAAGCGTCCTTGCAGCCCTTCGTGAGCACGAGCCGAGTATTATTATCAATCCTGCTGCGTATACTGCTGTTGATCGGGCTGAAAGCGATGTCGAGCTAGCGATGGCTGTCAATGCCATCGCACCTGGGATTTTGGCGCGCTGGGCCGCCGACAACGGCGCCTTGCTCGTCCATTACTCGACTGACTACGTTTTTGACGGCACGAAGAACGCTCCTTATGTGGAGGGGGATGAAGCCAATCCGCAGTCTGTCTACGGCGAAAGTAAGTGGCGCGGTGAGGAGGCAGTCCGTACCTCCGGCGTGTGTCATGTCATTCTGCGAACCGGTTGGGTTTATGGTCATCACGGCAGCAACTTCCTGACGACAATCCTCAGGCTGGCCCAGGAGCGAAGCGAGCTGAATGTTGTGGCTGATCAGTTGGGTGCGCCGACGTCGGCAGCGCTAATAGCCGACATCACGCGGACGATCGTCGAACGCGTTTCGGATTTGCAGACAACAGATGGTCTCCAAGAGACCTTTCATCTAACCGCTCGCGGCAATACGTCATGGCATGGCTATGCCGAGCACATTGTTCGTGAAGCGTCGGCAGGAGGTTTCAAACTTGCTCTTTCACCCGATAAGCTCAAGCCTGTATCGACCGCGGAATATCCCACTCCTGCGAAACGGCCAGCCAATTCGAAGCTGGATTGCACAAAGCTTATGAACCGCTTAGGCATTACTCTTCCTGCGTGGCAAGAGGGGGTTGACCATGTCGTGGCAACTCTGCGGTCGACATGAGTGGAATGCTGTAGAACCATGTGTGGCCTTGGTCACTAGGGCAACGGACAAGCATAAATGGAAAGAAGACGAGACGCACAACGATGACAAAAGCACGCAAAGGAATCATACTTGCCGGTGGCTCGGGAACACGTCTCTATCCAGTAACGCTCGCGGTTAGTAAACAGCTACTGCCAATCTACGACAAGCCGATGATCTACTATCCGCTAACGACCTTGATGTTGGCGGGCATTCGCGAGATCCTTATCATCTCTACGCCGCAGGATACGCCCCGTTTCGTACAGTTGCTCGGCGATGGCAGCCAATGGGGTATCAAGCTCGACTACGCGGTCCAGCAAAGTCCGGATGGCCTGGCACAGGCCTTTTTGATTGGCGAGGCGTTTCTAGATGGGGCGCCATCCGCCCTGGTCCTCGGCGACAACATTTTCTATGGCCACGATTTTACTCGTCTGCTCCATGATGCGAGCAGTAAGCAGGCCGGAGCGACAGTATTCGCCTATCACGTACAAGATCCGCATCGATACGGTGTCGTCGAGTTCGATCGTCAGGGGCAAGCGGTCAGCCTTGAGGAAAAGCCGAGTGTGCCGAAGAGCAACTATGCGGTAACAGGACTATATTTCTACGATGCCACAGTCGTTGATGTTGCAAGATCTATCCGCCCTTCGCAGCGTGGTGAGCTAGAGATAACCGACGTCAATACGCACTATTTGGAAGCTGGTCAGTTAGACGTTAAGACGATGGGGCGAGGCTATGCATGGCTTGATACCGGCACGCACGAGTCGATGCTGGAGGCGAGCCAGTACATCGCCACCATCGAGAATCGGCAAGGCTTGAAGGTTGCTTGCCCCGAAGAGATTTCTTATCGTAGCGGCTGGATTAGTGCATCTGAGGTTGAGGAGTTGGCGCATCCGCTCAAGAGGAACGCCTATGGGCAATATCTTCTTGGGATCCTACGTGAGAAAGTATTCTAACTCTATACCGCGGTGCTGTGAGCTGCTGGTGTCTCTCACGCGAACTTTGAGCAAGAAGTAGATGAAAGCTATCGATACCGCCATTCCGGATGTTAAGCTCATCGAGCCAGCGGTTTTTTCCGACGATCGCGGCTTCTTCTTTGAAAGTTTTAGCAAAGCGAAATTTGATACGGCGATTGGTAGGTGCGTCGATTTTGTGCAGGACAACCATAGTCGATCGGGAAGAGGCGTCCTGCGTGGTCTCCACTACCAACTGCCGCCGCATGCCCAAGCCAAGCTCGTGCGTGTCGTGGTTGGCGAGGTTTATGATGTCGCAGTTGACATCCGCAAATCTTCACCGACGTTCGGACAGTGGGTCGGCGTCCTTCTCTCCGCGGAAAACAAACGCCAGCTTTGGATCCCGGAAGGGTTTGCGCACGGTTTTCTGACATTGAGCGATGATGTCGAGTTCCTCTACAAGACCACTAACTATTACTCTCCCGAGAGTGATCGTGGCATTCGTTGGAGCGACCCGCAGATCGCGAT
This sequence comes from Rhizobium sp. BR 314, assembly GCF_047445805.1. Lineage (NCBI taxonomy): Bacteria > Pseudomonadati > Pseudomonadota > Alphaproteobacteria > Hyphomicrobiales > Rhizobiaceae > Rhizobium > Rhizobium sp. BR 314. The sequence continues at coordinate 69,557 of NZ_JARWLA010000012.1, read as the reverse complement.
CGACTGGGGCGCTAGCGGTGCCCTCACTCTTTCTCCAAAGGATCAGCGACAACCATTATTAGCAGATGCAGAGACCTTCGCATAAACCGATCTAAGGCCTGATGTACCCGACATCGACATATTTCATAAGGGCTAACGCGGCAGGAAAATCTTGCCGCGTCTTTGTCGACCACCGAGCGTTGCAATGCATGTCCACTTCGGATGTAGGTTGACGGTTTGCGATTTTATCATGTGGCAAGTTAGTCGACCGCCAAGATCGCTTTGATCACGCCCGCCTCCGGCCTCAACCACTGCTTAAACACTTCCGGTCCGTCGTCTAACGAACCTTGATGCGTGTTCAATGCCGCCGTCGGCACTCGACCACTCTCCATTTGCTTCACCACTTCGGCGAAATCATCCGGCTGGGCATTGCGGCTGGCAAATAGCGTGGCTTCGCGCTTGTGAAACTCCGGATCAGAGAAAGTGATATCGTCGCGGACGACGCTGACAAGAACGTAGCGGCCGCCATGGGCGATAAAGCCGAAGCCGCGTTGCATGGCGCGGGCGTTGCCGGTTGCGTCGATGACGACGTCGAAGAAGTCGCCATCGGTCACACGTTTTGCTTGCGCCTCCGCTTCATCGTTGGCGATGAGTGTGCGGTCGGCACCGAGCGTAGCGAGGGCGAATTCCAATCGGTCTTCGCGCGTGTCCATGACGGTAACGTCGGTACCGCGCGCCTTGGCAAAGATGATGGCAGACATGCCGATCGGGCCTGAGCCGACGATGAGGACGCGATCTTTGGCAGTGATGCCGCCGCGCTTGACCCCGTGGGCGCCGATGGCCAGAAACTCGATCATGGCAGCTTCATCCAGCGAAGCCTTGCCGGCCGAGGCGACATTCTGCTCGGGCACGCAGATGAACTCGGTCATCCCGCCGTCGCAATGGACGCCAAGAACTGAGAGGCTCTGGCACGCATTGGTCACACCGCGGCGGCAGGCAACGCATTTGCCACAGGCGAGGTAGGGGACGATGTAAACATTCTCGCCGTTCCGGAGACGGGTAGAGCCATTTGCATCTTCGACTGTGCCGGAGAGTTCATGGCCCATGACGCGCGGATATTGGAGGAACGGGTGTTTGCCCTGGTAGATATGGAAGTCCGTGCCGCAAATGCCGACACGTCTGACGCGCACCAGTACCTCTCCCGGGGCTGGCGTAGGGACATCGCGTTCAATCAGCGAGAGCTTACCGGGTTCGTTACAGATCAGTGTCTTCATTGTGATGCACTCTTAAAAGGTTCAGGAGCGTCGGTGTTGGAAATAACCGCCTCATGCGGAGATAAGAGGACGGTCTGGAACTTCTGTTGGCTCGTTGTTGATCCCCAAGGTAACGCATTCTGGTTTGTCAGAAGCGATCATTGTGCGACCTCTTTCAGTGGATATCGCGCGGCAATTTCCCTCAGCGTAGGAGCACTTGAATGACTTCCCGCTTCATCTGCCCATACGAGGAAGGAGCGAATGCGGCGAAAGACTTTTTCGGGATGGTGCTGGCTGATATCCGCAATGCGGTGATCGAGAAATGGATTGCGGAAGCGGTCGAGGGTCGTTGCGATATAGGTCTTGGCCTCGTCGGCCATGCAATTTGCGGCAAAGCCGGGCAGCACTTCGCTTTGGTAGAGAGTCTCCAACCTCGCGCACACGTCATCGTCCACCAATATGCCGCGCACGGTTTCATCCGCAGATCGATTTTCGCGCTGCCAGATTTCTGCAAGAAAGGTGTGGCCGAGATTGAGGATATGCAGTTTCAAGCGCTCGTAGGGTTCGAGGTCATCCGTCAGCACGATGCTGAGATGGCTGCATGGCGGTCGCACTCCCGGTGCGCGTTTGATCGCCCATAGCGCATAGGGCTCCGCGACGGAACCGATCGGATTGATCGGCTCGGAAACAATACGGTCGACCAGCGTCTCGGCGAAGGCGACATGGGCGTCGAGCCAAGCGAAGAAGTCAGCCGGCAGCCTGTTGCGCTTTGCGCAATCGATGACCGCCTCTCTTAGAACCTTCCCATTGGCCGTTATCAGCTCACAGGGAAGAATAACGAGTGGCCGACCGGATCGCTGCCAGCGCTTGACGAGGAGAGCTGCAAGCTTGCCGGGGAAGGAGTGCGGAATCTGGCTGTCATTACCAAAGCAATCTTCTTCCAGCGAGGTCTGATAACCCGTGTCGCCAGTGTTGGAGATGACGAATTCGGCATTCTCGGCAAAGAGCGATGAGAGTTCCTCCCAATGTTCCGTCGCGGAAAGGCCGCGTACGACGCTTTTGACCTGCACCGTGTGGTTTACGGGCAGTCCGTCTGACATGCCGCGGATAATCACAGGATAGCCATTTGTGTTATTGAAGGCTGCGACGCGGCCGCTGCGGCTGTTCGCGCCGGAAATCTGTACGACGGTAATCGGGCCGACATCCTGGCCGGACTGTTTCGCCTCATGCACGAACAGTGCTGCATGTGCCTGCAGGAACCGGCTTGTGCCGAATTGGATAATCCGCGAGCTCACGCAAGTTGCCTCATAGATGCAATATTGATTGCTGTTCCAGCTCGCTCGAGATGGCCTCGAACCATCCCCAGTCGCGCCGGATCTGTTTTTTATCTATAGAAAACATCTGATCCGCCGGCAGTCAAATGTTTTTATCGAAACAAGGAGAGGTTTTCGTGTGAGGTGCCCGGCCGTGTTGGGATGAAGGCGAAGTCCTCTGCGATATGGGCAATTGAGAGCGATATGCCCAGGGTCAACGTCCGGATGGATAGCTTGCAGGCGACATTGCGGCAAATGCTATATGCTCTACGACGATCCGAGACCGTCTGATCTCCGCGCGATAGGACGGGAGCTACGACTGTCTATGAGCGATCGGCAGAGACCATTGGCACAGTTGGCCTTGACCGATCACGCTCATTCGGTCGCTTTAGGTCGCGGAGATGGCCAAGCGCTAAAAGAGGTGGTCTTGAGCTTTGGCCGTTTTCCGACAGATGATCAGCGCGCCGCCGGGCTTGCTGTTCGTCGCACGCTTTCTTCAGTCAATGTCTGACCATGAAATTTCGAAAGGGCCGTGACGACATCGTCGATCTCCTCGGCGAGGCGCTGTGCATCCCATTTCAAAGCGGCCGCGGCAATTGCGCCGATTTCGCGCAAGCCCTGGATCGTCAGCAAGCCTTCGATTGCCAAAGTCGTGCGGCGAAAGACGATATCGGAGAGATGGACGACCAGTTCCTGTCGTGCGATCCAATCGATCTCAAGCGCGCTGTGGCGCTGCGCGCCGATAATACGTTGATTGTCACTATAGTCCGATTGATGGGCAAGGATTGCCGCGGCCGTGGTGCCGTAGCGGCTGAGTAGCTCATCCGCCCTACTTATCTCCACGCCGGTTTTGACGGCGATCGACCGGATCCAGCTTGCACGCGCGTTGGAGTCTGTCGGAAAATCCCGACCGCCGCCGATGGCGAGACGCTCCGTGGACTGTTTGCGGCTATGCTGAAGGCGAGTAAGCACGGTATCGGCCACTTCCTCGGCAAAGCCGCGGAATGTCGTCCATTTTCCGCCAACCAGCGAGATGATCGGGAAAGGGCGTTCTGGCTGCGGTTCGAAGACCGGTGCGGAGTGATCGCGGCTGATGAGACCCGGTGACGAGGCGTCCGAAGCAGGCAGGGGGCGGATGCCGCTGTAACTGTAAGTAACCTGATCGCGGTCGAAGCGCAGGCTCGGTAGCAGTGATCGCACGCTGTCGATGAAATAGTCGATCTCATGCTCTTCGCATCGCACATTGTCCGGATCGTCGCAGGGAATGTCGGTCGAGCCGACCAGTGCCTGGCCAAGATAACCGTAGACAAGGCAGATCCGGCCGTCATCGGCCTCAAAATAGATCATATGGCCGTTGAGGCTGCGCACCAGTTCCGGATGATCGAGAAGGATATGCGAGCCCTTAGTGCCGCCGATCAGATGGGCGGACGCCCCTAGTGCGGCATTCACATGATCGATCCACGGGCCAGCGGCGTTAACGACTAGCTTCGGCCTGACGGAGAAGGCATGGCCGTCCGAGCGCTGGAAGGTCAGCAGTCCGTCGGCGGAAGATACAAGTGCCGTTGTATTGGCGGCGAGCGATCCTTTATTGGCTTCAAGCCCGTCATTGACCAATTCATAGACCAGGCGCTCCGGCCGACTGATCTTGGCGTCGTAATAAATGCCGCCCGCAACGATCTGGCGTGTCACATGCGGCATTTCCTTGAGCGCGCGACCCTTCAGCAGGAACCGGTGGCGCGGCATCACGCGGTTTCGCGAGCCGAAGAAATCGTAAAGCGCAAGCCCGATCTTGATCAAGACTGCACCGCGGCTGCGTGGCGCCGTCGTCGACCCGAAGAGCGTTTGAAGCGCGGCTGGTATGCCGCGCATCCACGAGAAGATCGGCACGAATGTCGGTAGCGCCTCGACGCAGTGTGGCGCGTTCTTCAACAAAAGGTTCCGCTCGAGCGCCGATTGAGCGACCAGCCGGAACTCGCCGGTTTCCAGATATTTCAGGCCGCCATGGATCAGGCGGGAGGGGGCCGCACTCGTTCCCGAACCAAAATCGGATTTGTCGACGATCAGGCAGTTGACGCCTTGAGCGCAAAGATCGCGAAACAATCCGGCGCCATTGACGCCTGCACCGAGAATGACGACGTCGATATCCCCGTCTTGAAGTTGCGAGAAACGTTGTTTCAGATCGGCAGCCATATCGGTCATAACATCATCGTCCTGCTGAATTGCCGCGACAGAACTTGCCCCGCGCGGCGCAATTGGCGGTCTAGTCTTGGGAGGTTTGGGAGGCGAGACTACCGATCCGCGGCCAGAGCGGCGTCATGGCTTCGGCAATGTCCTTGAAGAGGTCGTAACGAGCTCGATAGTCAGCGCTACGATGCGGGTCTGGATGGTAGGTCGTGGCGATCCCTGCAACATCACGCGGATCGCTCTGCGGGCTCGCATATACACCGATGCCGGCGCCGGCACAAAGGGCAGTTCCCCAAGCCGCGGCCTCGTCGGTTTCCGTGGTCGTAACCGGCATGCCGAGGATATCGGCAAACATCTGCACGACGATCGGGTTGCGCGACACGCCGCCCGCGAGCCTTGCCTGATTGAAGGAAAAACCGTCGCTTAGGGCATCGACGTGAATTCTATGGTTGAAGGCGATCCCCTCAAGAACCGCCCGCAGCATGTCGCCGCGATCATGCCAGCCGCCAAGGCCGAAGAAGCTGGCGCTTGCTTGGGCACCATAGGGCGAGCCGAACAGATAGGGGTGGAACAATGCGCTCGATGGCCGGTGGAATGCCGCCTCGATCTCGGGGGCGAGGAGGGCGTGAATGGATTGGCCGGCCGCTTCAGAGCTTGCGATTTCGCTGGCGCATAACTTGTCCAGAAACCATTCGTAGTTTGCAGATGAGGCCGGTGAGATCGACATATTGTTCCATTGGCCTGGCGCAATCGCATTACGGCAAAACCAGCGGCGATCGACACGCGGCGTGGAAGAAAGCGTCTCGTTGATCGAATAGGTCCCGGCGATGACCGCAACCACCCCTTCGCCATAGCCACCTGCTCCAAGTGCGGACGCGGTAACATCATGCAGGCCGGCGACGACAGGCGTGCCTTCTGCAAGGCCAGTGCGTATTGCCACGGCCTCGGTTACATGTCCGACGACCTCATCGGATCGCGATGCATGCGGCAGCGCGCTCGCCACCTCGGCAACGCCGAAGAGCTTCAGCGTATCCGCAGAATAGGCCTGCGTCGAAACATCAGTGAACGAGGTGCTTGCCTCAGTGCGATCCGTGCCGGTAACGCCGGTCAGGCAAAAGCGCAGCCAGTCCTTGCAGCTTAGAATTTGGCCGATTGCAGCGAAACGCTCGGGCTCATGGGCCTTGATCCACGCAAGCAGCGCCGAAGGTGCTGAGACATGCGGCACCTGGCCGGTCAATCTCAAGGATTCGTCGGCAACCGGGCTTTTCAGCCATTGTTCGATGACCGATCCTGCGCGGCTGTCGAGAGATAGAATGGCGCGTCCGAGCGGCTTCTTCGCCCTGTCGAGCAGATAGATTCCGTCGCCATGGGCGGTTGCGGCGATCGCCTGAATGTCGCTTGCCGGGCGCTTGCTGAGCCTGATCGCTTCCGCGATGGCATCCGCCGTCTGCGTCCAGAGCTCGTCCATGTCGCGTTCGACATGGCGAGCGTGCGGCATGAATTGGGTCACGCGGCGCCGTGCGACTGCAAGCGGCCTTCCGTCGACATCGAAGATCACGGCTTTCGTGACGGTAAGACCGCTGTCGATTCCGAGCAGACTCGGCATTCCTGTTACTCCTGATGGTGAAGGATCCGGCGCCGGCCGCATGGCAGCAATGGTCAGGATCGTTCTTTGTCGCTCCTGGCGATGACCACGTTGATGTTCTTGCTCTGCATGCGTTCGAGATGCGCCGCCGGGATCTGTTCATCGACGATGACGACGTCGAACTCGTCAAGGGCGGCAAAGCTGTGCAGCGCCCGCCGCTCGAACTTGGTGTGGTCCATCAACAGGACGCGTCGCGCGGCGCTGTTGAACATCGCGCGCTTGATGTCGACCAGCTCGGGCGACTGATGAAAGACGACGTCATCGATGATGGCCGACATAGAAATGAAGGCAACGTCCGCTCGCAGGCGATTGATTTCATTGATTGTCATGCGGCCCATAAAGGCGTTGCACCAATTGTAATATTGCCCGCCAAGCGCCAAAAGGTTCACATCATGCATATCTTTCAGCGCATTCATCAATGTCAGCGAATTGGTGATCGCCGTCAGCGGAACCTTGGCCGGCAATTGCGATGCCATTTGCAGGACCGTGGTGGAATCGTCGAGGAATATCGCCTGGCCGGGTTCGATGAACTGCATGGCGGCTGTCGCGATCATCTTCTTTTCGCTGGCCTGCCGGTTGGCGCGATAAACATCGCTGGACTCGATCAGGCTGGTGGCGGTCGCCGTGACGATGCCGCGCGTCTTGCGCAAGAGGCCGCGACTGACAAGCTCATCGACATCGCGATGGGCGGTCATTAGGCTGATACCGAACCGCTCAGTCAAATCCTCGATGCGGATGGAATTCTCCGCCATCACCGCCTCGGCGATCATCTGCCGGCGGGCAATCTGCCGGGATTGCCGGCTGTCGCTTGGCAATTCATCCTGGAGGAAGGCAGTGGGGCTTGTCTTGTCTGTCACATTGGCCTCTGACGCTGAGCCTTGTGGATTACATTTGCCGCAGCGAATGGCATTCTAAAGAAAAAGAGTAGGAAGAACAGTTCACTACCGAGGCTACTGCAAGTTCTTCCTGATGTTTTGCCAGGAAGCCGCCGGCGGCTGCCTAGAGGAAGGGGATGCCGTTTCCGGCATCCCCGTTTTCGTTACTGAGCCAGAACGAACGGTGCCGTGTACTTGGCGACATTGTCCTTGGTGATCAGGAGGCAATCGAAAAGCTGCTTTTCACTCTTGGCACCGGTCTTGCCGGTCTTGATGAAGCTGTCGGCCTGTTTGACGGCTTCTTCCGAGAAGACGGCGACCGGCTGTAGAACGGTGTACTGCAATTCACCAGCCTTGATGGCGGCGACTGCATCCGGCGAACCGTCGAAGCCGCCGACCTTGACGTTGGCGAGCTTGCCGGCTTCCTTGAGTGCGGCAATCGCGCCGAGCGCCATTTCGTCATTGCCCGAGATCACGCCGGTGATGTCCGGGTGAGCCTGGAGCATGGACTGCATCTTGTTGTGGCCCTGGGTGCGGTCCCAATTGGCAACTTCCTTGGCAACCTTCTGCAGATCGGGATACTGCGTCAGAACGGTTTCATAGCCGTTCGAACGGGTGGCGGCGTTGTTGTCCGACGGAGCGCCGAAGAGTTCGGCATACTTGCCCTTGTCGCCAACGGCTTCGACCCATTGCTGTGCGCCGATAGCAGCTCCCTGGGCGTTGTTGGAAACGAGCTGTGCCTTGGCAAGGCCTTCCTGGTTGATTTCAGCATTGACCAGGAAAACGGGGATACCGGCGGCAACGGCCTTCTTGACTGCGCCGACGGAGCCATCAGCATTGGCCGGATCGAGGATGATGGCGACCGACTTGTTGGTGATGGCCGTGTCGATCAGATTGCTTTCGGTGTTGGTATCGCCTTTGTGGGCACCGACCGTTGCCGTGTAGCCGAGCTTCTCAGCCGTTGCCTTGGCGACATTGCCCTCTGTCAACCAGTAGGGGTTGGACGGATCGTTGACGATCACGGTGATCTGGCCGGCAGCCCATGCGGCTCCGGTCAAAAGCGGTGCCACAGCAACCGCTGCCATGACGATGCGCAAACCTTTTTTGAACATTAGTCTCTCTCCCTTTTTGATGAGCTTTGGTGATACCGGCGAACCGGCGGTTCTTTCTCTGACCGAAAAGTCTCCGATCAGTGACAAGTTCGTATGCAGCGTCAGCTGGACTTGGTCCGGCGTCCGTACTGGATGCTGTTCATGAGCACGGCGAGCACGATGACAGCGCCGGTAAAGACGGTCTGCCAGTAGGCCGAGACGCCGATGATCACGAGGCCGTCCGACAGGAAGCCGATGACGAAAGCGCCAAGCATGGTGCCGCGCACTGTACCGCGGCCGCCGGTCAATGCGGCGCCGCCAATTACGACAGCAGCAATCGCAGTCAGCTCGTAAGTCGTGCCCGCGGTCGGGCCGGCCGATGTCAGCTGCGAGGACAGCACCAAACCGGCGATGGCGGCGCAGACGCCCGAGAATACGTAGACGAGGATCTTGACCCGCTTGACCGGAACGCCGGAAAGATCGGCCGCGCGTTCGTTCCCGCCCGAGGCGTAGAGCCAGCGTCCGAACGCGGTGCGGCTAAGGACGAGACCGCAGATGATTGCGATGGCTGCAAGGACGATGACGCCGATCGGGATACCGGCGAGGCGATTGAAGCCAAGCCAATCAAAGCCGGTATTGCCTAGTTCGGGACGACCGCCGAGATTGTTGTAGGTAAGGCCGTTGGTCATCAGCAGAGCGATACCACGGGCGACATAGAGGACGCCAAGCGAAGCCACGAAAGCCGGAACGCGCAAATAGGCGATGAGCACACCATTGACTGCCCCGACGACCGCACCGAGCGCACAGGTCAGCACCACGACAGCCCAGACCGGCGGATAGAGAATGACGCCGAAGCTTGAAAGCGTGACCCCCTGCATCAGGAAGCCGGCGATACAGCCGGCAAGGCCGAGCGTCGAGCCGACAGACAGGTCAATGCCGCCATTGAGGATGACCAGCAGCATGCCTATGGCAAGAATGCCGAAAATGGCCACATGCGAGGCCATGGTCAGGAAGTTGCTGAGCGAGAAGTAGTAGGGCGACAGGAAGGAGAAGACCGCGATGATGACGATCAGTGCGAAGAAGGCGCGCCCTTCCAGGATCAGCCGCACGAGACTGAAATTCCGCCGCTGTCCGTTCGAAACTGGCTTTTTATCTGTGATGTTCGTGACTGACATAATCAGTGCTCCATGAATGCGGCTAGTGCGCGACCACTGCTTCGCCGGAGGCGGCCATGATCTTTTCTTTGGGGACGTCGGGACCGAATTCGGCTGATATCTTGCCGCGGTGCATGACGATGATGCGATGGGCGATGCTCAGGCATTCGGCGACTTCCGACGTCGAATAGATGACCGCCAAACCTTCCTTGGCGCGCTCCGCCAGAAGCTTGAAGACTTCCGCCTTGGCGCCGATGTCGATGCCGCGGCTCGGCTCGTCGAGCAGGATCACCTTGGGATCCGTCGCCAGCATCTTGCCGATGACGACCTTTTGTTGATTGCCGCCCGAAAGCGAGCCGATCGCGGCCTCGCCACCATCGGTCTTGATGTGAACCTTGCGAATGGACGCGTCGACAAGCGAGCGCTCGCGGCCGGTCGACGTAAACAGGCCCTTGGTGAAAGCGCCGATGCTGGCGAGCGACAGGTTGGAGCCAACGGTCATCGTTTGCACGAGGCCGTCGCGCTGCCGATCTTCGGGCACCAGGACCAGGCCCTGGGCGATACGGCCGGCGATGCTGAGATTGCCGAGGTCACTGCTCCCGAGTAGGACACGGCCACCGCTCGATCTCAGGCGACCTGCGACACATTCGAGCAACTCGGTGCGGCCTGCGCCCATCAGCCCGTAGATGCAGACGATCTCGCCGGCACGGACCTGAAGCGACATGCGATCGACCGCGTTGTAAGCGGCACCCGAGGGGCCGGGAACGGTGAGATTGTCGATCGTCAGCGCGACATCGCCCATCTTGTAGCCGCTTGGCGGGCTGCCAAGGTCGAAATTGTCGCCGACCATGTTGCGCACGATCCACTCAAGATCGATATCCCTGCGCTCGGCATAGGCCGTCATATTGCCGTCGCGCAGAACGACGGCGTGATTGGTAATCTGCAGCGCCTCTTCGAGATGGTGCGAGATGTAAACGATCGACACGCCGCGGCTGGTCAGATCGCGAATGACCTTGAACAGGACCTCAACTTCGGTGGCACTGAGCGCCGATGTCGGCTCGTCCATGATCAGGATGCGCGAATTGACGGAGAGCGCACGGGCAATCTCGACAATCTGCTGCTGGCCGAGGCGCAGGTCTTCGACCGGGGTGAGCGGATCGATTTCCTCCTCCAATTCCTCCATGAGTGCGCGTGTCTGGCGCTCTTCCTCGGCAAAATCGACCACACCGCCTTTCATGATCTCGCGACCCATGAAGATATTGTCGCGGACGCTGAGATTGGGAGCGAGGCTCAGTTCCTGATGGATGATGGAAATGCCGCAGGAGCGAGCATGGGTGGAGGAGGCAAAGCTGATAGCGCTGCCATCGAGGACGATTTCGCCCGAGCTCGGCTGTATGACGCCGGAGAGGATCTTCATCAACGTCGATTTGCCGGCGCCGTTCTCGCCAAAGAGCGTGGTGACTTCGCCGCTGCGAATGTCGAAATTCACACCCTTGAGGGCATGGACGCTGCCGTAGGACTTGGCGATGTTACGAGCGGCGAGAACAACTTCGCCCGTGCGCGCCTGTTTTTCTCTCGCCTGGCTCATTTCAGCTCGACCTTTACGGGAGTGATAAGCCAGTTCTTGGGGTTGATGAGTTTGAACACGCCGACAATCGTTGCCGTCTTGCCCGTCAGCTTTTCCGGATCGAGGCCGCGAAGGGTTGCCTTCTTCATCTCGTTGTTGATGGCCGAGCCGGCGTCCTGATATTCGATCTGGTTGGTGAACTGTCCGAACTGAATATTACCGGTCGCGTCGCGAAGTTCGGTGCCGTTGATCGCCGGTCCGGTCTGGACGCGAATAACGACACCGTCGGGAAGCCCCTCGACCTTGAACTCGTTGAGGTTGGCCTTGCGGTCACCAAAAGCGCCATTGAGGGATACCGGGAGCACGGGGCCGGTGCTGGTCGCCACACCATATTTTTCGCCCGCGGCCTTCTTGTCGGCAAGGACGGCGGTGGCGAGCGTCACCGCATCGACGGCGCGTTTCTCGACATCCGCCTGCACCTTCGGAAACTCCTGAGCGCCGAAGCTATCCGGTTGAAAGCCCTGTTCGCGCACATCGTGCTGGGAGCCGATCGCGACGACCTTGGTATCGGCGGCAATGGCGCCAATCACGATGACCACTGCGGCGACTCCGGCTGCGATCTTGAGCTTGGAGCCCGTCGGCCTGGCGATTGTGTATTGAGTCTGCGTATTCATGTTCAAACGACCTTCGGCGATTGAGCCGGATTGCCTGATGGAGAGGGAGAAAAGGTGCTGTGGTGCCGGCTACGATCCAGCCGATGCCAATGCGCGAGCTTGGACCTGCGGGCATTCCGCTCGGCTGCCAGTCGCGCTGCGACGGGAATGGGAGTTCAGCATCAGGAGCCTCCTCAGCGTGCCGGGTGACCGTCTCCTCCGATCGCCCATCTTGGTTCCGTGGCCATCGATATCGACGGCTTCCGTGATAGAGTTATGTTAATAACTGTATTTCATATGTTATAAATTTCAGAAGGTGTCAATCGGCAAAAGTAAGGCTTTGTCTGTTCTCCGTGCTCTTGCGAACCTGAGTTCCTCACCCTCAACGCTTTATCGCTTCCATTTTGCCAATCGTGCGCGAAGTCATCGATCATATTGTGAATGGGGCTTCTCTAGAGTGGAAAAGAATCCATTATTGCATTGATATAACGAAATAATATGGAGAAGTTTTTCAAGGCAGTCGCAACTTGAGTTTGCTTCTCCGCCTGACGCATGCGTCTCGAAAGCTCTTTTCTTCGGCCCGCTCCGGCAGCATCGTTGCGGATCTGATCAGGATCTCACCTGCGCATTTTATCTGAAAAAAATTACAATACCAGAAAAAAATTACTGCAACCATGATATCTCTGTGTTATAAATGCGAGATCAATATGATGATTGCATTTGTGTATGGTTTGGCGGCGCCTCCGGTGTCGAATACGGCTAATGCTCTATCTAGGGTCGTTCCCCTCTGGGTGTATGCGGGGATGGTTGAAAACGAGCCTTGGGGATGGGCCGGGAGGAATGAATATGTTTTTGGCGAATGCGGGCGTCCCCGGTGCGGGGCTGGCGGTGATGGGGCAGGTGCACAGTGCCTAAGAGTGACGGGATCATCATCGGGATCGATGCGGGAACTTCGGTTCTCAAGGCAGTCGCCTTCGAGTTGTCCGGCCGGCAGATCGCCTCCGCGTCGGCACGAAATCGCTATGAGACGGGCGATGATGGTTCCGTAACGCAGTCGTTGGGGCAAACCTGGGCGGATTGCGTCAGCGCACTGCGTGGCCTTGGCGAGAAGGTGGCGAATCTTGCGTCACGCACGGCTGCAATTGCGGTAACGGGGCAGGGTGATGGCACATGGCTCGTCGGAGCCGGTAATGCTCCTGTCGGAGACGCCTGGCTCTGGCTCGATGCACGTGCTGCGCCGACCGTGACGCAGCTGAGCGCCAGCTCCGACAATCGCGCCCGCTTCGAGGCGACCGGCACAGGCCTCAATACTTGCCAGCAGGGCACGCAGCTCGCCCATATGGACCGCTTCATGCCAGAGCTTCTGGATCGGGCCGAGGCATCGCTTCATTGCAAAGACTGGCTTTATCTCAACCTGACGGGTGTTCGGGCCACCGATCCGTCGGAAGCAAGCTTCACCTTCGGCAATTTTCGCAATCGGCAATATGATCCGATCGTTATCGATGCGCTCGGCCTAGGGCGCCGGCGTTCGCTTCTGCCTGACATCATCGATGGTACTCAGATCAGCTACCCTCTAACCGCTGACGCGGCAAAAGCGGCCGGATTGCTGGCGGGAACGCCTGTCTGCCTCGGCTATGTAGATATGGTCATGACCGCGCTTGGCGCCGGTGTGCGCACGGGCGGTCAGAATGCCGCCTGCTCGACGATCGGTTCAACCGGCGTCCATATGCGTGCGAAAGCCGTGCCGGACGTCCAGCTCAACGATGAAGGAACCGGCTATGTCATCGCCTTGCCGATCCCGGGCATTGTCACCCAGGTCCAGACCAATATGGGCGCGACCATCAATATCGACTGGATTCTTCGGATTGCGGCCGATCTGATGTCCGAAGGTGGCAGGAAGGTCTCCTATTCCGACCTCATAGCGCGCATCGATGCTTGGTTTGCCGAAGCGCGCCCGACCAACCTTCTCTACCATCCGTATATTTCCGAGGCTGGTGAGCGCGGCCCCTTCGTCAACGCCCATGCCCGTGCCGGTTTCACGGGGCTTTCGACACGGCATGGCTTTGCCGACATGTTGAGGGCTGTGGTCGAAGGGCTCGGCATGGCCACGCGCGACTGCTATGCAGCCATGGGTGACATGCCGTCGGAGTTGCGCATCACCGGGGGGGCTGCCCGTTCGCGCGCACTTCGTGGCTCGCTTTCTGCGGCCGTCAGAGCGCCGGTGCGCATTTCGGAGCGTGAAGAGGCCGGCGCCGCTGGCGTTGCCATGATGGCGGCGGTCTCCATCGGCGCATATCCCGACATGGATAGCTGTATTGCCGACTGGGTGACGCCGCTGCTGGGCGACGCCGAGGCGCCCGATGCCGACAATGCCGAGCGCTATGACCGACTGTTCGATGCCTACAAGGATGTGCGGCAGGCGATCGCGCCGGCTTGGGACAAGCTGGCGCAGCACTAGTCGGGCACCGTGAGTGGACGCCGTATTCAGATTTGATTTGATGATGCCAAAGGCATCCGAAGGAGCATGACATGATGGAACCGGAAATCTTTGATCTTTTCGTCATCGGCGGAGGCATCAACGGTGCCGGCATAGCCCGCGATGCAGCCGGCCGGGGGCTTTCGGTCATGATGTGCGAAAAAGGCGACCTGGCTGAGGGAACGTCCTCGCGTTCCGGCAAGCTCGTGCATGGTGGCCTGCGCTATCTGGAATATTACGAGTTCCGTCTGGTGCGTGAAGCGTTGATCGAGCGTGAAGTCCTGCTCAATTCCGCGAGCCACATCATCTGGCCGATGCGTTTCGTGCTTCCTCATAGCCCGTCGGATCGTCCGGCATGGCTCGTGCGCTTCGGGCTCTTCCTCTACGATCATCTCGGCGGCCGCAAGAAGCTGCCGGGCACGCGCTCGCTCGACCTCCATCGCGATCCCGAAGGCGCTCCGATCCTCGATCAGTATTCCAAGGGCTTTGAATATTCCGACTGTTGGGTTGATGACGCCCGTCTCGTTGTCCTCAACGCGCTCGATGCCGCCGCCAAGGGCGCGCAGATCCTGACGCGGACGGCCTGCATCAGCGCCCGCCGCGATCAGGGCGTCTGGATCGTCCAGATGCGGAGCGCGCGTTCGGGCGAGGTGCGCACCGTGCGCGCCAAGGCGCTGGTGAATGCGTCCGGTCCCTGGGTCAACGATATCATCCACCGCGTCGCCGGGTCCAACAGCAGCCGCAGTGTTCGCCTGGTGAAGGGCAGCCATATCATCGTGCCGAAATTCTGGAACGGCCAGCAGGCCTATCTGGTGCAGAACCACGACAAGCGCGTGATTTTCATCAACCCTTACGAAGGCGACAAGGCGCTGATCGGCACGACCGACATTCCCTATGAAGGCAAGCCGGAAGAGGTAAAGGCAGACGAGAAGGAGATCGATTATCTCATCACCGCCGTCAATCGCTACTTCAAGGAAAAGCTGCGCCGTTCCGACGTGCTGGAAAGCTTCTCCGGCGTGCGCCCGCTCTTCGACGACGGCAAGGGCAACCCGTCTGCTGTCACGCGCGACTATGTCTTCGATCTCGATGAGACCGGTGGCGCGCCGCTTTTGAATGTCTTCGGCGGCAAGATTACGACGTTCCGCAAGCTCTCCGAACATGCGATGCAGAAGCTTGCGCGGTTCTTTCCGAAAATGGGCGGCGACTGGACACGTGGCGCCACGTTGCCGGGCGGTGAAATTCCAAATGCCGATTATGTGTCTTTCACGGATACGCTCCGTAGCGCCTATCCGTGGATGCCGCGCACGCTCGTCAATCATTATGGGCATCTCTACGGTGCGCGCACCAAGCTCATCGTTGGCGACGCAACCTCGCTCACAGGGCTCGGCCGCCATTTCGGCGGCAATCTCTATGAGGCCGAAGCCCGGTATCTTGCCGCTTCCGAATGGGCGCAGAAGGCGGAAGACGTGCTGATGCGCCGCACCAAGGAAGGGCTGCGCATGACGGTCGAGGAGAAGGCGATATTCTCCGCCTGGTTCGACACCGAACTGGCACTTGCCGCCTGAACCAACTGACATCTGCCGGGAGACGATATCGATGCCCTTGACGCTTTCACTCAACACCAATCCATTGGTGAACCGCTTTGCGGAACCGTCCGACCTGATCGAAACGGTGGCGCGCGATCTGCGCATCCGCGATCTGCAGCTGACGCATGAGTTCATCAATCCAAGCTGGCAGGCGCCTGTCATTCGCCGTCTGACGCGTGATATGCAGGCCGCGCTGAAGCGCACCGGCGTCCGCGTGACGTCAGGCATGACCGGTCCTTACGGCCGACTCAACCACTTTGGCCATCCGGACAAGGACGTTCGCCGCTACTATGTCGACTGGTTCAAGACCTTTGCTGATATCACGGCTGACCTCGGCGGACATTCCGTCGGCACGCAATTCGCGATCTTCACCTACAAGGACTATGACGATCCCACCCGGCGTGAGGAGCTTATCCAGATCGCGATCGATTGCTGGGGCGAGGTGGCAGAACATGCCCGCGCTGCCGGCCTCTCCTATATCTTCTGGGAGCCGATGAGCATCGGCCGCGAGTTCGGCGAGACGATCGAGGCCTGTCTTTCCCTGCAGAAGAGGTTGACGAAGGCGCCATTTGCAATCCCAATGTGGATGATGGCCGACATCGACCACGGAGACGTTACGTCCGCAAACCCGGACGATTTTGATCCCTACGCGTGGGCGCGTGCGGTCCCGAAGGTTTCGCCGATTATTCACATCAAGCAAAGCCTTATGGACAAGGGTGGGCACCGTCCCTTTACTGCGGAATTTAACGCCAAGGGCCGTATCCAGCCTGCGCCGCTTCTCGAGGCCTTCGCTCAAGGTGGCGCCGTAGATAACGAGATCTGCCTTGAACTGTCCTTCAAGGAGCGTGAGCCGAACGATCGGCAGGTTATCTCGCAGATCGCCGAAAGCGTCGCCTTCTGGGCTCCTCATATCGACACGGGCGTCGGTGACTTGCATATCTAACCGCAGAGGTAGTCGAGTCCCGATTCTGCAATCCATCAGCAACGCGGCTATACCGGGGCAAGCTGGTCGGGGCCTTAAAAGATAAGCAGGCGGAACCATATGCGTGACATAATGAAGAGGAACGGTCGATGACGGATGCGGATGCTTCGCTCGCTGTGCGGGCGGCCTGGCTGCACTATGCCGGCGGGTTGACACAGTCTGAGGTGGCAAAGCGCCTTGGCGTTCCCTCGGTCAAGGCACACCGATTGATCGCGCGCGCCGTCGCCGAGGGTGTCGTGAAAGTGACGATCGACGGCGACATCGTCGAATGCGTTGAGTTGGAAACAGAGCTTTCGGCGCGGTTCGGCCTGCAATATTGCGAGGTCGCTCCTGACCTCGGTGAGGATGGTTTTGAGTTTCGCGCACTCGGCCAAGCTGGTGCCGGCTTCCTCCGCCGGGAGATCGAGAGCGGCAACAACAAGGTCATCGGCCTCGGCCATGGCCGTACGCTGTCGTCGGCCGTTCATCATCTGGCGCGGGTCAATGCCAAGGATTTGCGCTTCGTGTCGCTGCTCGGTGGTTTGACCAGAAACTATGCCGCCAACCCCTATGACGTCATGCACCGCATCGCCGAAAAGACCGGCATGCAGGCGCATGTGATGCCGGTGCCGTTCTTTGCCAATACGCGCGAGGATCGCGACGTTCTTCTGGCGCAGCGCGGTGTCAGGGAAGTCTTCGATCTGGCAAATGGAGCCGAGCTGAAACTTGTCGGTCTCGGCACCGTCGATACGGACGCACAGCTCGTCCTGTCCGGCATGGTCGAGCCGCGCGAGATCAAGGAAGTCACCGCAGCCGGCGGCGTCGGCGAAATCCTCGGCCATTTCTTCGACGCGGAAGGCAATATCCTCGAAACAACGCTGACGGCGCGCACGCTTTCAGCATCGCTGCCGCGTTCGAAAGAGGAGCGGCTGGTTGCGCTCTCCGGTGGTTTGCCGAAGGTCGAGGCCATCCGGGCCGTGCTGAAAAGCCGCTGTCTCTACGGTTTGATTACCGATGAACGAACAGCGCGGGCTTTGTTGAAAGTGTAGTCGACGCAGTTTGTAACGTAATTTCGCGTAAATATCACAACTAAAATGTTGAATTGTGATATTTACGTGTTATATTTCTCTCAACTCCACTCAGGCAACGGCCGGAGGGTAGGGTGAAACGAGAAGAGCGCCAGCAATCGATCATCAATCTGCTCGTCGAGCACAAGACCGTCGACCTCGACGATCTGGCCGATCGCTTCGTCGTGTCCAAGATGACCATTCATCGCGATCTGGATGATCTCGAGCAGGCGGGCGTGCTGCGCAAGGTTCGCGGCGGCGCGACGATCGATGCCGGCACGCAGTTCGAGAGCGACTTCCGCTTTCGCGAGCGCCAGGGCCATGAGGAAAAGCTCGCCATGGCGCGCCGTGCGCTGGAGCTGGTCGAGCCGGGCATGACTGTCATGGTCAATGACGGATCGATGGCGGCCGTTCTCGGCGAGATGTTGCTGGAAAAACGACCGCTGACGTTGATCACCAACAATGCTGCCATCATTGACAGGATGAGGAACGAAGGCCGCATAACGCTCATCGCGCTTGGCGGGGTTTATTCCGCCAAGTTCAACGCTTTTCTAGGCGTCGTCACTGAGGAGGCCTTGTCGCGATTGCGAGCCGACATCGCCTTCCTGTCGACACCGGCCATCTCCGGTAGGCTTGCCTATCACATGGACGACAATGTCGTGCGCACGAAGCGCGCGATGATCGCATCGGCCGCCAGGAGTTGCCTGCTCGTCAATCACCAGCGCATAGGGCACACGGCCCTGCATGTGATGGCCGATCTGGCCGATTTCGATGCAATCATCACAGATCGTGCGCCGGACGCGGAAACGCTCGAACAGTTCCGCCGTGACGATATCGCCCTTACCATTGCTTCTACTCAGGATATGACATGACAGAGACACCTCGCTATTGGATCGGCACCAGCTGGAAGATGAACAAGACGCTCGCCGAAGCGCGCGCCTTCGCCGAAGCCCTGCGTGTCGCCGATGACCTGCGCGATGCCCGTATCCAGCGCTTCATCATCCCGCCGTTCACCGCGGTACGCGAAGTCAAATCGATCCTGTCGGAAAGCTCCGCCAAGGTTGGTGCCCAGAACATGCATTGGGCCGATCATGGGGCATGGACCGGGGAGATCTCTCCACTGATGCTCAAGGATTGCAATCTCGACATCGTCGAGCTCGGCCATTCGGAGCGTCGCGAATTCTTCGGCGAAACCAATGAGACCGTCGGTCTGAAGACCGAGGCGGCCGTTCGTCATGGTCTGATCCCGCTCATCTGCATCGGCGAGACGCTGAGCGATCGTGAAAGTGGCCGCGCTCCAGAAATCCTGAGCGAACAGGTAGTCGGCGCGCTCTCGAAACTTAATGAACAACAGAAGCAGGCGGAAATCCTGCTGGCCTATGAACCGGTATGGGCGATCGGCGAGAAAGGGATTCCGGCCGAGCCGTCCTATGCCGATGCACGCCAGGCCGAGATCATCGCGGTTGCGCAAAAGGTGCTTGGCCGAAAGATCCCATGCCTCTACGGCGGATCGGTCAATCCGCAAAACTGCGAGGAGCTCATTTCCTGCCCTAACGTCGATGGGCTTTTCATCGGGCGCTCCGCCTGGAACGTCGAGGGCTATCTCGACATCCTCGCCAAGTGCGCCACCAAACTCTGAAGGAGATCATCATGAAACTTGCTATTGCTGGAGACAGCGCCGGCGAAGGCCTCGCCAAGGTTCTCGCCGACCATCTGAAGGATCGTTTCGAAGTGAGCGAGGTTTCGCGCACCCAGGAAGGTCCGGATGCGTTCTATGCCAATCTCGCTGACCGCGTCGCCTCCGGCGTCATCGACGGCACCTATGAGAAGGCCATCCTCGTCTGCGGCACCGGCATCGGCGTCTGCATCTCTGCCAACAAGGTGCCGGGCATCCGTGCGGCCCTGACGCATGACACCTATTCGGCGGAGCGCGCTGCGCTGTCGAACAACGCCCAGATCATCACCATGGGCGCCCGCGTCATCGGCACGGAGCTTGCTAAGGCCATCGCCGACGCCTTCCTGGCGCAGACCTTCGACGAGAAGGGCCGTTCGGCCGGCAACGTCAACGCCATCAACGAAGTCGACGCGAAGTACAACGCTCGCTAAGACCAGTCTCCCAAGACGCAGCAAGCCCGGCGATCCACACGATCGACCGGGCTTGTCTGTTTTCAGCGCCAAGAAAAGGGTGGCGGGATTTATGCCGGCTTGCGGCTCGAAAGCCATCGCTTGAGCTCGACATTGGTGTCCGTCTGAATGGCGCCGACGCCTGCTTCGACGAGTGCGCCCCAAACGCCCTCGGGATCATTGACGGCCCGGCTGTCGTTGAAATCGAGATTGTGGGAAACGTCGAGCGTATTGATCCACAAGCGGATGTTCTGGCGCTCCAATTCGTCTCGGCCGGCTGCGAGGTCAGCGATATCGGTGAACTCTACCTCGGCCATCGGTGCACGTAGCGCCTCGATCAGTCTGAGATCTGCGGCAAACTTGCCCGGTCTGACGGGGAACATTGGCATATGGGGAATGGAGCCAAACCAGTCGGCGGCGAGCACGGAAAAGTCACCGCTCTCGGGCACGACATCTGACTTGATGATCACGTGATCTTCTGCGCCTAACCGTCGGACCGCGGCGATCACCAGTGGCAATTCATGCGGAAACTTCGTGTCGATATTGACGAACACCCGCCCGCGAGCTTCCTCGAGAGCTTCCTCTAAAGTCGGCACTCGTTCATCAGTGAGTGCGGCGGCCTCTCCGCCTGCGCCGTCGCGAAGGCGGAGATCGCGAACGGCGGAGAAGCTGCTTGCTCCAACCACGCCGCTACCGGACGTCGTCCGGTCGAGGGCCTTGTCATGGATGACGACGAGATGCCCATCGGCGGTTGTTTGCGTATCGATCTCGACGAACTCGACGCCAAGTTCGGCGGCAGCACGGATTGCGGCAAGCGAATTCTCAGGCCCAGCCGACCACACCCCGCGGTGAGCTATGGTGATGATTTCTCGATTGGAGCACGACAGAAGGTCGTAAATTTCGGAGGAACGGGACGAGATGGAGGCGGCGGCAGCGGTCGAGCCGGACATGGACAGACTTTCTTCGGCGGGAATTTCCTGGTGGGTGAGAGACACAAGAAGCCCTTGTGTCGACCCGTCGCCCTCAGGCGGCAACGGTGGTTCGACTATTAATGCACAGAGGGTGTACTCCTTATGACAAAGGCTTGAAATCTGGCCAGCCGGGCCGAGCTGAAGCGTTGCGAGAAGAGTAAGGCCGGTCGCGGTGAAGGTTACGATTGGCTCTGTGGTGTCCGATCGCCTGCGTGTCATGTCGGTGGCAAGTGTTTCGTCCACAATTGAGTCTCGCAGGCGGCTATTGAGTCCAAAATTTTGGGGGCAAAGGAGGCTCCCAAGAGCCGTCATGCCTTCAGAATGCCGTCATTGTCATGGCAGTTCTGTGGATGAAGCATGCGCGGTTGCTATTGAAATCCGGGGAACCTGCGAGATTTCGGCTGGTGCCATACCGATTAAAGTTCGTTTACGTTTTGTAACATTGCGGCCTTATTCGCCGCACATTTGGGTGCGCAATGTGGCGCCGACCCCCGCCGAAGTGTGAAGGGGCGGACCAGCTGCCTCTCAAAACAGCCCCCCGTTGCGAGAGGAATCCGAAGCAAGGTTCCGCTTCGTCATCAGTTCAGCGTATTGTCAGATGGCGCTGATAACTCAGCACCGGAATTTGCTGGACACCCGTAATTGGCGCGCAAGACTGCTTTTATCGTCGGCAATGGAAGCCTGGAGCGCGATCTCTCCGGGGCTATAGACAACGCTGATTTTGTCATGCGCTTCAACGAGCCCAACCTCGCGGACGATAGGAGCGGCTCGCGAACGGACATGCTCATGCTGGCTGCCTCCAGCAAGGCCTTGCATCTGCGGATGGCCGATCCAGCATTTCTGGAGAATGCGGCGCTCAAATCCGCAAAGATCCTGATGCTTGCCTATCACCCGGAGGTGATTCGCAAATACCACCCCCGGCCCAACATCTTCCAGCGCCTGAGGGGGCGCAGGGCCGATTGGACCACGCAGGCGATCGAACTCATGGGACATGCCGGCAAAGAAATCCGAATCATGCCGCCGCAATTCTACGCTGACGGTTGCGCCGAGCTCGGCATTACGGCGAGCCGAATGCGCAAAGTCTTTCCCAGCACCGGCTTCCTCGGCATCTGCTACGCTCTCGCCAACTTCCCGGCCTCCGAGTGGCAGATCAACCTGTGCGGTTTCGGTTGGCAGGGATGGAAGCGCCACGACTGGCAGAACGAGCGCGTCTGGGTCGAAAGCAAGATCGCAAGCGGTCTCATCGGAATGGCAGCCTGAGACAGGCAATGCCATTCCCTCGTGGATGCCCACACGTAAAGCTCGACTATTTCTGCCCGAGCAGGCCACGCAATTCCGGCAGCCTGTCATTGACCAGCCAGCCATAGTAGTTCTCTTCCGGCAGCTTCTTGCCGCCTGAAGCATCTGCGGCTTGCCGCAGAGCAATCGCACGCCGCCGCGGCTGTCCGACATTGTAGAGCGTGGCCGTCAGACCCGGATTCTCGCTGATGTCGTAACCCTGGGCGCGATAAACATCCATGGCGTCTCGGACGATCGCGGCGATATAGATCACGCTGCGATCGGGATCCATGATGTCGCGATAGATCGCCTGCGGGTCATCGGCCGACAGCTTCGACAGCCCGCTTGTCGCATGCACCAGGTCGGTGACCTCAAGAGCCGTGAGCGGGCTGATCTGGCCAAGGCCGAAGGTTTGTCCGGCAAAGAAAGGCTGGAAGAAGGCTCGCTGGAACGTCATGTTCTCATAGGTGACGCCGTCGACCACCTTGCCGCGAAAGCTCTTGTCCCAGGTCTCGTCGCGGCATTCCCACAATTCGGCGCTGCCGGTGAAGGCGTCACAATGGGCGAATTCCGGCTTCTTGACGAAGGACTGGACGTTCATGTCCTTGTAGCTGAACTTGAAATCCGCCTGGGAATAGGCAAGTGCCTTGACGTAGTAGGATTTTACCCTGTTGACGATCGTGATGTTGTAGGTGTGTTCGCCGACAAGCGCGCCGACGATATGGATTGGGTCGATCTTATAGGCTTGTGCGGCCTTCTTGATCGAAGCCATTAGATCCTTGTCTTCGCGAAGCACGCCAACGATCTTCTGGTATTTTTCATCGTAGGTCGTGTTGAAGGCTTTCGCCCGCAATGCCGACGTGTTCGGAACCGGCGGCTGCGTGCTATTGCGATTGCCGGGCGGCACGCGCACCAGTTCGTGACCAAAGCTAGCGCTCGTCAACGTAAGGACGACAAGAAGACTGAGTGCCGGAATTCTCGACAGGCTTGTAAGCATACGCAAGTTGACTTTCAAAAATTTTCCCCGGCACGGGGATGATCTTCATAGTCGATCAGCCTGCAAAGGCAAGGGCGGGCGCTTCTTCTGTCCGGCGAATCACAATAAACTTTACATCAGGCAGCCTCTGGCTGCAGTCGTGGATGCCAATACTGCCAAGGCGAGTTTCGGACTCGCCGCCCTTTTTTTCGTGGGGTCATGGTTTTCGAGGGAATTGCGTTGAAACATCTCGTTGTAGCAGGGAGCATCCTGCTTGCAGCCGCGCCAGGCGAGGCCCTGCCGACGATGGCAGACGTTCCGGCACTCGCCAAGGCAGCCGTTGTGCGGCGGATCGATGTCTCTCCATCTGCCGTCCATATATTGACCGCCAAACCGAGCGAGCGGATGCCGGGCTTTGTCGTTTGCGGCCGCATCAAAACATCGTCCGGCGCGGATGACGGCGAACGCTTTTTCGTGATCATACCTGGCAATTTCGCCATCCTCGACCAGGATGGCAAAGGTCTTGTCGATACCTACTGGTCAGCCAATCACTGCGAGTGACCGGCCAACGCCTTGCTGATCATGGCGAGCTGTTCCGGCGTGCGGCCGGATTCAAGCCGAACCCAATTGTTCGGATTGTCGGTGGACTGGCGCTTGATGAAGGTGTAGCCCGTCCCTTCCCAGGTTTTGACCGTGTCGGTGAGGTTGTCGAGCACGAGGTCGCCATCGTTCGTGCGGGCCATCAGCACGAGATGACCCTCGTTGTTCTTGTCTAGAACGACCGTCAGCAGCAGTGCCGAGCGCGACCATCCGGCTTCCACTAGCAGCTTCTTTTTCAATAGAACATAGTCGTTGCAGTTGCCGGCGCCATCGTCTGGGTAGGTCCACCAGTTGATGATGCCGAGCTTGTAGATGCCGTAGTGGTCATTGTCGCCGACGCCCTGGATCTCATGATTGACGAGAGCGTTGATTTGCTGCAACTGCGCCCAGCGCTCCTTGCCGAGCGTGATGAACTCATCGGATTTTTCCGCAGCCGTGCATTCCGCCGGCTGTGCCGAACAGAAGCCGGCCCAGCCGACTGGCGCGTTCGCCTCCGTGACCACGCGGGCGAACTGGCGGGTCGGCGCGTCCAGGACTTTAGTCACCGGCTTTGCGGTGGTTACCGTCGAAAACGACAAGCCCGTAACGAGGATAAAGCTTGCAGCGATGAGGAATGAACGCATACTCGGCTCCATGAATTGCGCTCATGAAATCCGATGCGGTCAAATTTATTCGGAAAAAGATCATTCGCATTTTAGCGAAGTCGCGCTTTGGCGGCGACCCGCACGGATACCGGTGCCGCATCGACACTTTCGCCTTGCCGAAAATGGGCGCGTCCGCTCGGGCAATCGCGATAGCAGTGCCGAAAACATATGATATTTCATCGACATATCGCGATTGCTTGACAGTCTTGAACGCGTTTATGATTTGGTTACTTCAAATGCGGATCTCCTCGATATGGGATGCGGGGAGCGAGCCGAAAACATAAAGGGAGGCCCTATGATCGACGATCTTCTCGACAGGATGACGCTTGAGGAGCAGGTTTCGCTGCTGTCCGGTGCCGATTTCTGGACCACGGTGCCAGTCGAGCGTCTCGGCATTCCGAAGATCAAGGTGACGGATGGACCGAACGGCGCGCGGGGTGCAGGCTCGCTGGTAGCCGGCGTCCACTCCGCATGCTTCCCGGTCGCCATTGCCCTTGGCGCGACCTGGAACCCGGCGCTTGTCGAGCGCATGGGGGTGGCCATTGCCGGCCAGGCCAAGAGCAAGGGTGCGTCGGTCTTGCTGGCGCCGACGGTCAACATTCATCGCTCCGGCCTGAACGGGCGCAATTTTGAGTGCTATTCTGAAGACCCGATGCTGACGGCGGAGCTTGCCGTTGCCTATGTCAAGGGCGTGCAGAGCCAGGGTATTGCCGCGACGATCAAGCATTTCGTTGGCAATGAATCCGAGATCGAACGGCAGACCATGTCGTCGGATATCGATGAGCGCGCGCTTCGCGAGATCTATCTGCTGCCATTCGAGAAGGCCGTTAAGAGAGCTGGCGTCATGGCAGTCATGTCTTCCTATAACAGGCTGAACGGCACTTATACGAGCGAGCACCCGTGGCTGTTGACCGAAGTCCTGCGTGACGAGTGGGGTTTCGACGGGATTGTCATGTCAGATTGGTTCGGCTCGCATTCGACCGCAGCATCCGTCGATGCCGGGCTCGATCTGGAGATGCCCGGGCCTGCGCGGGATCGAGGTGAAAAGCTCGTCGCGGCGGTGCGCAACGGTGAGGTCAAGCCCGAGACGGTGCGTGCGGCTGCCGGTCGCATTTTGAAATTGCTGGAGTGTGTCGGGGCATTCGAGTCTGCTCCTGACCTTACAGAGCACGCGCTGGATTTGCCCGAGGATCGTGCGTTGATCCGGCAACTGGGGGCTGAAGGTGCCGTGCTTTTGAAGAATGACGGCATCCTGCCGCTTAAAAAGACCGGCCTTGGACAGGTCGCCGTCCTCGGGCCGAATGCTGCAGCAGCGCGTGTCATGGGCGGCGGTAGCGCCCAGATTGCCGCTCACTATCGGATCAGCCCGCTTGAGGGGATCCGCGAGGCGCTGTCGAACGCCAATAGCATCCGCCACGCGGTCGGCTGCCGCAACAACAGGCTGATCAACCTCTTCTCAGGCGACATCAGGGTCGAGTACTTCAAGGGGTGTAGTTTGTCCGGCCTGCCGGTTGTTGCCGAGCCGGCCCATGTCGGCGAGTTTTTCTGGTTCGACTTGCCGTCAACAGAGCTTGATCCAAGTGACTTTTCCGCGCGCATGACAACCTCCTACGTGCCCGCAGAGAGCGGCGAGCATGTGTTCGGCATGACCAATGCCGGTCTCGCCAAGCTTTATGTCGATGGCAGGCTGGTCGTGAACGGCTTTGACGGCTGGGTCCGCGGCGACAATTATTTCGGCACCGCCAACGTCGAACAGAGACAGGGTATCCATCTTGAGGCTGGCCGGAGATACCAGGTCGTGGTCGAATATTGCTCTTCGGCGACGATGGAGGAAGGTATCAACCTAACGGCTGTGCGCTTTGGCGTTGAGAAGCCGCTGGGCGAACAGGACATGGCGGAGGCGGTCGAGACGGCGCGCAACGCGGATGTGGCGTTGCTGTTCGTTGGCCGCGACGGTCAGTGGGATACGGAAGGGCTTGATCTCCCAAATATGCGGCTGCCCGGACGACAGGAAGAGCTCATAGAGAGGGTGGCAGCGGTGAACGCCAACACCGTCGTTATCCTGCAGACAGGCGGCCCGGTCGAGATGCCGTGGCTCGGCAAGGTAAGGGCGGTCCTGCAGATGTGGTATCCGGGCCAGGAGCTGGGGCACGCGGTTGCCGATGTTCTGTTCGGCGATGCCGAGCCGGGTGGCCGCCTGCCGCAGACTTTTCCCAGGCACTTGTCGGACAATTCCGCAATGATCGGTGACGAGGCCGTCTATCCGGGCAAGGATGGTCATGTTCGTTATGCCGAGGGCGTCTTCGTCGGCTATCGGCATCACGACAACAGCGCCGTGGAGCCGTTGTTTCCATTCGGTTTCGGTCTTGGCTACACCGATTTTTCCTGGGGCAATGCGCAGGCATCGGCGACGCAAATGGCTCGGGACGGCATCACCGTCACCGTCGACGTCACCAATGTCGGCGATAGAAGGGGATCGGCGCTCGTACAGCTCTATGTGCGGCCGCTGGGCTCGGTGGTCGAGCGACCAAACAAGGAACTCCGCGCTTTCGCCAAGCTCAGTTTGGCAAAGGGCGAGACGGGTAGGGCTTCGCTCGCCGTCTATCCGCGCGATCTGAGCTATTTCGACGTGGAGGCGAAGGCGTTTCGTGCTGCCGTCGGCCGATACGAACTTCTGGTCGCAGCCAACGCCGCCGATATCCGCTCAATAGTGACGATCGAGCTTGCAAGGGAATGGATTGGGGAGGTTTCCGACCCTCTGGTCTGACGCTGAATGCTATCGCAAGTATAGTGGGTCAGCATTGGCGGGGCGCTGCGGCTTCGCCGATGCAGTTCAGCTTGGTGTTCAGCGGCGGCGCATACGCTGCGGCGGCACCCGGCCCGAAAAGGGAGATGCCAGCTCCTTCTCCACCATCTGCCCCATCTCGAAGATCTGTCCGACGGGCTTAGGGCGCCCGAGGAAAAAGCCCTGTGCCTCGTCGCAGCCTTCCACGCGGAGAATCTCCAGCTGATGGTTGGTCTCGACGCCCTCAGCCAGAACCGGGATATCGAGGCTCTTGCCGAGCGTGAGCACCGCGCGGACGATCGCCTTTGCCTGAATACTGTTGTCGACCTCGTTCATGAAGGAGCGGTCGAGCTTGATCTTGTCGAAGGGGAAGGAGCGGAGCGTGTCGAGCGATGAATAGCCCGTGCCGAAATCGTCGATGGCGATGGTGACGCCAAGCGCCCGGATCTGCCGCAACACATGTAGCGTGCGGGTCTTGTCCGCGATGATTGTCGACTCGGTGATTTCCAGTTCAAGCCTCGACGGCGAAAGGCCGGTTTCGATAAGGATCGATTGGATGAGCTTGGCAAGATCCGCATGGGCGAATTGCACCGGCGAGAGATTGACGGCAATCTTGTAGGGCTTGCTCCAGGCGGCGGCTTGTCTGCACGCGTTGCGCAAGACCCATTCGCCGATGACGAGGATCGTGCCGCTCTCCTCGGCGATTGGGATGAACTCGGAGGGCGGAACGGCACCTCGCTCGGGGTGGTTCCAGCGCAGCAGGACTTCGTAGCCGCAAATCTCGCCCGTCTGAACCGAGGTTTGCACCTGATAGTGCAGATCGAGCTGATCGAGCTCGACGGCGCGGCGCAGATCCTGCGCCAGCGTATGGCGCGCGCGGGCTGCCTCATCCATCTTGGATTCATAGAAGCATACTGCGCGACCGACATCGGCCTTTGCGCGATACATCGCCAGATCCGCATTGCTGATAAGGCGCTCCTGATCGATGCCATCGTCAGGATAGATCGCAACCCCGATGCTTGCGCCGGTCACCGTTTCGAAATCATCGATGCGGATGGGCTCGAACAGGGTTTTTTCCAGTCGTGCCACGAAATCCAGAAGTTCGCTCTGATGCTCGAAGCGTTTGGCCGCTGCAAATTCGTCGCCGCCGACGCGGGCAACGAACTCGCCGTCCTTGACGAGGCGCAGGAGGCGGCGCCCGATTGCCTTCAATGCCTGGTCGCCGGCTTTATGGCCGCGCAGATCGTTGATTTCCTTGAAGCGATCGAGGTCTATGCCGATCACGGCGAGCTTCGCACCGTCTTCCTTGGCATGTTCCAGGGCGCTGCTGAGATAGTCGCTGAAGCTGCCGCGATTGGGCATGCCCGTGAGGATGTCGTTCATCGCCATGTGCTGGAGCTTCTGGATGGATTCGCGCGAGGCGCGCTCATCGATCATGTAGCTCGCGACACCCGTGCCGATGACGAGCAATCCGCCGCCCGCGACAGCGACGGCCATGGCCTGCAGCGCGTAGGAGTCGACGATGCCGGCGCCTGTTGCCAGCGGCGTGACGGAAACGGCGGTCATTGCCGTGAAATGCAGCAGGACCACCGCAAGCACGAAAAAGCCGAGTGCGGCCAAGGGCGCGAAGTGCCAGGGGTGGCGAATGGCCTGATTGAGCGCGAGGACGGCGAACATCACCGAGAGGACGACGGAGGCAAAAACATAAGTCCTATCCCAATCGACGATGCCGTCGACATGATAGGCCATCATGCCGGTATAATGCATGCTGGTAATGGCAAGTCCAACGACCGCGCCACCCAGTTCCGGCGCAATCTTCGGCATGCCCGACAATGTGATCGCGAAACCGCCGGAGCATCCGGCGATGGCCAACAGAAACGACGCCATGGTCAGGATCGGGTCGAAGGCGACCGGCGCGCCGACGTCATAGGCGAGCATAGCGATGAAATGGGTGCACCATATCGAGGCACCGGCAGCCACACCGGTCAGAAAGATCCATCCGCCGCGCTGAAGCCCATGTGTCTTTTCTGCCCGTCGTAGAAGGTTGAGCGTTATCCATCCGCCGCTGACACAGACAAATGCCGCAAGGAAGACGAGCCACAGATTATGTGCTGTGACGATACATGAAAGGACGCGCACTCAGATAATCCCGAATCTGGTCACTGGAATGACGGAGGTTTGGTGTTGCACCCGTCACAACTGAAGTAGATGAACGATGCTTTCGGGGGTAAACACTGAAAATCGGGTAAATACGACCTGCGCAAATTACTGGAAAAGGCCTCAATTCACGCGAGTCTCGAATTGCCTGGCGCGGGATTTGGCGGCCAAAATATCAATCGTTAGAATAAATTAGGCCTTATCGGTCGTGCCGAATTTTGTGCTCGAAATATTTTTGACTATACCAAAGTATAATTTTGCGTTTCGGTAAATTTTTTCTAAATTCAAAACGTCTAAAATAGATTCTCTTCCATTATCTGAATTTCAATGTTTATCGTCGATACTATTCTTAAGTATATTTGAAAGTACTGTTGCTTTCGACTTATACGGTATTTGTTCGTGTAGCTTCTACCATAGAGAGTTTGTTCGTGAAGATATTGAAGGTCGGCGCAAAATCCTTCTGCTTTATATATAAGCAATCTCGAAAATTTATCGCCAATAGGTCGGGAAATTTCGGGATGATGACGGCGTTGTTGGCGATCCCACTGATCGGTGCGGCCGGCCTTGCCATCGATGTTACCAATGCGCTTGTGGTCAGGAATGAACTCTACAATGCTGCGGACGCGGCGGCTGTCGGTGCCGTCGCGACCTCGTCGCCAGCGGTCGCGGCTGCGATGGCCATGACCAGTGACGGAACAGTCACCATCGGTCAGAACGACGCCAACAAACTCTTTTACGGCCAGATATCGAGCGATCTGCAGAATGTGCCCGTCAACGTGAATATCGCGGTGACGAGAGCGTCGAACATCGTATCCGCCAACGTCAGCTTTTCCGCCACTGTACCAACGACGCTGATGCAGTTGCTGGGCCAAACCACGATTCCGATCAGCGGAGTCGCATCAGCCCAATATCAGACGGCAAGCTTCATCGATTTCTACATGCTGCTCGACAATACGCCGTCGATGGGTGTCGGGGCGACAGCGAACGATATCAAGACGATGCAGGCTAATACAACCGATACATGTGCATTCGCCTGTCACAACGTCAATACGACAAATAACTACTATAATCTTGCGAAGAGCCTCAACGTGCAGATGCGTATCGACGTGGTGCGCCAGGCGACGCAATCACTGACCGACACGGCGACGACGAACCGAACGACCCCCGATCAATATCGCATGGCGGTCTACACCTTTGGAAGCAAGGCCGAGACTGCCGGTCTGACCAACGTTTCTGCGCTTTCGTCTGACATGACGCAGGTCAAGAGCACGACCAGCGCGGTCGACCTGATGACCATTCCATATGCAGGCTACAATAACGACCAGACGACAAGCTTCGACACAATGCTTACTCAGATCAAGCCGATCATCGGTACTGGCGGTGGCGGGACGACCAGCTCCGACCGGGCTAAGGTGTTGTTTTTCGTGACCGATGGTGTCGGCGACAGCTACAAGCCGACAACTTGCACGAAGCCGACCACCGGCGGCCGCTGCCAAGAGCCGCTGGATACGTCCTTTTGCCAGCCGCTCAAGAACCAGAACGTCAAGATCGCCATTCTCTACACCACCTATCTGCCGCTGCCGCAGAACGCCTGGTACAACACCTGGATTGCGCCGTTCCAATCGCAGATCGGCACCGATCTGCAAAACTGCGCATCGCCTGGCCTCTATTTCGAAGTCAGTCCGACGCAGGGCATCACCGATGCGATGAATGCGCTGTTCCTGAAGGTCATTCGCACGCCGAGGCTGATCGGCTGAAGGATAGATGTCGAGCATTCGCCGGATGCGGTAAGCACTATCTATTTACGGCCAAAGCCAGACAGCCGAGCTGCATGTTGAATATCAGGTCGTGGAGTGACGCCAAGGAGGGGTGTGATCTCTACTGAGTATGAACTTTCGAGGTTTGCACATCCGCTTCGTTGCTCGAAATGTAGTTGGAAACGACCCATCCTAACACCGGGTGCAGGCCAAACGGCTGGCGAAGCGCGAAGCTCAAATCCGGGCGAGGGCAGACTTACTCGTCCTTCATTGGTATTTCGGCTTCCTTTACCGCCGCAATGAACGCGCGCCGTGCATCTTCGGGCGTGCGCTTTCCGGAGATCACATCGGCGAATACGAGCAAAGCTCTGTCGAGCGCGGGCGCTTCGTCGAGAGGCCAGTCTTCGATCAACGCCCAGGAAGCTGCCTGGGTGGTGTCGATGACCATCCATTCCTCTGGACTTTCAAGGGCGATCGTGACCGCCTTGCTCCATTTTCTTTCCATCATAGGAGACTTTCGAACTTGAGGATGCTAGTCGCCTCTCTCATAGGCCGATTCATCGCGAGAGGCGAGCAGGTTTCGGTCGGGCCGCCGCTGCTTGTAATCATTCGGGGAGAGTCTTGGCGGAAGCGGCCTTCTCACGACAGCACGGGAACGCCTGCTTCGACCGCCGCAGCTATGAAGGCAAGCCGCGCTTCCTCGGCAGGCCGCTCACCGCGTTGAACGTCCATGCAAATCAGGAGCGCGGACATGAAACAACTGCCTTCGTCCGCCGGCCAGTCGTCCAGAAGCGTCTTCCAGGCCTCGCCGGCATCCCCAACTGTTTTTATTTCACCCGTGCTGTGGCGAACAAGGTGCACAGGAGAGAAGGATGGCATGGTGTTCATGATTGAGGACTCCAACGCGGCAGAGTCTTTCTTGGTCCTTTATCGACGAGAGCGCATTTAACTTTATTAATCCCAGCTCAGGTATTGGGAGGGATGGGATCAGTCGTAACTCTCGTCTCGGCTACATTTGTCAAGTGACGAGGCGCGGGCCAATTCCAGAGCCCAGCGGGCCGCAGGGCTGTGCAATGGCCCCAATTTCGGGGGCGTAGTTTTGGAAGGGGGGCGCGTCTTCTCCGCGAAATGCCGTCGGCACGTTTACCCTCTATTCGCGGATTCTCGGCCGAGGTGTCTTACCGTGTCGATAAAGGCCCGCAGTTTCGGCGCAAGTTCTGCACGGCGGGGAAAGTAGAGAAACAGGCCGGCCTCCAGGACCGCGAATTCGCTCAAGACCTGAATCAGTCTGCCGGCCTGAATATCCGTGCGCACCAGCGGTTCGAATACATAGGCCAATCCGACGTCTGCCAGCGCCAGTTCGATTGCTGAGTGGGATTCGGTAACGATTGCTTGGCCCTTCACGGCGACAGCGACGTCCCGGCCGTCCTCGACGAATTCCCATTCGTAGAGCCCGCCTGAGCGGATCAGTCGATAGCCGATGCAATTGTGGCTTGAGAGGTCACTGAGTATCATCGGGCGACCAAAGTGGCTGATATAATCGGGTGAGGCGACCACGACCGAACGGAAGGGCGGGGTGAGGCGAACTGCCACCATGTCCTGCGCGATCATTTCGCCGATGCGAATGCCGGCATCGAAGCCTTCGGACACGATATCGGTCAGCCTCTCATCCGAAAAGATCTCAACTTCCACTTCCGGATAGCGCTCGGCCATGGCCGCAATGATACGCGTGACGGCAAGCGACAGGCACACACGGGCTGCGTTGATCCGCAGCAGGCCGCTTGGCCTTCCTTTGATGGCCCTTATGCGTTCCATTCGCTCGTGAATGTCCTGAAGGGCCGGCGCGATGGTGGTAATCAGGCTTCTGCCCGCCTCCGTCAGCGCGACACTGCGTGTCGTGCGCGCAAAGAGTGGCTGGCCGAGCCGTTCTTCGACCAGCCGAACGGCATGGCTGACGGCGGAGGCACTCATTCCGAGCTCATTGGCGGCGGCCGCGAAGCCACCGCGGCGCGCAACGGCGACGATGACGGGTAGATGTGTCAGCAGATCTCGATCCATTGCTGAGCAATATCGCATAATGCATACGAATTAAATGATCTTATAAAGGCGATCAAAGTCGGCGAACTTGTGTCCAGCGAACAGCCGGCACCGCCACGATCCCACTACGCCGGCGCTTTCAACGAGGAGCGCGCTCATGAGCATGAATTTCTACACCCTCGGCAATAGCGGGCTGAAAGTAACCAGGCTTGCTCTCGGCACCATGACCTTCGGCACTGAATGGGGCTGGGGCGCCGACAAGGAAACGGCACGCGCCATTTTCAATGCCTATGTCGATGCCGACGGCAATTTCTTCGATACAGCCGATGCCTATACGGGCGGTACGTCGGAAACCTGGCTCGGTGAATTCATCGCCGAAAGGGGATTGCGGGATGATGCGGTCATCGCCACCAAGTTCACCATGAATCTCTCCGCCCGAACGCCGAACGCTGCGGGGAACGGCCGCAAGAACATATTGCGGGCCGTCGAAGGGTCGTTGAAGCGCCTCAACACCGATTACATCGATCTTTATCTGCTGCATTGCTGGGATCGGCTAACCCCACCTGAAGAAGTGATGCGGACTTTTGATGATCTCGTCCAGTCGGGAAAAGTGCTGCATGTCGGCCTGTCCGACGTGCCGGCCTGGTACGCCAGTCGGGCTCAGGCGGTTGCGGAATATCGCGGTTATGAACCGTTATCGGCGCTTCAGCTCGAATATTCGCTTGCCGAACGCAATATCGAAAACGAGTTCGTTCCGTTCGGTACACGGTATGGCGCCGGCGTCATGGCGTGGAGCCCGCTGGCGAGCGGCCTTCTGAGCGGGAAATATCGGGCAGGCGAGGTTCGGCAGGTGGATGGCCGGCTTGAAACGGTCCGCGGTACGACCAATCCGGGCTTCCAGAAATTCACGGAACGCAATTGGGCGATCGTTGCGGAATTGGAAAAGGTTTCGGCGGAGCTCGGGCGCAGTATGGCGCAAGTGGCCGTCAACTGGGCGATGACGCAGCCTGGCATCGCCTCGATCATCATCGGAGCAACCAGGCTCGAGCAATTGAAGGACAATCTTGGTGCGCTGGAGTTCACGATTCCAGCGGAGCTGCGCCAAAGGCTCAATGAGGTAAGCGCCTTGCAATCGACCTTCCCCTATTCCTTCTTCGGGCCGGAGATCCAGGGTTCGATGACCGGCGGACAGACTGTCGGCGACAAGCCGTCGGGCTACTATCCGGATCTTACCATCTCCGGGAAATTTGCAGGCGTCAGCTGACGCGGCAGATCGGGAACGATCCGGCGTCGGTATCTTCCGTATTTGCCCGCGTTGGCCAGCTTCATCGCCATGGTGCGGACGGGGAGGCAAAACTCTTAGCGGCCGGTTGCCTCATATGTCGAAGCATGGTCCGCATTGCCTCAAGACTCGCGATGCGCATCGTCCGCAGCCTTTGATGCCAACCGCTCGGCGTCGGGATCGAAAACCTCAGACAGGGTCTGCAGGATGCGCAATACTCCAGGATGATCGCAAGTATAGTACCGGAACTGCGCCTGACGTCGTACTTTGACAATTCCGGAATGATAAAGCCGTGTCAGATGTTGGCTGAGTGCCGACTGCGAGATTCCGAGCTTCTTGGCCAGACTATTGACGTCTTCTTCGTGGCTGGAAAGGTAAATACAAACCTCAAGACGCTTTGGGTTTGAAAGTTGGCTGAGGAGATCTGCATGGTAGATGAGGCGCTCATCTTCTGTAGTTTGGTCTGAGTACATGACGCTGGCCGATCGCTGATAAATGTTTAATCTTCGAAGTTCAGGCGTCAGATGACAATAGACACAAAAGTCGCAAAATTATGTTCGGAACTATTGCAAATATATTGCATCCTCCCGGAACGACTGAACCTCCCACGTAGGCTGGCCACGGTGGAACACGCCTTCGTTAATCGACAACTAGGGTCGTATTGTGATTTGTGAATATGTCAGCGGGCGGTTTTGCAATTATTCTGTAACAAAATCGAACGAACTGCCTTGTTTTTGTCCGGCTTCTGACATCGCGCTGCAAATAAAGCCGTTTATCTTGTGTGGTATCGAACAGGAGATAAAGATGACACATAGGGACCTGACGATCACCGAAGTTCTTAGAGATCCGCTCATCCGGCAGATTATGCGGGCGGATCACATCTCTGTTAGCGGTATGGCGAATCTGTTGCAGGATGCTGCGCGCCGGCAGAAGCGTGCGAAAGAATTCACCTTGCCCGCTGATTTGGCCCCGATAGCCAATGCAGCTTCACAGACGCAAATCACTGCCCGGGCGGATTTGCGCTGAAGGCACTGCCTCTACTTTCCAGCTGCCATGCGGCAGCTGACTTTGCTTGGTCGGTCAAATGCGTGTGGGATCGTCTCTGGCTCTAGAGCATCTTAGAGCGCGCCGCTGCGGTTTAGTGAAATCGCATAGACGCTGGTGGTCGCCGTTATGAAAAGCTTGTGCTTGCCGCGGCCGCCGAAGCATAGATTGGATACCGTTTCCGGCACCAGGATCTTGCCCATCAAATGTCCGTCGGGGGCAATGCAATGAACGCCATCGGCGGCCGACGACCAGAGATTGCCATCGCCGTCGAAGCGCATGCCGTCAGCGCAGCCAGGCGCAATCACATGAAACACCTCGCCACCGGATAGTCGCCAGTTATCGCCGACGTTGAAAACGCGGATGTGCTGAGGATCGTTGCCATGCATGCGGCCGGTATCAGCGACGACGAGCTTTTTCTCATCCGGGCTGAAGGCGAGGCCGTTCGGGCAATTGAAGTCGGTCAGCACCGCTTGCATCGCACCGGACGGATCGACGCGGTAGACATGGCAAGGCAATTCCTGCTCGCTCCGGTGCCCTTCATAGTCCGTTGCAATACCGTAGTGCGGATCACTGAACCAGATGGCGCCGTCCGACGTGACGACGACGTCATTGGGCGAATTCAGTCGTTTGCCCTGATAGCGATCGGCGATCACCGTGATCGATCCGTCATACTCGGTACGGGTTACGCGTCTTCCGCCATGTTCGCAGCTGACGAGCCGGCCCTGCCGGTCGCGTGTGTGACCATTGGAAAAATTGGATGGTTCGCGAAACACGCTGATGCCGAGACCCGGTGCCCACCGCATGATGCGATTGTTGGGGATGTCCGAGAAAAGTAGACAATTCAGGTCTCCAAACCAGACCGGCCCTTCGACCCAATCAAAACCGGTTGCCAGCTGCTTGAGAGGCGCATTGCCGAGAACGAATGTGCCGAACGTGGGATCCATGGTCTCGAAGAACGACATCGCGGCAATACCTCCCGTAAAGTTACACGGCCTGTTCGTTGTGCTATCGATACCGTATTCAAACGACTCCGCAAGCGGAGAGCATGGCACTTCAGACATATTCCGCCGTGAATTCGGAGTGTCCATTTGCCCCCTCTCTGGTATCGCAATCGAGTAAACGGAGGAAGCGATGTCTGTTGGTCTCTTTGATCTGAAAGGGCGACGCGCCCTCGTTACGGGCTCATCCCAGGGTATCGGGCTCGCGCTCGCCAAGGGGTTAGCGGATGCTGGCGCAGACGTCATCCTCAACGGTCGCGACGAACAGAAGCTCGCCAAGACTGCGGAAGGCTTCGAGGGCAGGGCGCATGTATTGGCGTTCGACGCGACAGATCATGGCGCTGCGCGGCATGCCATCGACGCCTTCGAGGCAGAAACGGGTGCGATAGATATCCTCGTCAACAATGCCGGCATGCAGTTTCGTGCGCCGCTTGAGGAGTTTCCAGCCGATGCCTTCGAGCAGCTGTTGCGAACCAATATTTCCAGCATCTTCAATGTCGGTCAGGCGGTTGCGCGACATATGATCAAGCGCGGTGCCGGCAAGATCATCAACATAGCGAGCGTGCAGACGGCGCTGGCGCGCCCTTCGATCGCACCCTATACGGCGACCAAAGGTGCCGTCGGAAATCTCACGAAAGGCATGGCGACGGACTGGGCCCGGTTCGGGCTGCAATGCAATGCCATCGCGCCTGGCTATTTCGACACTCCGTTGAACGCAGCGCTGGTCGCTGACGCCGATTTTTCGGCATGGCTCGAAAAGCGCACACCGGCCGGCCGGTGGGGGCGGGTGGAGGAGTTGATCGGCGCATGCATCTTCCTGGCATCCGACGCATCCTCCTTCGTCAACGGTCATGTTCTCTACGTCGACGGCGGGATCACCGCGTCGCTCTGAACGTCATGGACGACCGCCGCTGGTGAAGCGCGGTCCGGCTGTGGCTGGGGAAACACCGGGTCATTGATGCACAATGACTGAAAGACGCTCTTACCGCGGACATTATTAGCATTTGATCGTGTGGGGCGTGAAATATTCGACAATTATGGCCGAGCGAGATTGTAGCGCTGCCAATGGGCGACGCCACATCTCATTGGGTGAAGTCCTGGATAGCGATCCCCAGCACTCAAGTCTGGGATCGCTATCAGCGCGCCTCATTCGCTGGCGGCATTTGCAATGCGGCAGAGGTTCTTGGTCATGTTCGGAGCCACTTGTCCCGGCTGGACAATGAAAACGACATCGACGCGGCTGCCCTTGCCGCTTTTGCGGACAACGGCGCGCAGAGTTTGCGGTCGGCCGGAGCCGCTCGTTTCCTGCTGGGCTGTCAATGTGCCAAGGTTTTTCTCTGCTTTCACATCCAGAAAACCATCTGCCAGAATGGCGCGGTGAATCTTGTCAAAGGCGGTGTTCGGGTTGACTGACGGAGCGACTACCCATGTCTTATAGGTGATGCCGGTCACCAGCGGAACGCCGCTGCTCTCAAAGTGGCTTGCACAGGCATCAGCCAGAGCCGGGGAGGCCGAAAGAAGCGCAAGCGTGAAAGCAAAACCTATCCTTGTATGCATCAATTGACAGCCTTTTTTTGATTGAACCTAGGGGGTGGGTACATCAACAAGGTGAGATTGATACTATCATACCGGGAACATGTCTATCTTCGACATCACGCATAAATGGAGGGTTTCGGGTAAGAGATTTGCTTCGGTCAGCGGCCCCGTGGCCAGGCCAATGACCAGATTTCAGGCCCGTCAGGAACGAATTCCAGCGCGCTCCTCAGCGAAAGTATCGCGCATCGCGCGCAAAATTGTCACCGCCGATGCTGCGCCGGGATCGACGTGTCCGAGAGATCTTTGCCCAAGGCGGGCCGCCCGGCCGCGGGCGGCGACCATTGAGCTCGTAGAGTTTGCACCGTCTTCCGCGGCTTCCAGAATGGCGCTCCACATGCCGGCGGCGTCGAGCGAACGCGTTCTGGCGTCGAGGGCAGCTTCGGCAGCCGGGATCCAAGCATCCAACATAGTCTTGTCGCCGCGCTGGCCCTTTCCGCGCTGCTGAATGCCTGCCCGCATTTCATCAACGATCATCGCCTGGCATGCCGGCGACAGCGATTCGTCGGTCTTCAGCGCCTGTGACGCTCGGCGAAAGGCGGTTGCGTATAGCGGGCCGGTCGATGCTCCGACCGCATCGAGAAACGCCGAAGCCGCGACGGCAAAAATCTCGGAGGGCAGGACCTGTGCGGGGTCGAGCTTGGCGAGTTCCGCATTCACCGCCATGAAGCCGAGGGACATGGTGATCCCATGATCGGCGTCTCCGATCGCGCCATCCAATTCCGAGAGACGGTCTTTCTCGGCATTGATTGCGATGGATATGCGCTGAAACATGTTGCCCAGGCATCGAGCGGCATTTTCCGACATCGTCTTCCTCCCGGTCCCAGCAGTTCTGTCGCTGCCGGGCTCATTCTTATACGATCACCCGACCCTCAGTGCGAAAGCGTCGCACGGATGGTGCAACAGCTCGGTCAGCTCCTGGTCGAGATGCATTATGGATATGGATGCGCCGACCATGTCGAGCGACGTGCAGTAGTGTCCCACCCAGTTTGCGTCGATTTTGATATCCTTGGCGCTCAGGCGCTGCTCCACACGCCGAAAGAGAATATAGAGTTCCATCATCGGCGTCGCGCCGAAGGAGTTGATCAGCACCGCGACCCGGTCACCGGCGGCCGGCTTCATCTCGGCAAAGATCCGATCCATGACGCGGTCCGTAATCTCGTCGGCGCTCATCATTTTCTCGCGGGTCACGCCGCGCTCGCCATGAATGCCCATGCCGAACTCGATGTCGTCAGGGCCGATCTCGAAATTATGGCGCCGTGTTTGCGGCATTGAGCAGGGTTCCAGCGCGACACCCATGGTGAAGGTCCGGTCATTGGCCTTGCGTGTTGTGGCCTCGCAAGCATCGAGCGGCAAGCCTTTGTCGCACGCAGCTCCGGCAACCTTGAAGATAAAGAAATTGCCGGCGACG
The DNA here is from genome assembly GCF_047445805.1 of Rhizobium sp. BR 314. Taxonomy (NCBI): domain Bacteria; kingdom Pseudomonadati; phylum Pseudomonadota; class Alphaproteobacteria; order Hyphomicrobiales; family Rhizobiaceae; genus Rhizobium; species Rhizobium sp. BR 314. The sequence goes on along the minus strand of NZ_JARWLA010000012.1, from coordinate 30,093 downwards.
CCGCGACGCCCCTCCTTGTCTTCGATGGGGGACGACGCAATGTCGTCGGTCGTCAGCACTGTCCGGACTTCGATCTGCTGCTCCTGCGCCATTTCAGCGGCCATCTCGAAGTTCATGACGTCGCCGGCATAATTGCCGTAAACGAAGAGCACGCCTTGCCCGCCGGAGGCTGCTTTCGCGCATTCGAGGATGGGGGTGGGCGGCGGCGAGGAGAAGATGTTGCCGATGGCAACGGCATCGGCCAAACCCTTGCCGACATAGCCGAGAAAGCCGGGTTCATGACCCGTGCCGCCGCCGATCACGAGGCCGACCTTGCCGGGGCGCGGGCCATTCCGCGCAACCAGCGCTCGATTTGACCCCTTGATCGGTGCGATATGCGAGCCATGCGCCTTGACGACGCCATCCAGCATCTCGTCGACGACGTCGTCGGGATTGTTGAGAAATTTCTTGATATGCGTGCGATAGCTGCTTGGCAGCGAAACGCTATTGTCTGCCCTTGGCCGTTGGTTCGCCTTCTGATCCAGAGCCGTGACGCCATCGGCGTTGAGAATGCCTCGCCCCGTGGCGGCGTCCGTGATCAGCACGTTGATATAGCCGCCGCGCAGCGCCGCAAGGATCGCTGGCACCTTGTCGAAGCCGCCGGCAACAGCGATGCGCAGCCCGATCGATTTCAGCATGTCGAGAGATATGCCTATGGTGCGATCATCGAGGGGGCCAGCGACGGGCTGGCCCTTCGCGTCGATGAACCGTCCCGCGACAACGCCCACCGCGTTCTTGGCCAGATAGTCCTGCAGCGAGACGGATTCGAAGAAGCCGCTGCTATGGATCGTCGAATTCGGTCGCAGCGACGACACGCTGAAGACCGCTTTGTTGGCTTTCGAGAGCACAGCGAATTGGTCTTCGATCAGTGGTTCCGCCAAGAGGATGTCGCGCACCTCGGCCGTCGAAACGATGGCAGGCGCAGTGATGTTGACAAGCTTGCCATCGGTGGCGTTGGCAAAGGCGGCGGCACAAAGCTCCGGCGTATAGGCAAAGCGCGCCCGCGTGCCGCCGGTCGCCTGAACGACGGTCACATCCTGAAGGTTCGGTACATTCGATTGTTCACCGACTGCAAGGACCGTGCGCCCCCAGGCAACTGCCAGCGTATCGCCCGATTTCAGTAGCTTGGCGATTGCCTGCGCCCCTGCCGTCCCCAGACGGTCGATCAACGGCCGTGTTCCATCGTCACTCGGGACGACGAGACAGTCATGCAGCCCGAAATGCCGTTTCAGTTCGAGCGCGATGGAAAGGGAGCTTAGGCGCGACGGTTCAAGCGAGATATTGACGATGCCGCGGCTGCGGGCATCGGCCAGGTAACTGTTAACGGTCGCCCGCGAGATGCCCATGATATCGGCGATCTCGCCCTGGGTTTTGCCGTCTTCATAATAGAGCCAGCAGGCCCAAACATAGGGGTCGTCGCCATAACGCAGCGGCATGGCGTCGATTGCGTCCGGAGCGCCCCCCTTTCCTGAGCCAGTTTTGCTGGCCGAACTTGCCTTGCCTGTCATCGCGATTCCCTTTTCCCGCCAGAAGATGGAAGCAATGCTGGGTGTTTGCAAATGCTTCTTGTCGGGATAAGCGGTGCGCGACCCCTCCAGTCTATTGAGGGGTCGCGCGGTCTTGGGAGAGCCCGTTAGTGCAGCTGGGCGCGAGCGCCGAGGGAAAGCTCCTTCAGGATGATAGCACAGGAGGTGGCACCGGCATCCAGTACGCCGAGGGAGCGTTCACCCAGGCGGCTGGCGCGACCGATCTTGGCGACCAGATTGAGCGTGGCGTCACGGCCGGCCTCGGCAGCAGCCACCAGAGCGTCGAGTGCCTCTGCGAAGGATTTGCCGGTCGTATTCGCTGCATCGAAGGCCTCGATCGCTGGAACCAGCGTGTCGAGCAGCGTCTTGTCGCCGACCTTTGCCGAGCCTATCGATTGAATGCCTTCGAGGCCGGCATGGAGCGCGCGGCTATAAGCGGCACTGTCGATTGCATCGATACCTTCGAGCTTTTCGGCAATCTCAGTGAACATGACGCCATAAAGCGGACCCATGGAGCCGCCGATCTCGGTCATCAGCACGGTGCCGAGCGTGTCGAGCGACGCAGACAGTGACTGGTTCTGGCCCTTCAGCCGCTCTGCAGCCATGCCGAAGCCTTTGGCCATGTTGACGCCGTGGTCGCCATCACCGATCTTGCCGTCAATCTCACTGAGATAGGCGCGGTTTTCGACGATGCGGTCGGCCATCGAAAGGACGATGCCGCCGGCTGTTGCATTGTTGAATGTCTGCATGCGTGCGTCCTCCCTCAGAGCAGAGTCGTACATTTGACCTCGACGTCCAAAAGCTCTTTCAGCTCCTCGTCGAGCGCCATCACGGTCAGCGTCGCGCCGACCATTTCTAGCGACGTGAAATAGTTGCCGACATAGGTCTTGTGGATCTTCAGGCCCCGCTCGGAGATTTTCGTCTCGATCGTGTCGTTGAGGATATACAGCTCGTTGACCGGCGTTGCGCCGAGACCCGATACAAGCACGGCGACTTCGCTGCCCGCAGGCAGATTGTGATCGTCAAGAACGATCTGGCACATGGCGTCTGCGATCTCGGTCGCCGTTTTCAACGGCTCGACGCGAACGCCGGGCTCGCCGTGATGACCGATTCCGACTTCCATCGTGCCTGGCTCGATCTGGAAGTTCGGATGGCCGACGGCGGGCAGAGTGCAGGGACCGAGGCCTATGCCGACGGAGCGGCAGCTGTCGATCGCTTTCTGCGCGGTTACGCGGACTTCTTCGAGACTTGCTCCGGTTGCAGCCTTGGCGCCGCCAACCTTCCACATGAAGATCTCTCCGGCGACACCGCGGCGCTTTTCGCGTTCCTCTGGCGGTGCGGAGCAAACATCATCGTTGGCAACAACGGTGGCGACTTCGATTCCATCCTTTGCGGCAAGCTTGATGGCCATCTTCACATTCATGTTGTCGCCGGCATAATTGCCATAGAGGCAAATCACGCCACGGCCGCCATTGGCTTCGCGAATGGCGTCGTGAAAGCTCTTGGCCGTCGGAGAGGAGAAAAGCTCGCCGACTGCGACCGCATCCAGCATGTTCTTGCCGGTATAGCCGATAAAGGCCGGCTCATGGCCCGAACCACCGCCAGTGACCACACCGACCTTTCCGGCGCGCGGTGCATCCTTGGCGACGACGACGCGCGGATTGCCAGCCAGACGGACGATATCCGAATGTGCCTTGATGAAGCCTTTCACAGTATCTTCAACGACTTCATCCGGATTGTTGATGAACCGCTGCATGGTACCTCCTGTAGAATTATCGCGCGCTTGCGCTCAAAGAATTGTGTAGCCGCCGTCGATCAGTAGATCGGCGCCATTGATCATGTCCGCACCGGAAGAGGAGAGGAAAACAGCAGCGGCTGCGATCTCCTGCGGGAAAGCGAAGCGACCGTTCGGAATGCGCTTCTTGGCAGCCTCACCCTTCTCGCCGGCCCAGGCCTTTTTGCCGAGCTCGGTCAGCACGATCGTCGGAGAGATAGTGTTGACGCAGATGCCATGCTTGCCCCATTCGGCGGCAAACGTCTTGGACATGCCGATGACGCCGAATTTGGAGGCGCAATAAGCGACATGATCTTCGATGGCGACGGTGCCTGCCTGCGAGGCGAGGTTGACGATCTTGCCGCCTTTGCCGGCAGCGATCATGGCGCGACCGACGGCCTGCGTAATCAAGAATGTACCCTTGAGATTGATACTGATCGTCTTGTCCCAATGATCGAGCGACAGATCCTCGGCCGGTGCCAGAAAGACAACGCCGGCGCTGTTGACAGCAATGTCGATGCCGCCAAAATGCGAGACGACGTCGCCGACTGCCTTGTTGACCGAAGAGGGATCGGAGACATCGCAAACAAAGGGTGTCGCTCCGCCGCCGATCTCGGCCGCCTTTGCCTTCGCGATATCGACATTGATATCGAGGACGGCGACCTTTGCGCCCTTCGACGCGAACGCCGTTGCCACGGCTGCGCCGATGCCTGAACCGCCGCCCGTCACGAGGGCGATCTTGCCCGACAGCGGGAAGTTCAAATCAATGTCTGGAGATGTCTCGGTCATCTTTTTCAAGCCTCTGTCCTTGGGGGAGCGGGGCGAGATGTTCGCCCCGCCGCAATGATCTTACTTGCGGGTCTCGAGCAGCTTGTCCACGTTCTCGGTCGTTACCGGGGTCCACGGAACATTGTAGTTCTTGTCCTTGCCGTCGTTGAATGGCATGGCCGGATACTGTTCCCAGATCTTCGATTCCGGTTTGTAGCTGCCCTTCTTGGCGGCGAAGATCGCGAGGTCGAGTGCGCCCTGAGCCTGAGCGCTTGCGTCCTGAAGGATCGAGGTCATCGTTCCCTGCTTGACGGCGTGAAGCGCATCGGTGATGCCATCGATACCGGCAATGGCGAAGTCCTTGACGTTGAGCTTGGCTGCTTTGATCGCTTCGATCGCGCCAAGTGCCATCTCGTCATTCTGGCCGATAACGCCATTGATCTGGCCCGGATGCGAGGTCAGCCAGTTTTCCATCAGCGTCTGGGCTTCGGCACGCGACCAGTTTGCGGTCTGGTCTTCAAGAACCTTTACATTCGGGCACTCGGCAAGCGCCTTCTTGTTTCCTTCGAGGCGCGAGATCTGCGCCGACTGGCCGATCGGGCCCTCAAGGATGACAACATTGCCCTTGCAGCCGATCTTGTCGAGCACGGTCTTGGCTTCCATGTAGCCGGAGATCGTGTCGTCGGAGCCGACATAGGAGGTCAGGAGATCGGAGTTGACACGGGTGTTCGAGCCGACGACCGGGATGCCGGCGTCGTGCGCTGCCTGAACGGCGGTCGCTGCGGCTTCGATATCGATCGGCACGAAGATGATCGCGTCGAACTTCTGCGTGATCATGGTGTTGACCTGTTCTTGCTGAACAAGCGCGTCGTAGCGGCCGTCGAAGATGGTCAGGTCGACGTTACCGTTCTTGACGGCGGGATGTTCTTTGAGCGCCGCCGACCAGATCTGCATGAACTCGGCATTGAGGCCATAAGGGGCCGCGCCGATCTTCAGCTTCTTCTCCTGCGCCAGAGATGGCGAGGCGAGAAGCGCGGTTGCAGCAGCAAGAGCTATAAGTAATTTCTTCATTATAATTCTCCTCCGTTGGAAGTCCGGCCGCCGTCGTGACGCGCCGTTCGGTTTGCGAGTGCGAACACTGCAGTTTCTTCGGGCTTAGCCGCCCAGATTTCTCTTTTGGTCGAGCATGACGGCGCCGACGATCAATGCGCCCTTGAGGACCTGCTGGTAGTAGGACTGGATTCCCATCAGATCGAGGCCGTTGTTCATGACGCCGATAATTAATGCGCCGATCAGCGTGCCGGTGATGCGACCGACGCCGCCGGAAAGACTGGTTCCGCCAATCACGACGGCTGCGATCGCATCAAGCTCGTAGGCGATGCCGGCCTGCGGGAGAGCGGAACCGGTGCGGGCCGCAAGGATCATGCCTGCTAGGCCGGAAAGACCGCCGGAAATGACATAAACGAGGAAGCGCAGCTTGCTGACATTGATGCCCGAGGTGATGGCAGCATGCGGGTTGCCGCCGACGGCATAGATGTAGCGGCCGAAGCGGGTGCGGTTGAGGACCCACCAGGCGACAATGAACACGATGGCAAGCAAGATGACAGGCATCGGAATGGAGAGGACGCTGCCGGTGCCGATCCAGCGGAAATCGGGGGTGAGAGCCGGAACAGGCTTACCGCCGCCATAGATGAGGGTGAGGCCGCGGGCGGCAGACAGCATGCCGAGCGTCGCGACGAAGGCAGGCACAGCAAAGCGCGAAACGATGAGGCCGACGACGGCGCCACAGGCGACGCCCACGAGCAGGCCGACTGTTAGCGCGACATAGGGCGGATAGGGCGCGCCGACGATGCCAGCCGTCGCCGAGGTCGTTGCGAAGCTCGCGCTCACAATACCGGTGAGTGCGACGACCGAGCCGACGGACAAATCGATGCCGCGGGTCAGGATCACGAATGTCATGCCGATTGCCAGCACGCCGTTGATCGAGGTCTGCAGCAACACGTTGGAGATATTGCCGGCCGTCAGGAAGTACTGGTTCGAGAAGGAAAGGACGACCGCGAGCAGCAGGAAGGCGAGAAAGATCCCGTATTCCTGAATGATCAATCTGCGGCGGTCCGAGCTGAACCAGGAATTGGATTGATTATTGTCGGTGGCGGACATTGCAAATACCTCTTGTTGCCGGGCGCTCATTCTGGGCTTCGTGGTCTGTCGTCGTCAGGTCGACAGATGCACGAGCGATTGCGCGTCGGCCTCCTCCCTCTTGAGAATTCCGGCGGAGCGGCCCTGCCGCATCACCAGGATGCGGTCGGACATGCCAAGAACCTCGTCTATTTCGGATGAGATCATGATGACCGTGCCGCCCTCGGCGGCGAACTCGCAGATGATGCGATAGATTTCGCGCTTGGCGCCGACATCGACGCCGCGGGTCGGCTCGTCGAGCAGCAGCACTTTCGGCTCGCGCAGGAACCACTTGCCTAGCACGACTTTCTGCTGATTGCCGCCGGAAAGGCCAGAGACGGGCATGCTGTCGCGCGCCGCCTTGATGCCAAAGCGCTGGATCATGTCCTGGCTGGCGCTGGCTTCGGCCCGGCGATCCATCGAGAAATGCGGGCTCATTTTGGGAAGGCTTGCCAAGCAGATGTTGTTGCGCACGCTGTCGATCAGGTTGAGACCCGTGAGTTTGCGGTCTTCCGTCACGAAGGCGATGCCGTGCCGCATGGCTTCGGCGGGCTTGCGAACGACGATGGGGGTGCCGGCAAGCTTGACCTGGCCGCTGCTGACTGCGTCGACGCCGAAGATACAGTTGAAGATTTCGGTTCGACCCGATCCCATCAGGCCGTAAATGCCGAAGATTTCGCCCTGGTGGGCGGTAAACGAGATGTCGTTGACCTTACCTGCGGCCGTCAGGCCAGCGACTTCCAGCCCTGGTGTTGCTGTCGGCACGTTCGTCTTGATGTATTCCTCGCCGAGCTCGCGGCCGACGATCATGCGGATGAGGCCGGGCCGATCGATATCGGCAAGAGCGCCGCTGCCGACATAGGAGCCATCGCGGAAGGCCGTGTAGGAATCGGCGATCTGGAAGATTTCTGACAGGCGGTGCGAGACATAGACGACACCTTTGCCTTCCGCTTTCAGCCTCTCGATAGTCGCAAAGAGCTGCTGCGCTTCTTTCTCACCGATTGCCGAGGTGGGCTCGTCCATGAAGATCACTTCAGCATCGTGGCTGAGCGCCTTGGCGATCTCGACCAGCTGAACCTGGGCAACCGAAAGGTTCATCATGAATTGGGTGGCGCGAATGTTGAACTGCAGTCGATCGAGCAGCGCCTGCGCATTGCGGTTCATCGTCTTGAAATCGATGCCGCCGAAGCGGGCAGACGGCTCACGACCGAGATAGATATTTTCCGCAACCGTCATATGCGGAATCGGGCTGAGTTCCTGCTCGATGATGGCAATGCCAGCGGCAAGCGCCTCGGCGGGGCTCGCATATTCCACTTCCTTGCCGCGTCGGCGAATGGAGCCGGCATCGCGCTTGTGAATGCCCATCAGGATTTTGAGGAATGTCGATTTGCCCGCGCCATTACCGCCGCACAAGGCGTGAACCGAGCCGGAGCGCAACTGAAAGCGGCCATCGCGCAATGCGGCAACGCCGCCAAAGGACTTCTTCAGCCCCTCCACTTCAAGCAGGAATTCCACGTTCCCCTCCGCACTCTGGATGCCGGGCCAAAAGATCGATCGGAACCGAGCTTTGTCGTCGAGCACTTATGTTTACAATATTCGAGTTGCTTTCGACAAATGTCAATATGGCAATTTCGGAATCGGCTTGGTGGTGTCGCCGTACCCCCTTGGGCGTTGTTGGTGTGTTTGATAAACGACTTCCGGAAACGGAAGTATCATTCTGAATTTGAACCAATAAATCCTCAAAGTTGGGAGCTTCGCGAGGCAGTTTCGAAGCGATTGGCTGACGGGGCAAATGGTAGCGGTTGGTCGACGTACCCGATCAGGGTCCGGGCTGCGCCGGTGGCGGCAGATGGGGAGCTACCTCAAGGGGTATGCCGCTGGCGCGGGAGCGTCGGTCATGCGGAGAGCTCGTCGTGAACCGTCGATTGCGGGAGAGACCGACTTCATGTCATATTATGATTGGGCAAGTGAGCATACGACGAAGGTCTATCAGGATCGATATGTCGCTCTGCGAAGAGGAAGAGAATGACGACATCAGGCCGGGGACGGCAGAGATTGGCTCAGCAGGTCATCGACCAACTGCGTCAGCAGATTGAAGCCGGTAGACTTCAGGCGGGCGACCAGCTCCCGACCGAGCCACAGTTGGAGGCGACATTCGGCGTCAGTCGCACGGTCGTGCGGGAAGCAATCGCCGATCTGAGAGCCGCCGGCTTTGTCAAACCCATTCAGGGCAAAGGAGTATTCGTTTCCGAGGCGACTGCAAGATCCGGTCTGCTATTGACGCCCATCGAGGTCAAAAGCATCCCCGAGACGCTGGAGTTGCTTGAGTTCCGCATGGCGGCCGAAGGTGAGGCGGCCGCAATAGCAGCTTATCGCAGAACTGCCGAGCAGGAGGCGGCGATCGCCGCCGCCAATCGAAAGATGGCTGCGCTCATAGAGCAAGGGCGTTCGACGATCGAGGCGGATTATGAGTTTCATCTCGCCGTTGCGATTGCCACCAACAACCGCTTTTACGTCGACGTGCTCAGGCATTTCGGTCTGCGAACCATCCCGCGCGGGCAATTTCCGACCCTGCCGGAAGCCAATGATCGTGCCTATCTGGAGAGGGTTTATGCCGAACATGCCGCGATCCTCGAAGCAATCGCCGATCAGGATCCAGAGCGTGCGCGTCAGGCAATGCGTGCTCATATGACAGCAAGCCAGCGGCGCTACCGGCAATTGGCGGAACAGCAGCCGCAATAGGGCTCGACTCTCGTTTTGAGTCATATTATGTCATATGATATGAAGTCCCACGGGAGGTGCGGCGAGTGTACTTGGGAACGCAGGTCGAGGCGCGCGACGACGATGACTATCGAGTCTTCGCGCAACTGGGGGTAAAGCATATCTGTGCCGACCCTCCGGGAAAGCCGGCTAGCTGGACGTTGTCTGATCTCGAGCGGCATCGCGACAAGATCGAGAGTTTCGGATTGATTCTGGATATGATCCAGCTTCCTTTGCCATCCCAATCGATCGAGAACGCGTCCTATCCCGACATTCTCCTCGCCGGGCCGGATCGCGATCGTCAGATCGATGCGATCTGCAAATTGATCGAAGATGTCGCAGCGGCCGGCATCCCTTCGGCAAAATACAATCTCAACCTCATCGGGATTCCACGCACCCCGGACGAACCCGGTCGGGGAGGCTCGATGAATGCGAGTTTTCGCTGGGACAAGACTGACCAGCAGGCAGCACCCGGCCTTGCCGGCGTCTTGTCGGAGGACGAGAATTGGGAGCGGATCGACTATTTTCTGGAACGCGTCGTTCCGGTGGCGACAAGCAATCGTGTCCGTCTGGCATGTCATCCGCATGATCCGTACACCCCGCCCGGATTTCGTGGCGTAACGCGCGTGCTGGGCTCCGTTGAAGGGTTGAAGAAATTCGTTCTTATGCGGGAAAGCCCGTATCACGGACTGAACTTCTGCCAGGGCTCGGTCGGCGAGATGCTCGATAATCCGGGTGAGGAGATCGACGACATCATTCGCTGGTTCGGCACGCGCAACAAGATCTTCAACGTCCACTTCCGCAACATCCGTGGCGGCAAGCTGTCTTTCATGGAAACCTTCCCCGAGGAAGGCGACATGGATATGGCCCGTTCCGTCCGGGTCTATCGGGAGGTCGGCTATGAATACATGCTGATGCCGGATCATGTCCCGGCCATCAGCGGCCGCGACCCCACAGGCGTCGCCTTTGCCTTTTGCTACGGCTATATCGCCGCACTTTTGCAGACGCTCGGTCAGGGCTGAGACTGGATTCGTCCGCTGAATAAAAGAGGATTTCGCCATGAACCCGAATGAACTGAAGCAGGCCGTCGGCAGTGGACTGTTGTCCTTTCCGGTCACGCATTTCAATCAGGATCTCTCATTCGACGAGGCCAAATATCGCAATCACGTCGAATGGCTGGCAGGTTACGATGCTGCGGCACTGTTTGCTGCCGGCGGTACCGGCGAGTTTTTCTCCCTCAATCCCGCGGAAATTCCGCAGGTGGTTCGTGCAGCCAAGGCTGCAGCCGGCAGCACGCCGATCGTTTCTGGGACCGGCTACGGCACATCGCTCGCCGTTGAAATCGCAAGGTCGGCGGAGAAGGCCGGTGCCGACGGTTTGCTATTGCTGCCGCCCTATTTGATGTTTGCCGAGCAGGCCGGTTTGATCGCCCATGTAAAAGCGGTCTGCAAGGCTGTCGGTGTCGGCGTCATCGTCTACAATCGCGACAACGCCGTACTCACAGCCGAAAGCTTGGCGCGATTGGCCGACGAGTGCCCAAATCTCATTGGTTACAAGGACGGCGTCGGTGATGTCGACAAGGTGATCGAGATTACTACGACGCTCAAAGATCGGCTGGTCTATGTCGGCGGTATGCCAACCCATGAGGTCTATGCGCAGGCCTATTTCGCCGCTGGAGTGACGACCTATTCGTCTGCGGTTTTCAATTTCGTACCCGCGCTGGCCCAACGGTTCTACGCCGCTTTGCGCGTGGGAGATCAGGCGACGGTGGACGCGATCCTCAAGGGTTTCTTCTTCCCATTGGTCAGCTTGCGCAATCGCAGAAAGGGTTATGCCGTTTCGATCATCAAAGCGGGGCTGCGTGTTCTCGACCGGGATCCCGGCCCCGTCCGGCCTCCGTTGATCGATTTGACTGCAGAGGAAATGGCGATGCTGGAGAAGATTGTCACCACTGCCGGATAATCTTCGTTAGAAAGTAGCTTGAGAGACAGCGACGCTGGCTGCCTTGAGGAAAGCGACAATGCTTCAATCTTCGCCCACCGGCTCCGGCCGGACCTTCGTCTATGTTTCTGCGGCAGCCGCGGGGACGGTCGACACGTATGAAATGGACAGGATAAATGGCGCCCTCTCTCGGATATCCTCCTTCGATGTCGGCGGAATGGCCATGCCGATGGCCGTTGGCGCGGATAAGGGACATCTCTATGTCGCCATCCGTTCGCAGCCCTATCGCCTGTTGACGTTGGCAATAGATCCGGCGACCGGCAGGCTGGAGCAGAGGGCTACAGCCCCCTTGTCCGACAGCATGGCTTACATTGCCACCGAGCCATCGGGCCGATTGCTTCTTGCGGCATCCTATGGCGGCGACAAGGTTGCGGCACTCGCGATCGCCAGGGACGGGCTTGTTACTGAGGGAGAGCGACAGACAATCCCCACGGGACGCAACGCCCATTCGATCCTCAGCGATCGGAGCGGGAGATATGTCTTTGCGACAAATCTCGGTTCCGACGCCATTTTGCAATTCGTCGTCGATCCGGAAAGCTGCATGTTGGAAGCCAATGATCCGGCGAGAATCGCGACGGGGCAGGGTTTCGGCCCACGGCACATTGCGCTCTCGACGGATAACAAATTTCTCTATGTCCTGACGGAGCTGACGGGACATGTGATCCATTATGTGCTGGATCCGTCCGATGGAACGCTGACTGAGGTCGAGAGCGTTGCATCCGTCCCCTGTGACGCTGAACTGTCTCCCGGTGTCGCGCCATCGGTTAAGACTCCGGTGGATGACGGCAAACCGAAAGTATGGGCTGCCGATATCGGCATCACGCCCAATGGCAGGTTTCTCTATACAACCGAACGAACCACAAGCACGATCGCACTCTTTCGCGCACATGAGGAAAGCGGCAGCCTGACTTATGTCACCAGCTATCCGACGGAGCAGCAGCCGCGCGGCATTCGCATCGACCCATCCGGTCGCTTTTTGGTGGCATCAGGCGAAAAGTCAGACAGGCTCTCGGTCTATGCCATTGACAGGGATGGTGGCGAACTTGATATCGTCGGTCGATACCCGGTCAGCGCCGGCGCGAACTGGATTGAAATCGTGACGTTTGCCTGATGCTGCTGGCTTGCATTGCCGGTGATTATGGTCAATCGCCATCCCTCTGTGTCGTCATCTGCCGAATGAGGTCTTCAACCTCGGAAGGAGGCAGGGGTCTGGCAAGCAGGTAGCCTTGGAACATTTCGCATCCGGCGCCTGCGAGGAAATGCGCCTGTTCTTCGGTTTCCACGCCTTCGGCGACAACTTCGAGTTCCAGCGTCCTGCCAAGCGATACGATGGCGGCGGCAATTGCCATGTCGCCGGCCTTGTGCGGGATATCCGCGATAAAGGATCTGTCGATCTTCAGGCGCGACAACGGAAACCGTCTGAGGGTGCTGAGGCTCGAATATCCGGTACCGAAATCGTCGATCGCAAGGCTGACGCCAAGTTGCTTCAGCTCGCGCATGCGCTCTATGGCGCCCTCAAGATCGCGCATGATCAGACTTTCCGTCAGTTCAAGCTCTAGCCAATGGGGATCGAGCCCGGCGGATTGAAGCGCTGATGACACCTGATCCGTCAGTGAGCGTTCGAGAAATTGCCGTGCCGATACGTTCACGGCCACTCGCAGCATCGCAAGGCCACGGTCCTGCCAGTTTCGGTTCTGCTGGCAAGCCTTGCGCAAAACGATATCGCCGATCGCGACGATGAGCCCCGTCTCTTCGGCCAGGGGGATGAACGCGCCCGGAAGCAGCAGGCCTTCAACCGGGTGCTGCCATCGCACCAGCGCTTCAACGCCGATTATCTTGCCGGTGCGGATGTCCTTTTGAGGTTGATAATGGAGTACGAACTCGTCCCGCGCCACGGCGCGCCGGAGCTCTTCGATGCGAACGAGCTTGTTGCGCGCTTCTTCTCCCATGGCGTGCGTGAACAGCTGAATGCGATCGCGGCCGGATTCCTTGGCGCGATAGAGCGCCATGTCGGCACTGGCAAACAATTCGGATGCCGTATCTCCGTGTTTGCCGGAACATGCAACGCCAATGCTGCAGGTAACACGAATTTCGACGCCGTCTATCGTCAAAGGCGCGGAAATCGCCTCAAGAATAGCGCGCAAGCGTTCGGACATCGAAACGGAGGTTTCCTCCAGAACGATGATGAACTCATCGCCGCCGATCCGTGAGACGATGCCATCGTTTCGAATCTGTGTCGATATTCGCCGCGCGACGACCTTCAGTAATTCGTCACCGGCTGCATGGCCGAGACTGTCATTGACGAACTTGAAATTATCGAGGTCGACGAAAGCGACAGCGACGCATTTCTGCTGGCGGGAGGATTTTTCCAGAAGCTCCCCGAGCTTGCTGTCGAGCAACGTGCGGTTCGGCAGGCCTGTAAGAGCGTCGTGCTCCGCCAGATAGGCTATGTGGGTGATGTCTCGGTGGCGATCGATGGCAATTCCCGCCGTTTGCGCCACGCCTGCGAGGAATTCCATGAGGCCGGCGTCATCATTGTCCCAGGCCTTGGCGACCATCAAGACACCATGCCGGCCCCCGTCACGCGACAGGATGGGAAACTCGACGGGTTCCTCCGCGAAAGCCTCGGCTTGTCTGTCATCGACTTGGAAATGGACGCGGCTTCCATCGAGCAATCTCTCGAGAAGCGCTTGGGCGTCCCTGAGAAATGATCCGAGATCAACGCCTCTGGCTACATCCTGCAAGAGTCTTGTCTGCGTGCTCATCAACTCCTCCGCGCGCTTGCGAGCGGAGATATCCCGGGAAGCACCCACCACGCCGATAATGTTACCGCTCCGGTCCCGCAGCGGCACGCGCGACATCATCAGCCATCCTTCGCCTCGGATGCGCCTTTCTTCGACTCCGAGATCGGGTTCGCCCGTTTCCATGACGCGCCGCTCGACCTCGTCGATCTTCTCGGCGTCGACTGCCGAGTGGATTTCTGCGTCGGTGAGGCCGATCAGCTCTTCAACATTGCTGAAATCATTATTGATGACAATGGCTCGATTGGCGAAGAGAAAACGGCCATCTCTGTCCTTGGCATAGATGAAGTCCGGAACATAGTTGATCATCGTCTCGAGCCATTCATATCGCTCGGTGAGCGACAGATGCTGCTCCTGCAACGCATCGAACCGTTGGCGGAGGTGCTCATCGCCTCCTTTCGTACCAGCGCTCATCGATTTCGACGGTCTACCCGGCTGTCGCGTCATCTGCGGCTCTCTCATTTGTCGATGGACGATAGCGAGAACCAGTTATTCAACCGTGAAAGAGCTGCATCCATTCCGACTGTCATAAATATTGGGTTAAAGCGGAGGTGCGAGAACTGGGGGGAGGCGTTGAGGTTTGCCCGCCGATTGCAGCGGATCGAAAAATTACGCGCCGGGCGTTTTTGACCGTCAGGATGCGATGGCGGTCTGCACTCTTGATCGGATGAGATAGCCAAGATTGCGCACGGCCCTTATCTCGACGGCGGCTCCGGCAAGCACAAGCTTCTTTCGAATTCGGGAGATGTGCGCATCGAGCGCATTCGACTCGATTTCGTCTTCCAGCGCATAGACCGCGTCGATCAGATTGGGCCTCGTAACGATACGGTTCGGGCGGCGCAACAGGGCTTCAAGCACCAGATACTCACGCCGTGAAAATTCGATCACCGATCCGGCGATGCAGATTTCATTGCTCCGAGGGTCGATAGTCAGATTGCCGAAGTCCAGATTCCGGTCAGAAACCAGCGGACCCCGCCTGCGCAGTGCCCGCAGCCGGGCAAGCAGTTCTTCGAGCGCGAACGGTTTGGCAAGATAGTCGTCGGCGCCGCAATCCAGACCATCCACACGATGATCGACACTGCCGAGGGCGGTCAGTATGAGGATCGGCACGGGATGCCTGCGTTGGCGAAGTGCTGCGACGAAATCCAGACCCTCGCCATCCGGCAGACGGCGATCCAGCACGAGGGCATCATATGTACCGGTACAGATCATGGCATCCGCGTCGGCGATGGTGCGAACGTGGTCAGCCAACACATCACGACGTCGCAGTGCATCAAGCAAGGCTCGGGTCATTTTGGGTTCGTCTTCAAGCAGCAGAATTTTCAAGGGCGTCTCACGGGGTAGGTGAAAGCTGTTCATCGTCATTCAGGGCCGACCGGTTGAAGAGAGTTACCGCTCACGCCGATACCGACCGGGTGCCTTCCAGAAGACGGGCGCTGGGACGAGTAGCCAGCCTGCAAGCTTTGGCTCGCCGGGGTCTCTTCCTTGGCCGCGGTGGCTACGTCGTCAGCGCAACCAGAAAACTGCAATGGAAGTGTCCACATGCCGTCTCCCCCGGAGATCCGAATGCCGGCATTATGGCTTGCCATTGTCAAGAAACGGAGGAGATCTCGTGAAGACCGGTCTGGTCGTTGCTGCACCGCGGGTATCGGAATCGGAGCCGGTTTCAAGGGACGCAGGTGGATCATTAACGATTGGGAGGCACATTTCGAATGGCTATCGCGACGAACGCTTTCCAACGAAAGCGAGACAGGGATCCGTCGGTTTTGAGAGCTGACGGCATCGCTTCCGTCAGCGTGACAACCGCCGGGAGCTCGTTCAACTAAAACGGGTACGCGTGTGCCTTGCGGGACCGGAGCAAAACCGGCTAAAGCCCGTTTAGCGAAGTCAAGATTCTGCAGAGGACACATCATGAATCCCAGGAAAGCGGGCGCGAGTAGCAACCTCGTGCTTGTCGGCGTGCTTCTGATGGTTCTCGGCGACTTCATGTTCTCATTGAATGACGCCATGGGTAAGTGGCTGGTCGCGAGCTTTTCTGTCGGCCAGATTCTGGTGATACGCTCCTTCGGCGCCTTTATTATCCTTGCCCCCATGATCGCGCGGCAAGGAAGTGATGCGCTCTTCCGGATCGAGCATCCACCGTTGCAGGTCTTGCGCGTCGTCATGACGACCGCCGATGTCGCTCTATTCTATGCCGCGGTTGCCTATCTGCCGCTGGCCGATGTCATGACCTTCTACATGGCAGGCCCGATTTATGTTGCGGCGCTCTCGCATTTCTTCCTTGGCGAGAGGATCGGCTGGCGGCGCTGGCTGGCCGTTTTGCTTGGTTTCGTCGGCGTAGTGATCGCACTGCGGCCCTCAGCGGCAATGTTGTCCTGGCCGTCGATTTTCGGCTTGGGCGGCAGCCTGGCCTTCTCGATGACGCTGATCCTCAGCCGAAAGCTGCGCAATACCAGCGATTCCACGCTCGTTGCCTGGCAGACCGTCGCTGCGCTCGCGACGGGGCTCGTGCTGAGCATCGGCAACTGGCGCTCGGCATCGACGCTTGATTGGGGAGCCATGCTCGCGCTTGGCGTTGTCGCCGGTAGCGCCCACATGTTGATTACCCGCTCCTTGAAACTTGCGCCGGCATCCTTGCTCGCACCGCTACAATACAGCCTGTTGATCTGGGCGATTGCACTCGGTTTCCTGTTCTTCGGAGATATCCCCGACGCGCAGATCATCGTCGGATCGGTCATTATCGTGCTCGCCGGTCTTTTCATTTTCCATCGCAAGAACCTGACCGGGAGCATCCCGCAGGATGCCGTTGCCCGCGACGGGCATTGAAATAGCCCCGAGATGTTGTTCTGCGGTGTGCCATGTCGACACCAAAAGAGATTGGACGGCGCCAGAACGATGGATACTAAAAGGCTTTCGGGCGGAAAAGCTCCTGCGATCATTAGACTGACGATGGGCGTCCAAACGAAGCGCCACGATCAAGGTTGGCCCGCCCTGATCTCGCGTCCAAAATCAGGCGGCAAGTCTGGTAAGTCGAAGCAACAGCCACAGGAGCCTTTGCCAAGGCGGAGAGGTTAGGTGCGTCTACTTGTTCTGCCCGACGCGGTATCGTTCTATCGGGCAGGCTGGACTAGATTGGCGAGAAGACGAAAGGCGCCGGGGACGAGCCGGTCCAACTGATGATGCAGGACAAGACTTGTATGCGTATGCCGGCCCTTGCCGATTTCGGCCGAAACCAGCGCACCGAAAAGAGGTTGTTCGCCATCGTCGTGCATGGACAGGAGAGGGCGGTAGGCATCATTCCAGCTGGAGGCGAAATAGAGCCCCCGTTCCTTGTGCCATCCGTTCCAGTCGCTCTCGCTGATGGCGTTTGGTCCGGTGAGCAGAGGGTGTTCCGGTATCAGCACGGTGACGGACGCCTTGGGATTGGTCACGCGCCAACGTAATGAAGGCGAGCCTATCGTAAGCCTTCGTGGCGGCGTGCGATCCGGATGCCATCCATCCGTTGGGCGATGATAGAGCGTCACGAGGTGACCGCCTCGCTCGACGAAATCGTTTAGCCGATCCGTCGCAGCCGCCAGATCGCGCCGCAGGCCAAAGGCGAATATGCCGACCACAATCGTGGAAAATTGCGAGAGATCGCCTGCTAGATGATGCTCTTCGAGTTCGATTACGTCGAAGCCAATCCGCTTCAGCCAGATGCCGGTATTGTCGGCGCCGCCGCCGATGTAGCCGATGCGTGCATCGGGTAGGCGCAGGTCGACCGCGAGTATCTGCAATGCGGTGGGTTCGCGCCAAAGCGTATTGCCGAGGTGCCGGTAGCTCATCATACTCGTTTGCCACGCAGCCTCTCCGTCGACGGAGGGCAGCAGGCGAACAAGACCGGGTTTTAATTCCTCCGGTGCTCGCAACTCTGTTGCTGCTTCCTCAACCTTAGCGGCCCATCCCTTCTGCGGGCTGAACGCGATCTTGTCTGCCTGACCCTCGGCGACAAGCCCGATCCGCCACCCTGCTATCTGTTGCTGGTGTGTGGATACGACCAAAGCCGGCGGATCCAGCCGAAGTGATGTCGAGGGGACCACGCGGAGTGGCTCTTCCAGATCAAAGCAGGCGACAGCATCATGACCGTCAAACGGTACCTTGAGCCGGATGAAGGCTTGACCGTTGCCGCCAAGCGCGCGCCAGGCGGGTTCGAAAAGAGGCGAAAGCGGCGCCTGTTGCAAGATGGAGATGGCAAACTCCTCACGGCCAGCCTTCCGGTTGCCGGCAGTCGCGACGCAGCCTCTTGGCAGAACAACTTCGGCCGTCACATCGATGTCGCGGACGCCGCTTCCATATTCGACAATGAGGCTGGATTCACCGCCTGAAGCTAGCATGGTCTCATCAAGGCTGGCGCTCTCGAACAGCGAAGATGCCTCCATCAAGGCGGCGTCTACCTCGCGAAGCTTTTGCTCCAACCGATGTCCGTGCCGCCGCAGAAAATCGGCGGGCGAGGCGGTCAGCGCCGCTTTCAGGCTTTTCGCCGCATCGATCAGGCGCTCGATGATAACAGCCCGCTTCGGATAGGCGGTGATGGCATCTTCGATCACAACCTGGGCATGGATCAGCATCTGCCCAATGTTTTCGGGCAAGCCGTCTGTCGCGGCGAGCGCGGTCAGTGACTGAGGAAGGCTAGCGAAGATCGCCTCTTCCGGATGGCTTTCCGGTAATTTCAGATGCAACGGCCAATTGGACTTTGGCACCTCCGGCCAGCGACCCATGCCTTGGGTCGCGTGACAGGCGCGGGACCATTCGCCGATCCGGTCAAAATCTGCCCCGGTCGCCTCGTCGCGGCCGTGCGCATGGACTTCCAGCGTGGCGTCCGGAGGCGGCAGTTCGTCGTCATAGGTATCCCCGCCGCCGGACCATGCCGGCAGATAGAATTTTGCCACCCGCCATGGCCTCAACCCTTCGGTGATGTGTTCTGGATAGGCATTTTCATCTGCCGCAAGCCGTACGGCCTTCTCGGCTGCGCGTGTCATTGCGCGGTGATGGCCATGCTGGCCGGGAACATCGAGAAAAGTCGGCAAGACGATGTCCGGGCGTTCGGTGCGATAGGCGCGCACCAGACGCTCGACGATTTTTTCCTCGCCCCAATGCGCGAAGGTGCCGTCGCCATCCTTGGAGAAGCCGAAGTCGTGCACGGTGTCGTCCGGACCATGACCGAGCCAATGGATATCGCAATCAAGAACGCGTGCGGCCTCTTCCATTTCCCGGCTACGGATCACGCCGAGCGCGCCGCCGCGTTCGGGGCCGAGCGCATTTTGCCCGCCTTCGCCGCGCGTCGAGCAGGCGACAACGACCCTTATGCCGAGTGCGAAGCGGAAATAGGCAATCAGCCCGCTTTGCTCGTCGTCAGGATGCGCGCCCGTGTGCATCAGCGTCACCGTCGATCGCAGTCTGTTCAGCGCCCGATGCAGGCGAACAAGGGCAGGGGACGATTTTTGGCGCTCGATGCGCTGCAGGGCAGTGAGCATGGTTCCTCGCGGACCTCTTACAATTCTGAGTTCATATCGAGCTTCGGTGTCATTGCCTCGAACATCGGCAGGGATGCTGCGCCGAGCGCGGCGGTGAACTGGCCGGTCTGCCCGAGTAGGACGCGCGGCAAGGCACGAGCACGGCGGCTTGCGACGGAAATTGGCAATTCGCCCATGTGTCGGATTAAGTCGTCAATGATGGCATCCGGTAACATGCCGCCGAGAATTACGGTTTCCGGATCAAGGATGTTCTCGATCATGGCGATCATCGGTGCGAGATGATCGGCCGCCTCTTGCAGCCAATTCATCAGTACCGGGTTGCGCTCAGCATGCAGCGTTTCGAGCGCGTCGAAGTCCGTGTTTTCAATGCCTGAGGCATGAAGCTTCTCGCGCAGAGCATGGAGGGAGGCATAGGTCTCGAGGCAGCCCTTCTGGCCACAGGCGCATTGGCGTCCGTTCGGGGTGATGACCACATGGCCGATTTCGCCGGCATTGCCGAACGCGCCGCGGTACGGCGCGCCATCCTGAATGAGGCCGAGGCCGATGCCGGCGCCGAAATAGATCATGGCGAAATTGGAGATCGCATGGCCGGCGCCGAACAGGCGCTCGCCGACAGCCGCGGCGTTCGCGTCGTTTTCGACAATAACCGGCTCGCCGCAGGCATTGCTCAGAACTTCCGCAGCATCGATCCCTGACCACCCAGGCAGGGTCGTAGGCCCGACCGAGCTCATGCCTTCGATATCGAAGGGGCCGGGCATGACGACGCCGATACCGAGAAGACGAGCAGGAAAGGCCGCCTTGACGGCATCGACTTCGGCCCGCAACTGCGCCGAAAGCGTTCCGGCGCTGACATCGAGAACGGGACGGACATGCTGCCGGCGCGGTGTGCCGGAAAGATCGAGCACCGTCGTGACCATTTGGGTCGAGCCCATCTCGACGCCGATGGTCATCGCACCCTCGGGATTGACAGCGAACTGGATCGGCGGCTGGCCGCGGCCGGTCTTGAGGCGACCAAGTTGCATCAGGAGATTATCCGCCACCAGCTCGTCTACGATATTGGCAATGGCCTGCGCGGTCAGATGGGTGAGGCGGGCGATGTGCATGCGGCCCAAAGGCCCATGACGGCGCACCACGTCGAGTACGACACGGCGATTATGATCGCGGATCCGTTCCGGGTTTTTACCGAGAGTAACGGCCAGCGGCATCTTTGCCGGTTGTTGTGTCATGGGTCCTCCTGCCTTCCTGAAGGAATAGCGCGCGGCGTTCTTAACAGCAATATATTAATTCAACTAAATTATCTTATTGACAAGGCGCGCTTAAAGTTGAAGCGTAAAGGACAGGGTGGCGAAAGCCGCCCCGCTCCATCGCGAAAACATGATTCTCGCATCGAGCAAGGAGTTGGTGTCGTGCATTCGCTGTACGGCATATGGTGGAACATGCGGATGGGAGGTGCCTATCCGCAGCCAAGCCTGGCAACCGCATTTTGGAAACCGGCGGGTGGGGGCACAAGGGAGGATTTATGCGTAAGCTATTATTGGCAGGTCTGGTTGCAGGGTTCAGTGCCCTTGCGGCCAATGCCGCTCAGGCTGTCGAAATCGAATACTGGCAGTACGTCTTCGAGACGCGCGTCAAGGCGATGGACAAGCTGATCGCAAATTTCGAGAAGGCCAATCCGGACATCAAGGTCAAGCAGGTCACGTTCCCTTACGATGACTATCAGACCCGCGTGATCGCGGCGAAAATGGCTGGTAAAAGCCCCGATGTCATGCAGCTCTTCTACGGCTGGCTCGACAAGTTTGTAGCTGGCGGCATTCTTCAGCCGCTGCCGAAAGATGCCTTCCCGCACGACAAGATCGAAGGCGAATTCTTCCCGATCGTTTCCGCCATGAAGCGCGGTGACGAGTATTACGGGTTGCCGACAGCCGTCCGGTCGCTGGCCCTGTTCTACAACAAGAAGGCGTTCACCGACGCCGGCCTCGATTCGAGCAAGCCGCCGAAGACTCTCGACGAGCTGGTCGAAGTTGCCAAGAAGACGACGAAGCGGGACGCCTCGGGTAATCTCCTGGCTGAAGGCATCACGCTCGACATGCCGGGGCAGGACCAACATTGGTGGCGCGAAGTTCTGGTGCGCCAGTTCGGTGGCCAGCCGTACACCCAGCATGACCGCAAGGTCGCCTATAACGATGCCGCCGGTGAAAAGGCGCTCGGTTTCTATACGAGCCTCCAGACCGAGCAAAAGGTTGGCGAAGTCAAGTTCATGGACGAAGGCCAGGCGGCCTTCCGCGCCGGCAAGGCTGCCATGACCATCGACGGCACTTTCCGCCTCGGGTCCTTCCGGAGCATCAAGGATTTCGAATGGGGTGTGACGGAACTTCCGGCCAATGCCGAGGGTGTTCGTTCCAACTATGCCAGCTACTTCGCCAATGGCATCAGTGCCAAGGCAAGTGGTGAGAAGCTGAAGGCCGCCGAGAAGTTCCTGAACTACATCTCCTCGCCGGAAGCGATGGATATCTGGCTGCAGGATGTGGGTGAACTACCGGCACGGCGCTCTGCTGCCATGACCGAGAAGAACCTGGCCGATCCGATCTATGGCCCGTTCCTCAAGGGGCTCGAATATGCGCACACGACCATGTTTGCAGACGAACAGAAGCAGCGCCAGATTGCGATCGATATGGCCAACCGCGTGATCCTTGAAAAGCAACCGGTCAAGGATTCCGTCGATCAGGCCGCGAAGGCCGAGCAGACGATACTCGACGCGGCGAAGTAAGAGCCACGGCAACCGACGAAGCGGCGGATGCCGCTTCGTCTTCTCCTGCCTGTCCACGGCACTGCATTTTCCGCTGCCGAAGGGTTTTGAAACATGACAATGACGGCTGAAACAGGCGGCATGGCGAACCAGCCCTCGGGCAATCGCCTTACGGATCGCCTTTCAATGCGCACACGACGGCTGATCTGGGTATGGAGCTTTCTCGCCCTGCCGATCCTGTTCTACTCGGTGATCCGCTTCTACCCGACGCTGGAAGCCTTTTGGCTTTCTCTCACCGATTGGGATCTTATGAATCCGCCGAAATTTATCGGCATCGCCAATTACCAGAAGCTGTTCTCCGATCCGGAATTCTGGAAGGTGTTCAAGAACACCTTTACATACCTGTTGATCGGCACGCCGATCAGCCTGCTGGTCTCATTCACCATCGCCTATTTTCTCGACCGCGTGCACTTCATGCACGGGCTCATCCGTGCACTCTATTTCCTGCCCTATCTAACGACGGCAGCCGCCATGGCGTGGGTCTGGCGTTGGTTCTATCAGCCTGCGCCCATCGGCTTCATCAATAACATTCTGAATGCCGTCGGTCTGCCACAGCAGGGGTTCCTGCGCTCGGTCGATCAAGGGCTCTATGCCATCATGGCAACCTCCATTTGGGCAGGCCTTGGCTTCCAGATCATCATTTTCATGGCCGGTCTGCGCGCGATCCCCAATACGTTCTACGAGGCGGCGCGCATCGACGGCCTCGGCGAATGGGCGATTCTGCGCAAGATCACCATCCCGCTTCTGAAGCCGACCACGGTTTTCCTTGTCGTCTTCTCTTCGATCGGCTTCCTGCGCATCTTCGATCAGGTCTACAACATGACCACAAACGATCCTGGCGGACCGCTCGGTTCGACAAAGCCGCTAGTGCTGATGATCTACCAGACTGCATTTTCCTCCTATGCGATGGGCTATGCGGCAGCGCAGACCGTCGTTCTCTTCACCATCCTGCTTTGCGTCTCGCTGCTGCAGCTCTGGATTCTGAGGGAAAAGAAATGACAATGCCGGCTCAAGCCAAACCTTTGCCGTTCGAGCACCTGCGCCCCGGCCGTATCCTGACATGGACGCTGCTGTTCATCGGCGGCCTCATTATGATCACGCCACTGGCCTTCATGTTCTCCACCTCGTTGAAGACGGCGGGGCAGGTCTACGATCTGCGCCTGATCCCGGCCGAACCGACGCTGCAGAATTACGTGACCATCCTCGCCGACGGGCGCTTCCTGCGCTGGTTCATGAATTCCATGATCGTCGCGGTCGTCGTCACGCTGTCGAACGTCTTCTTCGACAGCCTCGTCGGTTACACTCTGGCGAAGTTCCAGTTCCGCGGCCGCTATTTCATCTTCCTTGCCATTCTTTCAACCCTGATGATCCCGACGGAAATGCTTGTCATTCCGTGGTATCTGATGTCGAGCAAGCTCGGCTGGCTGGACAGCTACTGGGGCATCATGTTCCCAGGGATGATGACGGCCTTCGGCACCTTCCTCATGAAGCAGTTCTTCGAAGGCGTTCCGAACGACTTTCTCGAAGCCGCTCGCGTCGATGGCCTCAACGAATTCCAGATCTGGTGGAAAGTGGCGATGCCGCTGGTGACGCCTGCGCTCTCAGCGCTTGCGATCTTCACCTTCCTCGGCAACTGGACCGCATTCTTCTGGCCGTTGATCGTATCCACAAGCCCGGAGCTCTATACGTTGCCGGTCGGGCTTTCGAGCTTTGCCGTCGAGCAGTCCATCCAGTGGGAAATGATCATGACGGGCGCTGCCATCGCCACGCTTCCCACACTCGTCGTCTTCCTTCTTCTACAGCGTTACATCGTCCGCGGTGTCATGCTCGCAGGCCTCAAGGGTTGAACCATGTCTGATCTTGATCCCCGGCTCTCCGACAAAAGCGTTTTCCCCGATCCGGTTTACAAGGAAACCGTTCTTCGTCCGCTTTTCGATGGCGCCAAGACCCACCATGTCGATGGCTTCCGCCGTATCGACCGCGCACATCTGGTGATGCTGACCGAAACAGGCATTCTGGACCGCGAGAAGGCTGCTGCTATCGCGGGCGCACTGGAGGCTATCGATCGGGAGATCGATCCCTCCAAGCTCACTTACACAGGCGAGGTCGAAGACTTCTTCTTCCTCATCGAGAAAGAGCTGAAGGCTTGCATCGGTGCTGATATCGCCGGACGCCTGCATACGGCGCGCTCGCGCAACGATATAGATCACACGCTGTTCAAGCTCGGCCTGAAGGAGCGTATCGACACGCTGACATCAAAGGTTCGCAATCTCCTGGATGCGATGATTGCGGCTGCCGAACGCGAGAAGGAGACACTGATCGTCGCCTACACGCATGGCCAGCCGGCGCAGCCATCGACATTCGGCCATTATCTTTCAGCGGCGATAGAGGTTCTTATCCGCGACCTCGAGCGGTTTGAAGCTGCTCGCACTATCGTCAACCTGTCCCCCATGGGCGCGGCGGCGATTACAACCTCGGGCTTCCCCATCGATCGCAACCGGGTGGCTGCTCTCCTGGGCTTTGCCGCCCCCCTGTCCAATTCCTACAGCTGCATCGCCGCGGTGGACTACATCACCTCGACCTATTCGGCGCTGGAATTGATGTTCCTACACCTCGGCCGTCTCATCCAGGACTTCCAGTTCTGGACGAGCTTCGAGGTCGGCCAGATCTATGTGCCCCATGCTTTCGTGCAGATCTCCTCGATCATGCCGCAGAAGCGCAATCCGGTACCGGTCGAGCACATGCGCCATCTGGCAAGCCAGACCATGGGCCGGGCGCGCACGGTTCTTGACGTCATGCACAACACGCCGTTCACCGACATGAACGATAGCGAAGGCGAGACCCAGCAGATGGGTTACGAGGCATTTGCCTCAGCTGGCCGCGTCCTCGACCTGTTGGCCGCTTTCATCGGCGCGATCCGCATTGACTCGTTGCGCGTTGCCGAAAATATCCGTCGCTCCTGCATCACCATCACGGAACTGGCGGACTCGCTTGTGCGCATCGAGGGTCTTTCGTTCCGGCAGGCGCATGAGATCGCGGCGAAGGTAGCGCGCGCCGTCGTCGCGCTCGGTGGTGGGTTGGAAAAGGATGGTTTCGAGCCGTTCCTTGAGGCATTCCGCGAGGCTACCTCCCGCGAGCCGTCTTTCGATCGTGAGAAGTTCGAGGAGCTGGTCTCGCCGCAGTATTTTGTCGCCGTGCGCGACCGGCTCGGCGGACCGTCACCAAAGGCGATGAACGAGGCGCTTGGGCGGCACAGGGCAGACGCCGATCGTTTCAAGGCCTTGGCGTCCGAACATGCAGCAAGTGAAGCTTCAGCTGCGCGCGAACTTGAAGAGAAATTCAGTGCACTTGTGGAGGCACGCTGATGGCGACCATCGAACTCGAAAAGCTGGTCAAGCGCTATGGCAAGGTCGAAGCCGTTCGGGCTATCGATCTGCAAATCAAGGACGGCGAATTCGTCGTTTTCGTCGGGCCTTCGGGTTGCGGCAAATCGACGACCCTGCGCATGATTGCCGGCCTTGAGGATATTTCCGGCGGTCATCTGAAGATCGGCGGCGCTATCGTCAACGAGCGCGACCCCAAGCAGCGCAACATCGCCATGGTGTTCCAGAACTATGCGATCTATCCGCATATGACCGTGCGTCAGAATATCGGTTTCGGTCTTTATACGTCTAAACTGTCCAAGGCGGAAAAAGATCAGCGGATTGAGGAGACCGGCAAGGCACTCGGCTTGGAGCCTTATCTCGATCGTCGCCCGGCGGCTCTCTCCGGTGGCCAGCGCCAGCGCGTCGCCATCGGCCGCGCCATGGTGCGCAACCCATCCGCCTTCCTCTTTGACGAGCCGCTGTCCAACCTCGATGCGCAGCTGCGTGCGCAGATGCGTATCGAGATCAAGCGACTGCATCAGCGTCTGAAGACGACCACTGTGTATGTGACGCATGACCAGGTCGAAGCCATGACCATGGCCGACCGCATCGTCGTCATGCGCGACGGCCGCATCCTGCAGACCGGCACGCCGACCGAGCTTTACGAAAATCCGACCGATGTGTTCACGGCACGCTTCATCGGCAGCCCGTCGATGAACTTGACGGCAGGCCGGCGCAACGGAAGCGGGATCGAATTTATACCGGATGGGGACGTGCTCGTCGGTGTTCGTCCGCATGATCTAAGGGTCGAGGAAGGCAAACCAGGCGGCCTGTCGCTGCGCGGAACCGTCACGGCCGTGGAGCCGCTTGGCGCGGAAACGCTGGTTCATCTCGATGTCAACGGGGCATCGGTGATCGCAACGGCACCTGGTAAGCTTATCCCCGAGGCTGGCAGCATGCTTTCGGTCTCCGCTCCCGCGGGCAGCCTCTATCTCTTCGATGCCAAGACCGAAAAGAGCCTGGGCCGCTTATGACACCACAACAATTGAACCGTCCGGCGGTCCTCAGCATAGGACGGATTTACTGTGACCTCATTTTCACCGGCCTGCAGTCACTGCCGCAGCCAGGGCGCGAGGTCTTTGCCGAAAATATGAAGTTGGCAGCCGGTGGCGGCGCGTTCATTTCCGCCGCGCATCTCGCTCATGCGGGCAGGGCGGTGGCACTTGTCGCCCGTCTCGGCATTGACGGCCTGTCGCGCGGCATCGAGCCGGATCTTGCGATCGATGGCCTGGATCTGCGTTTTCTGGAGCGCGCCGAAGATGCCGGCCCGCAGGTGACGGTGGCAAGCGTGATCGGCAATGATCGCGCATTCCTGTCGCGCCGGGCGGGTGCGGCGCTGCCCGCAACGCTTTCTGATGCACTGCAGTGGAAGGATGCGGGGCATCTCCATATCGCCGAATTCGCCACGCTGCATGAAATCCCTGATTTGGTGCGGCAGGCAAAGTCTACTGGCCTTACCGTTTCGCTCGATCCGAGCTGGGACGAGACGCTGATTTACGATCCTGGCCTGCTGAAGGCTTGCGAGGGCGTCGATATATTCCTGCCCAATCGCGAAGAGGCGCAGGCTATTACAGGTCACGACGAGCCGGCTAAGGCGCTTGATGTTCTCGCAACGCACTTTCCGATCGTCGCGTTGAAGGCCGGAGGCGAGGGCGCTTGGCTTCGCTCAGCCGACACGCAGGCCCACATGGCTGCGAAGGATGTCCCGGTGATCGATACGACGGGAGCGGGCGATGCCTTCAATGCCGGGTTTATCGATGCCTGGCTCGAAGGTCACGATGTAAGCAGCGCCTTGGCCGCGGGCATCGAATACGGAAGTCTCGCAGTGCAGGCGGCAGGAGGCGCTGCAATCTTGCGTTCTCCGGACCGGATGGCCGGCTGAGAAGATGCAGGCACCCATTGACGGCTGACTTCAGATTGAAATGTCAGCCGTCATGGACCTTGCTCGGAGATGGGTGAGATAGGCCTCATGGT
Source organism: Rhizobium sp. BR 314 (assembly GCF_047445805.1). Lineage (NCBI taxonomy): Bacteria > Pseudomonadati > Pseudomonadota > Alphaproteobacteria > Hyphomicrobiales > Rhizobiaceae > Rhizobium > Rhizobium sp. BR 314. The sequence continues at coordinate 2,528 of NZ_JARWLA010000012.1, read as the reverse complement.
GGAGATGGTCTCGACCTCCGCCGGACGATCCCAAAGGCCTGCATGTTTAGTCCTTAGCCGCGCCGTTCTGGAACCATACGTCCAGATCCCTGCGCGCACTGCTGTCCGGCGCGAAATACTTGTCCTGCCAGCTCGCATCTCGGCTTAGACCCGAAAAGGCATGCGTGCCGCCCTTCTGGATCATGTAGCGGAAGCGATAGTGATCATAGACATCCAAAACATGAACGGCGTAGGCCTTCGAAAGTTCGTCATGGCCCGAGACGAGCAGCATGTTCTCGTCATTGTTCATGGATGCGCGGTAGCCGAGATTGTGGCTGCCGGTGATGACGACCGAGCCCGGTTGCCCCGGATCGATCACGACAATCTTGTCGTGGATGATAGCATGGGCGCTTGGTCCTGCTTTGAGCAGCTCTCTTTGCCAATAGCCGAACTGATCGTCGATCGCCGACGCCGGCACGACGTTGACCGGCTGCTCGCCGGAGCGATGGATCAGCGTCGTGTTGAATGTCTGGGCCGCGTTGGGGTCGGTCACCGCGCCGCGAATGAAGAGGTCAGGCCTTGCATTTCCGAGGCGAGCAAGCTCGTCGACGATGCTCGGGCTGCCGGGTTGGAAGGCAAGGAACACGACAGCTGTCTTGGCTTGTTGCATGAGCTGGTAAACGACTGACAAATCGGGTGGCGGCGGCGCATCCGCAGACAGATGGCTTGGGCGTGCATGCGGAGTGTTCGGCGAGAACCAGACCGTGGCCGTTGCCTGGTCCAAGGCGATATCAGTCGCGCCGGCCTCAGCATCCGAGCTGCGCAAATCGTTCCCTTGCTTTGCATCGTCGTTCTGGGTGTCGGCAAGCAGCCTGTCCCAATAATCCTTGTAGGCTTTTGCCAGCGTTGCATCCTCAACGACCAGCGCATTGTTGGACTGGGCGCAGACGGCCATGTCGGTCCAGTTTGTACTGCCCAGCAGCACGGCCTGGGGTTCGCCTTGCCCGTCCGCATAGATTATGAACTTGTTGTGGCCGATATGGCCGCCGGGAACAAATCGATCAAAGATCTGCAGGTTGGGATTGCTGGCGGCTTTCTCGTGTAGCGCTTGCCGCGCCGGATGATTTTCCTGGTCGTCGGGACCAGTGTTCGAAAGTATGATGGACAGTCGTGAAGCCTGAAGCAGTGCTCCTTCCAGCTCAACGTCGTTAAGCTCATACAAGGCGGCATAGCATGTGCCGCCCTCGGTTTCGGCCCGGCGCAGGAGCGAAAGCAGTCCATCGATGAGTTGGCCGGCGAGGTTCTCTCGCAGCGGATCTCCCGGTTGATCGATGCGGCCTTTCAGCGTGACATAATTGGGTGCGCCGCTTGGCCCCGCGGGGATCTGATGAGCCAGGTACTGGGTAGAGAGAATGCCTCTGTTGAAATAGGCGCTGCAATGCCCGTGTTTCTCTGTGAGGGTTACAGGCTGGCTCTCAAGTGGGGCGATGCTGGCAATCGCCGCCAGACGCTGTCCATCGACGATCTCGCCGCCGACCGGTGTCACGCGGTAGCGATAGGTTTTGCCGCGTGTGGCGGTAAGATCCTTCCAGCTGAACTTTTGTATCGGCCAAATCCAGGTGTCCTTCATTTGCCAGGCAGGGTTGGTCTCGCCGGTGAAGCCGACCCAGGCGGGAAGTGCTTCCCAGTCGCGATCGCCTCCTGTCGGTAACACCTCCGCGCGATCGATTGCGAAGCCTAGACAAGTCTCGATCGGCTTATCGGACCGCCACGCTATCTGAACGACGTCGTTATTGGCCCAGACTGTAATATCGGACATGAAATCGCCCTCCGTGCGATTGTGCGACGAACCTCCACTTTCATCGCTTCAAGAAACAGTCTCACCCCTGCGTGACCGGCCGATGACGGGACATGCCAGCCATGGTCGGTGTATCCCACTTCTTCGGCGGACCTATTCCAGGGTAGTCGTCAGGTGGATGCAAAGGGGAGGGAGAGGGGATGCCGCACGTGTTCAGTCGACATCTTCAATGCGTGATCTCAGGCAGAACGGTTATGATAAGCCGCCGAGCTGCTCCAAAACGCGAGTTCTGGGCGGTATTTGTAGTCGCGCTTTGAATTCGTAATGAAATCAATAGCTTGTAAGATTTTCGTAATTTCTCTCAGAACCCCTATTGACGGCGGCGTGGTGCATTCTCTATAAGCCCGATCACTGACGAGGGCGGCGGCGCTGCTGGCGACGACGACCTTCGCTCTAGTGTTTCCTGGATTGGCTGCGATGCTGATTGGTGGTTCTGGGCTTTCGGGTTCGGGATTGWGGGACGTGATTTCGACTGGGTTTTCTGGTCTGTTTTTTGACAATTGAAGATGAGAAGAAAGAGAAACGTGGGCGGCGAAGCTTGCGGGACCGGAAGAGATTTCGGTTCTGGAAAGAGACTTCGACGGTTACGTTTTGAACAAGAGAATACACCTCGTTTTGGCGCAGAGATGCGTTTTGAGACGAGTGTGAGTTCTCGTCGATTCAGAATGACGTGATTTAGTCGAGATTGAAT